>JBASAY010000202.1:0-15574 GCA_049650865.1 Tunicatimonas sp.
GCAGAACCCTGATACGGGCTCGCCCGTCTGCCTGCAACTGCGGATGTTCGATGTGTCGGCCGTCCACCACCCCCAGGTAAGGTTGCTGCGTTTTGCCATTGATCCATAGGTAGACGATGATCTTGCCCCGGTAACAGAAGAAGGGTGCCTGGTACTTCCAGGCTTCGGTGATCTGCGGATCGTAGGCTAGGATATAGTCCCGCATCGCTAGAAAACACCCTTGCGTAGGCTCCGGCAGGTGTAGGTAATAATTGTCTAGCTGCTCTCGCATCCCTACTACTGGTTTACCGCTACGAAGATATCCACCTCGGCATCTTCCGGATTGAGCGCTTTTTCTCCGTACACCTCAAAGTCGGCGGTGTAGGCCCGGTCTAGATTCGAGCTCCAGACATCCGCCCAGGCTTGGTAGACGATCCCCTCAGACAAGTCACCTTTGGCCACCGAGGATTGGTAGGCACCTCCCGAAAAGTGCTTGGCGACCATTCCGTCGGGCACTTCGTTGGTCGTTGATACGCAGCAGCCCAGCAGCACCGTGTAGGGTTGCGTATGGTCTCCGGCGTAGTCGGTGTACACCGAGTAGATGGCTTCGCTGGTTTTGTTGGGAATCTGCGCGGCCAGGTTTTCACCCAAAAACCGTTTCCAGAGAGCAGCAATGTCTCGGGCGGCCTGGCCGTTTTGGTTGGTGGTACGTACGCTAATGCCGACTGCGGTAAAGGGGGCAACGGTTATTTGGTTCATCGGGATGGGGGTTTGTTGAGAAGTGCCAAACGTAGTTCCGGTCGGTGACAACCCTGTGTCAGGGGGCAAGAATTTTTTTCGGCAGTCGGCGAAATACTCCGCTAGATCAAAGCTGCGATCCGCGAAGACTTCGTCCCGTAGTTTCACCGCCCGGAAACAGTCCAGCCGAAAGGAGCGGTAGTCACGGCGCAACCGACACCAAGCGATCAGCACCCAGTTATCATGGGTGCTATACAATCCCAAAGGCTCAACCACCCGGTGCGTCTGCCGCTGATCAGACAAAGCTTGATAGACTATTTCTATCACCGTGCGGTGAGTAATCGCTAACTGAAATGTAGCCAACGTATCACTGCTACTAACCTGCTGAGGATTGTTCCGAAAGACGATCCGCTGCGCCAGCAGTTCGGCCTTTTCCTGCGTAGCGCGGTGCAACACCGCTTTGACCTTGGTCATCGCGGCAGCGTAATCGCTCACGAAAGAAGCGTCTTTATTGCGCGCCACCAGTTGCTCGGCGGTTACCAACGCATTGGCCTCTCGTTCGTTCAGTGCCACCGGCGGCAGCGTATAGCCCTCCACCAGTTTGTACCCCTTACCCTCCTCAGCGTACAGGGGAACCCCCGCCTGCTCCAAGGCCCGCATGTCGCGGTACACGGTGCGAAGGCTTACGTCGAACTTGTTGGCCATTTCGCGGGCCGTGAGCCGCCGTTTCGCCTGTAGCATGGTTTGGATGGCTACCAAACGGACGAGGCGCGATGGTTTAAGGTCATCCATAGCTCGACGAAACTGACATAATCTTCGTTTATTTGCGCGTATGAACGATGCGACCGTTGTTTTCTTAATCCGCTGCGAAGACCAGCGGGGACTTATCGCCAAGATAAGCTCGTTCTTCGCCGAACGCAACTACAATATCCTGAGCTGCCAGCAGTTTACCGACGAGATTCAGAACGAGTACTTCATGCGCATCAAGCTCGACGGGCAGGGCGTGTCCTACACGCGCAAAGTACTCGCGAAGCAATTCGAAGAACTGGCCGAAGCGCTTCGCCTGACCTGGTCGGTGCACTACGCCTCCGAGGTGGCCAACACCGCCATCCTGGTTTCCAAAGCCAGTCACTGCTTGTTCGATTTGCTCGAGCGGCAAAGCCAACAAAAGATCAAAACCAACGTTCCCCTCATCATCTCCAACCATCCTGACCTGGAATACCTGGCTGATCAGTTTCGGGTGCCCTTCTACTGCTTACCCGTCGATCGGTCTAACAAGGCCGAACAGGAGACCCAGATGCGCGAGCTGTTGCAACGACACCATATTGATCTGGTGGTGCTGGCCCGCTACATGCAAATCCTAAGCTCGGAGTTCGTATCGCACTACGCGGGCCGGATTATCAATATTCATCACGCGTTTCTACCGGCCTTTAAGGGGGCCAGTCCCTACCGACGCGCCTACGAGCGGGGTGTGAAGATGATCGGGGCCACCGCCCACTACGCCACTAACGACCTGGACGAAGGCCCAATCATCGAGCAAGACGTGGCCCGCGTGTCGCACGCGAGTAATCCCGTGAGCTTGGCCAGCATCGGGGCTGACATTGAGCGCACCGTACTTACCCGCGCCGTACGCAGCCACCTAGAGCACCGCATCATTATCACGGGCAACCGTACAATTGTGTTTCCTGAATCTGGTGAATAGGTGCTAGGTTCTAGGTTAAAGGTTCTCGCTTAACTTAGAACCTTCAACATAATCCCTAGAACCTCACTCGTCCTCGAAAGCTTGCTGAATGGATTCTTCGGTGTGCTTCAGTTTGCGGCGACAGAAGGAGATCAGTTCCATGGCGCGCTGCACCTGCTCGGAGAGCTGATCTACGTCGAGCTCTTCGTTCTCGACGGCGGTTACAATCTGCTCCAGTTGCTGCTGGGCTTCTTGGTAGGTGAGCACCACCGGGTCGGGCGTGGAGGTGGATTTAGCTTTTCGTTTGGCCATCGTCGCGGGGTCGTTGTTCTTGTAAAGTACTAATTAGTGTTTGGTCGGCAGTGAGCGTACGCACCTCACTGCCCTTGGGTATCTTGGTGGCCTTGGTTAGCAGCTTCCCGTTCACGTAGGTTTGAGTGAAGCCGCGGCGCAGAATACTGGCCGGATCTACCAGCGTAAGCAGTTTACCTTGCGTATCCAGTTGCTGGCGCCAGTGTTGCAGCTGACGCTGCGTTTGCGCGCGCAAGGCTTCGGACCAGCGGGCTAACCGATCCTGCTGCTGTCGCAAGTGGTTTTGGGCGGCGTACTGCAACTGTTCTTGTCGCCGGTCAAGGCGTTGCGACTGTTGCTGCAGTTGGGCCGACAGCGCGTAGCGCAGGGTGGTTTGGCGGTTGTCCAATTGGTAGGCTTGCTCGCGAAGCAGGTGCCTCGTCTGGCGCTCCAGGCGCTGGCGGTAGCCTTCGATGCGCTCGTCGTAGGTGGTGAGGCCGTTAATCAGGAATTCGGCCACCGCCGTAGGGGTCTTCATCTTAGTGTGCGCCACTAGGTCGGCCACGGTTTCGTCGCGCTCGTGCCCGATGCCCGTGATCACCGGCAGGGGGAACTGCGCGATGTGGGTAGCCAGTCCGTAGGTATCGAAGCAGTCGAGGTCTACCTGCGCGCCGCCGCCCCGGATCACCACCACCACGTCGAAGCACGGCCCCTGCCGCTCCAGGCAATCGTACACCTCCAGCAGGGCCGCCACGATGCTGGCTTCGGCCGCGTCGCCCTGCATGCTGGCCTTAAACAACTGCACCTCGAAGCGATAGCCGCCCCGGTTGTGTTGCAGTTGGTCCATGAAATCTCCCAGTCCGGCCGCGGTGGGCGAGCTGATCACCGCCACGCGCTGCGGCACCACAGGCAGCGGCAGCGCCTTGTTCATCTCGTACACGCCCTCGTCGATGAGTTGCTGAATCACCTCCCGCCGCCGTCGGGCCCGCTCACCCAGGGTGTACTGCGCATCAATGTCCTTCACGTTGAAGCTCAGCCCGTATAGCTCGTGGAACTTCACCTCTACCTGCGCCAGAATCCTAAGACCGGGACGCAGCGCCTCGCCGGTAACCGACTCGAACCAGCCCTGCAGGTTGCGAAAGGTGTACGACCAGATGGTGGCCCGCATCTTGGCCAGTAGCCGATTGTCACCCTTCTCTACCAAGTCTAGGTAGCAGTGTCCGTTCTGCGCCACCCGCAGTTCACCGATCTCGGCCACCACCCAGTAGGCCGGTTGCAGTTGCGCCGATAGCGCCTGCTTGACCAGTTCATTGAGTTCTACAAGGGAGAGGTGTTCCATTTAATCACGTAATGACGAGGCAGTAAGCTGCTTTAGCTGCTAAAATCGAGATAGTCATTTCACTAGTTACTTGAGTTAGAAGCAATTTCTAGAACTGCCGAAGTCATCTCCGCCACGGTTACCAGAATCTATGTTTTATCCTTCAAACTAGTCCTTCTTCGGCTTCCACGGAATCTCATCCACGCCCAGCTCCTGCCCCATGGTGCGGGCCAGCACAAAGAGCCAGTCAGACAAGCGATTGAGGTAGACGATGATCACGGGGTCTACGGTTTCGTGCTGACCGAAGCGCACTACCTGCCGCTCGGCGCGGCGGCATACGCAGCGGGCCACGTGCGCTACCGACACCGCCGGGTGCCCGCCGGGCAGAATGAAGAACTGCATGGCCGGAAGCGCCGCGTCCATCGTATCAATAGACTCCTCCAGGTGCGATACCATGCCCTCGGGGAGGGGCGGCAATTTCATCGACGGTTTGCTGGGATCGGCGGCCAGATGAGACCCGATGACGAACAGCGTTTCCTGGATTTCCTGGAAGAGACCGGCGCGATCCTGGTTCACCTCCTGGTCGCGTAGTAGACCTAGGTGGGCATTGAGTTCGTCGATGGTACCGTAGGTTTCTACCCGCTCGTCGGACTTTGATACGCGGGCGCCGCCGTAGAGGGCGGTGGTGCCCGCGTCGCCGGTTTTGGTATAAATCTTCATGGGCGGCAAGATACACCGAAAAAGGGCACAACGCGCCACAGAATCGCTAAAAATCTACCGTCACCGAGGCCAGTACCCGTTCGTATTCTTGCTCGAAGGCTACGTAGTCGGCCTCGCTTACCAGCGCCCGGTAGTCGGCCAGCCCTTCTTCGGCGTAGGTTTCCAGGTTGGCGTGCAGGGCGGCCAGCACGTAGGCGCGCAGCAGCGCCGCGTTGTAGGGATTGGTCTCCACCGCATCCAGCAAGCGTTGGTAAGCGGCAGTGGGGTCGTTGTTGGAGGGATAAAGGTAGTTTATCGCGACCAGGTAGCCCCGGCTGAAGAAAGGATTTTCGGACAAGAAGTCGTACAGTGAGCGGGCTTGAGCGTTATCACCCGCCTGCTGCGCCAACTTTGCTCGAAAGTAGGTAAGCCAGTAGACGTGCTGCCGCCCCAGGGGCTGAAGCTGCGCTGAGGCTTCTTTTAATGCTATTATATCACCCTCTCGCTCCGCCCGAAAGGCCGCTATCCAGTGCGCGTAAACCTGACCGTCGGACGACAGGTCGGCGTCAGCCGGAAGGTCGTCGGCCCAAGCGGCCCAGCGCTCGTCCAAACCGTCGCCGAAGCGCAGCCACAGGTCGTGCAGCGCAAGCACCCGGTAGTTCGGATCGTCAAAGGCTTGCCAAATCTGCTCGCGTAGCGCGTCGTCTAGTTGCGGATAGCGGTAGCGCAACGCCTGGTACAGCAGCACGTCGGTAGCGGTGTCGGTCGCTTGCCGTAGGGCTTGGTCCGAGAAGATCGTCAGCATATCTCGCGCTACCGGCGCGGCAGTAGAATCAGTCAGTTGTTCGTTCCAGAAGTCTGCCGCTGCCGCGGTGCTCCCGCCGGGCAGGGCGGCCGCTTCACTTAGACTCACCCCCTGCTTAAAGCGAGCGTCATTATACCCAGCCTGGACGGCCCGCGCGAAGAAGTCTTCGGCGATGCGGGGCGCTTGCTGCTCCAGCGTCCACAGGCCCATCATATGCAGGTAGTACCCTTGTTTAAACGCGTTAACGGCCTGCAAGCGATCCACTACCCGCAGAGCATCGACTACCTGATTGCCCCGGTACTGCGCCACCGCCGTCGCCAACGACAGGGGTTCTTGGTAGGCCGCCGCCCCTTCCTGCGCCAGGGTCTGGGCGCGCCGCAGCAGGGCGGTATCCACCGACGAGCGCGTGAGCAGATAGTTATACAAGTGCGCAAACTGCAGGCTGTTGAGCGACGAGTCGGCTGACTCCTGCCAGCGGAAGGTAGCGGGTGGGGCGCCACCCGGTGACACCCCGGATCCGTAGCGCTGGGCGAAGGCCAGGGCATTTACCTGCGCCGACACGTAGGCCGTATCACTTACCACCTCCCGGAGTAACGAATCGGTGCCGATAGACACCGCGGTGCTACTCTGGGTAAGCACCGCCAGGGTGTTGGCCTCCGACGCGTCGCGAACTTCGTCTCCGGCGCCCGCCCGTTGCAGGTAAAACAACGCCGAATCCAGCACCGCCGTGCGGCCGAAGGTGAGCGCCAGGTTGTTCTGTAAATAGGGATTCTCCGGAAATTCCTCCAGTCCCTGCCGAAATGCGAACACCGCCTCGAAGAACTGCTTGGTTTCCAGAAAAGCGTTGCCCAGGTTCACGTAGGCCTGCGGACTCGGATTTTTCTGCACCGCCTCGTTGAAGTAAAAGGTGGTGAGGGCGGGATCGTTCTGCACGCGGGCCAGCGCGCCCAGCGCGTAGTTCGAGCGGTGGTTCTTGTAGCCGTACTGGTCGCCCAGCTTGTAGTACTGCTCGGCCAGAAACAGATCGCCCTTGTACTGGTACAGGTCGCCCAGCGCATTGTTATAGCCCGCCACCGCCTGGTAGAAGGGGAACAGTCCGGCCCGGGCAAAAAAAGCGACGGTAGCTACCAGTCCTACGATCTGCATAGTACCGTAGGGCAGGTTGGGCGGCTGGTACACCACCCGGTATACCCGCTGGTTGGTGGCTAGCTCCTGAATGAAGTTAGCCACCACGTACACATAAAAGATAAAGCCAAACCCCAGCTGACTGTACACAATGGTATCCTCGAAGGTTTCGAGCACCGGGTCGTTGGCCGTGGCAAAGAAGAAGGCCAGCGTAGCGAAGGTAATCAGCGCCAGCGAAGCGTAGAGGTAGGCGCCCAGCGGCTGGAAGGGCAAGATATACCCGTACTGCTGCTCGCGGTCGCGAAAGCTCCACAGCCCGATCACCGTACAGATGGCCAGCACCAAGAAGGCGTTGAGGTACAGAATGTCCCAGTCGATCACCCCGATGTTGCGAAGCACCAGCAGCCCCAGGTTAGCCAGATAGATCACCGTGATGGCCGTAAAGTGCAAAAAAGTATTTTTGCTGCCCGGAGCGTTGTTCTGGGTGATCAGCTTCAGAAACCAACTGACCAGTTCGTGCCCCACCAGCAAGATAAAGAACAGGCTTAGCACAATGGGCACCGGCAACCCGTAGCTGATCAGGGACAGGGCGGGGTGCGGCAGGGGGGCACCACCCGCCGACGAAGCAAAGTGCACTAGCAAGCCAACCAGCACCACCAGGGCGGCAAAGGTAAGCAAGCGAGGCAGCAGGCCCGCGGCCGGACGAATCTTTTGAAAGAAGAAGGTGGCCACCAAAAATAGGGCGACTACCACTCCGGCTCCCACCCGGCCGGTGGTGCCGAAAAGTTGCAGCTGCTCCCACTTCATGCCCAGCACCAGGGCCACCACCACCAGATTGCCCAGGTAAAACCAGAATCCTGTAAAGGTAGAGATGATCACCAGCAGAAAGACCATCGTGATGGCCAGGGCAGCCAGCAGTCCGTAGGCTGCCCCCGGAGACATCCTCAGGTTACTCCCCCAGTAGGTTTCGTTTACTACGTAATAGTCGGTAGTGCGGCTGAAGTCGAATACCCCCACCGACACCGGAGCTTCGGGCAGGAGCACCGTCTCTACATTCGAGAGTAGTTCCCAGTCGACGCTACCCTCCAGACCGCGTAGCGCGCTTACTCCCCAGGCGATCAGGGCAACGGCGAGCAGTACCAGCAGCAATCCGTACGCCCGGCGACTATCGGGGTGCCATCGTTGCCAAAAAAACAGCTGATTCATACGGGGGGTCGGCTTGGTACGCGGCGCGGGAGTCATAGCGTGCGAATTAGCAAATATTCTTCAATAACGGCGGGCCATGTACCGTATTATGCGAAGTTGTCGGAAGCTAAAGGATAGCCCAGTTCGCATTCCAACCTTTTTGCCGATCCTGTTGTCAGTTAAGTACTGCTATACTTTTCGGTTAAAAACCGGTGACGAAGGGTTCAACTGACCAACTAATCTCAACTAGGCTTCACCCTAGCCCAACCCGAAATCGTTAGTCTGGACATTGTGACTTTAGACGGACGATGGGTGAAGCAGCTAACCGCAGGAACCAAAGAAGCCGGACACCATCAGCTTACCCTGGAACGAGAAGGCTTAGTGGCCGGGGTGTATTTTTACCGTTTGTTAGTAGGCGATGAGCAGTACGCCCGGCGTTTAGTCGTAGAATAACGTTTGTAAACCGTCTGCCCGGTGCCTGATGGGCTCGGGCAGACTAACTCTTTAAAAAGATGAAACTGTTGACTATAGGAATACTGCTGCTGGCAAGTTTGGTGGCCTGTAGCGAAGAAGACGTAGTTTGTGAGGCAGAGACCGCCGGACGCTACGGAGAAGCTGACCTGTTACTCAACGGTCGCCCCTTCACCTTTGCGGCTATAGCAGGCAATTCGGGTTGCAATGACGATAACCTAACCTTAAACTTTGTTTACTACGACGAAACTGGTCTGGCGCGTATGTCTTTAGGTATCGGCAACTTTCCGAACCAGGAGGGCACTTATCAGCTACAGAAAAGAAACACTGGAGAAAGTGAGTGTGCTCTAGACCTTACGTTCACCTCGTTTCACACGCTAGAGGGAGACGCTCTAGGTGAGGCGTTCCATATGGTAGAGGAAGCTGATGAAAATGAGCTTGTCATCACCCATTACGACTCGGCTTCCCGACGAATAGAGGGGCGCTTCTCTATGACCCTTGCAGTGGTTGACTTCTTCCGTATTGATGAGCTAAACTTCCCCGACACGGTGCGTATCACCTACGGCACCTTCTCTACTGAAATACTTCCCCCGGAAGAGTAGTACAGTACGATGGTATTGTGAAATGTTTAATACGCTACTCCAGCACCTTGGGCACGCGGAAGAACTCATTGTCGTGCCGGGGGGCGCTGCGCAAACCTCGCTCGCGCGGTAGGTGCTCCCCTACCCGGTCTTCACGTAGGGAGTTTACCAAAAAAGCGGTACTTGGTCACCGCCCCCTGTATTTTGGAAAAGGAAGATCAGTAAATGCCGCTTGTTGAGAACTCGATATCAATGTCACGGCTCCCGCGTAACACCCGAACCACTACAATGCCCTCTTCGATTGGATAATAAAAGATAGTGTATTTTTTCTGAAATGGCTTAGATCGGATACCCTCGCCTAATTTTGGTCGTTCTATATATGCATATGGCATAGCGGCAATCTTCAGAAAAGTTTGAGCAATCTCATCTGCAAACCGTTCGGCCTGTACCTTCCCATGGTTATCAACACCCCATTCCCATATATCGAACAGGTCTTGTTTCGCAGCGGGGGTATATTTAACCACTGGCATTTTGACGGGATTTTAGGCGTCCGCGAGCTTCTGTCTTAAATTCTTCTAAGTCAAATATGGTCGGTTCACCACTATCAAGCCCGTGCTGTATCTCCTCGCGTAATTCGTCTACCTGATTTAAATGCGCATTGATTTTGTTGGCGTACTCGACTTGAATATCTAGCGGCAAGCTTTTAAGCCGTTTGATCACTGTTTTTAGCTCTTCTTTCATAACTCTAAATATAGTGTTTACTACTCTATTTTGCGAGGATAGAATAAGATCAGAAAATGACTGACAATTACCATTAGTACTTCGTGATGGTAGTGCTTATTACTCCAGCACCTTGGGCACGCGGAAGAACTCGCCATCGTGCCGGGGGGCGCTGCGCAAACCTCGCTCGCGCGGTAGGTGCTCCCCTACCCGGTCTTCACGTAGGGAGTTTACCTCGAACGACATATTGGTAAGGGGCTCTACCCCGGTAGTATCTACCTCGTTGAGTTGCTCCACCCAATCCAGGATTTCGCTCATGCTCTCCAACATCGCCGCTTCGTCGCGCTCGGCAAAGTCGAGCCGCGCCAAGTGGGCAACCTTGCGCACGGTAGTCTGGTCTATTTTCATTCGGGTTGGGGGTTAACGCTTAACAAGCCCTTCATCTAATACTCTCTATTGCTGCCAAGCTTTACTCAACTTCTTTGCTTTGGTAAGCGTGTAATTGGAGGATTGCAAAATAGATATAAATCGGTCGATAGCTACCGAAGTAAATACTACAAAGGATCCGGCATCGGTTGCGATCACGAAGTTTCTTATGCGTTGATCTCTTTCGCTCTTTAGTTGGTCTAGCAGTTGCTGATACCCCTCAACTGATCTATTCTTAGTGATGTTCTGCTGAGTAAGAAACCGGTTTTCGTATACTTTATGCAGATGACCCGTCTCTAAAGGGTCATTTGGTTCAAAGTACACTTCGCCGTTCTTCAGGTGATCCAGGCAGGTTCGTACCTGAGGGTTATTCTGCTCTTTTTCCAGCAGGCAAACCAGCTTGCTAAAATCAGGATGGGTATCCATAGTCGTTCCAATTAGTACGCAGTCGGTGTACCGGACCCTGGCGGTGCTATGACGTTTGCGCCGGTTATTGTTCCGTGTACTAGCACCTCCAGTTCAGCGAAAATATCAGGAGAAGGTACCGTTGCCATTAATTTAACTGTTTTTTTTAATACTACGCCGCCTGGCCCTTGTTTATTAGCATGATGATATGCTACCCCTCGGTGAAGCGTCCAGGAAGTAAATGTGCTCTTATAGTTGCCAGAATTGTGTTGCGCCGGAGTTGCCTCCCCTCCGCAGGGCACCGCGCTACCTTTCAAAGCGTTATGATAATCCGGATGGCCTACGTGTACGCCACGATAAAGCGTAACAAGGGCATCATGATCAGTATGCCCATCAGTGGGTAATGCGTTTTCAACATTTTCTGATGAGGACAACTCAGGGATAGCCGGATAATACCCCGACAGCTCCTGCGCAATAACCGCCGCCACCCGGTCGCGCAACTGCGGAATGTCGGCCTCGGTGAGCCCGGCGGTGGCAATAGGTTCGTGAAAGATGAGCAGCGGGCGGCGGGGTCGCATCAGCAACTTCTTATCATTGGGCAAGATGAACCAGTTGTAGGGAATGGTTACCGGCACCACCGGCACCTGCTTCTCGATGGCCACCCGAAACGGGCCGCTCTTGAAGTGCGCCAGCCGGGGCGGAGCAGGCGTACGGATGCCCCCTTCGGGATACATCACCATGCTTTTGCCCTCCTCAATCTTGCGTAGGCTCTGCTGCAGCGCCTGGTAGCTGCTGCGGGGGCTACCGCGATCCACCGGAATGTGGAAGGTGCGAATTACCCAGCCGAACAGCGGCAGGCGGGTGAGCGACAGCTTGCTGATGAACACAAAGGGCTGAGGAATGTAGCCTACCAGCGCAATGTCGAGCAGCGAAAAATGGTTGGGAGTGTAAACGTAGGTTTGCTGCGGATCGATGTATCCTGCTCCTTTAACGCGGGCGGGCACACCCATGAGTCCGAAGAAGGCCCGCGACCAAAAACCGTTTAGCTGCAGTCCGTAGCGGTGCCACTGCGGCCGCCGACTAGCGAGCCAGAACAGGGGCGACAGCACCACCAGCACTCCCCCAAACACCACCAATCCGTAGGTAGAATACACCCTAAGCAACAGCTTCCTCATCAGCGTAGGCAAAGCAATACGGATTCGGGTTGAATATTTAAACCGGCACCATCGTGCGGCAAAACTAAAGAAAAATAGCGATGTTTAGTGATGAATGGTTAATGATTAATGACTGGTGATTGATGATCAATGACTAATAGAAGATATTCCGATAAATTCTTAAGGCTCGTGTCGACACGAGCCTCAGAGAAAATTATCAGAATAAAGTTTAATGATTAGTAACCAGACTTTTCTTATCCTCCATTTATACATCATTCATTACTCATTCTTCATTCCCTCATTACTCATTACCCAAACTTGTACCAATCCGCACTTACTGGTATTTGCCTGACCATGGCGCTCACGCTGGCCGTTTCCAGCGGTTGGGCCCAAGACACCACGCGGGTGAAGATGGTGGTGATCGACACGGTGGTGGTGACTAGCAATAGCTTCGTGCTACTGCCCGACAGCGTGTTCTTTACCGACCGCGACACGGTGATCTACGTGGTGGATACCATTCGCTCCAACATGGAAGCGATCATCAAAGGAGCTGACCTGTCGCGCGACAGTGCGTTTTATCAGGAGGTGAAGCGGCGCATGGACCGCGGCAAGATCAGCCGTCAGCTCTTCGACGCGCTGTTCGATCTGCAAGGTGGCGCACCGTCCACTGCTGCCCCCCGAACGCCCAAAGTGCGGCGCGGCACCTTTACCCAGGGCAGCGTGGTCGGTGACATCCGCATCAAGAAGCTAGCGGTGTTTGGCCCCAGCGTTACCGACACCACCGAGCGCGCCGTCCGGAGCGTGTCGCGCTTCTACAATGCGCTCCACATCAACACCCACAACCGGGTGTTGCGCAATAACCTGTTGCTGCGGCCCGGCGACTCGCTCACCGCCACCCACTTGGCCGACAGCGAACGCATCATCCGCAGCTTGCCCTTTATTCGTGATGCCCGCCTGCTGGTGCAGCCCCGCGCCGACGGTAGCGACACGGTAGACCTGCTGCTGATCACCGAAGACGTGATCCCCTACTCCTTTTCGGGACGGCCCCGCGGGTGGATCGAGGGCAGCGCCAGCGTGAGCAACCGCAACATCCTGGGTTCCGGCCACGAATTAGCCAACTCCATCTCTATCGACTCGGACCTACCGCAGCGGGTGGGCTACGAGGGCATATACCGACTCCCCAACATCCGGGGGTCGTTCGTGGAGGCCAATCTGCGCTACGCCAATACGTACTTTAACGAAATTTATCAGGTAACTACCGAACGTCCGTTCTACGTTCCGAACATTCGCTTCGCGGGGGGTGCCAATATCAGCTACCAGCGGCGTCTCACCTTCGCTCCCGAGATTAACGCCTACGCCGCCCTAGACACCTTTACCGACGAACGCAACATCCCCCGTATCCGCTACAGCGCTTTCGAGCAGGACTACTGGTTGGCCCGCAGCTTCAAGCTCAACAGCTTCGACGACCGCACCCGCCTGTCGGTGAGTGTGGGGGGGCGGCACCAGCACTTCTATGAGCGCCCGCCGGTAGGTCCCGAACTGAACCCGGCGTTTCACCACCGCACGAGGCTGCTCGCGGGGATTACCTTCTCGAAGCGCTACTTCACCACCGAGGAGCTGGTGTACACCTACGGACGCACCGAAGACATTCCGGTGGGGCAGCTGGCCGAGCTGGTGGTGGGGCCGGAGTACGGAGAGTACAACGATCGTTGGTTCACCGGACTGTCGTACGCGCGGGGCAACTACGTGACGCCGCTGGGCTACGTATCGGTGGGGGCCGGTGGCGGGGGGTTCTGGCGGCAGCGCCGGATAGAAGAGGGGGTGCTGCAGTTCACCCTGGATAGCTACAGCTACCTGTTCTACGCCCGCCGCAGTCGCTTTCGCTTCTTCTTTCGGAGTAACTACACCCGCGGCATCCGGCGGCCGCCTACCATCGACTTCCAGAACCGGTACATCAGCATCCGGCGCGACGACGGCATCCGCGGACTCAGCAACGTGGCGCTGGAGGGCAACGAGCGCCTCACCTTTAGTCTGGAGGGCGTAGCCTACCCCCCCTGGAACCTGTACAGCTTTCGGCTGGCGCTGTTTGGCTTTCTGGATACCGGCCTCATCGCCGAGGATAACGAGCGCCTCTTTCAGACGCGCGCCTACCACGGGGTGGGGCTGGGCTTTCGGGTGCGTAACGAGAACTTGGCCTTCAAGACCTTTCAGGTGCGGATGGTGGTGTACCCCAACGCCCCGCCGGGCGAAAGCTGGATCGGCTTCAGCGCCGGGGGCATCCCCCTACCCCGCCTGCGCGACTTCGTAGGCCGCAAACCGCAGGTACTTCCGTTTGAGTAGGTTGGACTGTCTTGATTGATAATACCGAAGCACTCAGGCTGGAGACGCTTCTCGGTATTTTTCCAGCAGTTGTTGCAGTTTGTGGCGGGCCCGGGCCACACGCGTCTTCACGCAAGGCTCGCTTAGCCCCATTATGTGCTGAACTTCTTTGATCGAGTAGCCTTGGTCGTACCGGAGCGACAATAGCCGCTTCTCTTCCCCGCTAATCAGTTCCATCAGCTCCCGGAGGATCTCTACGGTAGGCTTAACCACTCCTTCGGTATCGAGGTCGTCTTCCAGCCGGTCAACAATCTTACGCGAAATCTCTTCGTGCAAATGGTGCTTGTCGCGCCGCCGGTGGTCGTGGCAGCGGTTGCGTACAATGATAAACAGCCAGCCGACAAACGCGGCCCGCTCGGGTCGGAACTGATCCAGTTTGGTGAACACCCGAATCCACACCTCTTGCGCCAGGTCGCGGGCCGTTTCGCGATCTTTCACGTGAAGGGCACAGGCGGATATCACCCGCGTTTCGTGACGCCGCACCAGTTCGGCTAGTAACTTAGGATCGCGCGGGTCGCGTCCCTCCTGCCGGTAGTGGGTCACCAAGGCTTCGTCGCTGAGGTTAGTAAGCTCCATCGCAACTATTTCTAGGGTTGGGCTGCGACTTTTTGGCAAAGCTGCGTATTTATAGTAGTAAACCCTACTAATGTATGCGATACGGATGACAATCGTCAGTTTGGCAACCATTTATTTGAAGGAGGATGCCCAAAGTCCTGTAACCGAGTAGGCAAGTTACCTTTTGCTATCGATATGATTGAAAACGTCGAACGAAATATAAGCAGCATTCCATCTATTAGCTGCTGATTGGGGTCTTTGTAGCAGACTCTTAACCCTTAACTCATAAGATTATGAACACTTTAAAAAGAAAGCGCTATTACCAGTCTTGGTCACGGGTACTAATGTTGACTGCCCTGCCGTTTATTCCTATTGCTTTCGCCAGCGTAGGATGCAGTCAATCCGATTGTGATGAATGTAATAATGTACCCTGCAACTCCAGCGCTAAAACAGTGAAGGCAGTAGTGGGTGAAGCGGGAATCGTAACCTTCGATAGTACGATAAACCAATGGATTATCCTTGTAAGCATTGACGGAACTTACGATTCCCGAGATGCCGGTATAGTATGTAACGATCTGTCCGACGAGTTCAAAGAAGTAGGCAAGTGGGTCGTATTCAGCGGCGAATATAAGAAGTACGCGGGAGAACGAAGACCGCCCTTTCCTGGCCAGGTTTATTACTATCTGTTTGTTTCTAATATAAATACTCCACAAGATGAGTAAGCTATACCCAATGTTCGCGACTTGTTATAGATTAGTGGCAATTTTAACAATTGCTTATCTCTGTAGTAACCCCGCCATCGCTCAGGTATATTACGATGACTGGCCAACAACTAGAGCAACTAATGATAGAAATTCTGTACTGATTGACAAATCGGGCAATGTGACCACTAATTTTGTGCCTATTGGCACCACCTGGAACCGTAGAGTGCTAACCACTCTACATGAGAAAAATTTCGACTGATAACTTCACGCTGAGAGCGACGAAGCTAAATTCTCTGTTACATGGCTTGTCTCTACGATTTCTGACCTATGAAATTCATAAAGCGACTTCGGAGTGCCA
>JBASAY010000203.1:0-18405 GCA_049650865.1 Tunicatimonas sp.
TCGTGCAGCTCCTGATCATCTTTGAACGAGAGTTGCCGGAGACGGAACACATCTGCCTCCACGGTGAAGGTAGAGTCCTCAAACGGCCAGGGTTCCACGGACAACTGCTGATCGTCGCGCTGGAAGATGTAGGCGGTTTGCTGATCTGGAAGAGGAGCCAACTCCAGCCGGTTGCCGTTGCCGGGCACCTCATTCTTGCACAGCACCAGCGAGCAGGCGTCGCAGAAGAACACCAGCCGATATATCTTCTCCGCTTCGTCTTTGCGGATACTCAGGTTGCGACGTAGTTTCTGCTGATAGTCCTGCTGCTCGTCCAGGAACTGGTCAAGCTCCGGGTCCGTGCCGCGCAGGGGTTCGTACAGCGCGGAAGTGTGCATTGAGGTGAGCAGGGCGATCCGGCGCGAGCGGTAGCGGGCGTTGCGCACCGTGCGTTTGGCCTGCGCAAAGTCAAGCTTCTGGTAGGTGAAATCGAGTGGTGCGCCCGCGTCGGTGAGGTGCGCCCGGGTTTGCCAGTCGCGCTGCCCGTCGTCGTGGTCTACGATGGCCGACAGCACGTCGGGCCAGGGTTCGGGGCGCTCACTTACCTTCCACTGCATAGCGATTTTGCCCGCCAGCAGCGCGTGGGCCCGCTGGAAGATAATGTCCCAGCCCGCTTTGGTTTGGTTAACGATCATAAGTCAGAAAACAAGTTGCTTACTGATTCCAGCAGGGTAGGATGCGAGATGACCGCGTCGCGGAGTTGTTGGTAGGTCACGCCGCCGAGCATGGCGAACTGGAAGGCGTTCGCGATCTCGCCGCCCTCCATGCCCAGCACCGAAGCTCCGAGCAAGCGGTCGTCGTCGCCTACCAGCACCTTCATCACTCCCTGGGTGTGTCCCATCTCCTGGGCGCGGGCCACCTTGGTCATGGGCATTTTAGCCACCCGGTAGGATATTCCTTGTTCTTTGGCCTGTTGCTCATTGAGCCCGATGCGACCCAGCTGCGGGTCGGTGAACACGGTGTAGGCCAGCGTTCGGTCGTCGGTGGTAAGGTTGCCACCCTCAAAGAGGTTTCTTTTTAGAATGAGGTGGTCGTTGTAGCTGATATGCGTAAACTGCGGCCCACCCTTTACGTCGCCCATCACGTAGACGCCAGGGGCATCGGTTTCCAGCTTATTGTTCACCTTGATGTGCCCTTTATCATCGGTTTGGATGCTGGTGTTTTCTAATCCGAGTCCTTCGGTGTTAGGCTTTCGACCGGTGGCGAACAGGATGTGGCTGCACCGATGGTCTTCGCTGAGCCCCCTGCCCTGCTCACCCGACAGAATCACTTCCTTGCCCTCGCGCTTGATCTTAGTGATTTTGCAACCGGTATGGATGTTAATGCCTTCGTCGGTCAGAATCTTGGTCATCTCGGCGCAGATGTCTTCGTCCTCAATGTCCAGAATGCGATCGGGAGCGTGGAAGATGCTCACCTTGCTGCCGAAGCGGTAAAACATCTGCCCAAACTCTAGCCCAATGTAGCCCCCGCCGACGATGATCAGGTGCTCGGGCAGTTCGTCCAACTCCATGATCGTGCGGTTGTCGTAAATTTCTACTTCGTCGAGTCCTTCTACCGGGGGAATCAGGTTGTCGGCTCCGGTATTGATGAAGATGCGGTCGGCGGTGATGGTTTGCTTGCCTCCCTCCTTTAGGTCAATCACCAGCGTGCTGTCATCTTCGAAACGTGCCTCACCGTAGATGATCTCCAGGTTTTTCGTATCCCCCAGACTTTCTTGCTGGTTTTCGCGCGAGTGGATGACCATGTCGTCCTTGCGCTTGATCACTCGCTGGAAGTCTACTTTCACTTCAGGAACGTGCACCCCGAAGCGTTCGGCGTCGCGCGCATCGTAGGCAGCTTTGGCCGAACCGACCAGCATTTTGGTAGGCGTGCAGCCGGTGTTCACGCAGGTGCCACCCAGGTAGCGCCGCTCAATCAGCGCGGTTTGCATTCCTTTTCCGGCCAGGTACTTGGCCATCGGGCTGGCCGCTTGGCCCGAGCCGATGATAATCGCGTCGTATTGCTTAGTTGCTGACATTATATTGAGATTAATAGCGTAGGATTAGTGCTACAACTGCCGCTCGGAAGATTATGTTGGTAAGCGAGATGCAAAATTGGCGGTGTTAGTTTTCTTCAACTTTTATTGTGAAATAGACAATTGTTGTTCTTTAGTTCATTTATTTTCAATTTTCATGTCAAAAGCTGGGTGAGAAATGCCAAATTGGTATCTACCGTTACCCGCGCTCGTCTCATTTTCAGGTCAGCATCTGGCCATTTTTTTAGAATAAACGTCCCCTCCTGGACGAACACCGCTTTGTTTTTAATCCTCTTCTATACATCTAAACTTACTCTTCGCATGAAAACATCTACCACAACCAAGCAACTGCTGAGCAACCGGTGGGCCTTCCTCTTCCTAACCGGTATTTTTTTGCTCTCTTTGCCAACCAAGGCAGCCGCTGATCCAATCGTTCTTCCCATTGAGGTGATCGGGCCGGATGGCTACACCGAGGCGGTAAACTTCTCACTGAGCGAGGCCGCCGGGGTCAATCAACTCTACCTTAAAGTGCACCGCCCCACCTTCCGCGATGCATCGGTGAATGCCGGGCGGGGTGCCAAGGCTAGCGTTCGCCTTAACGGGGGCAGTTGGATTGATTTGACCAACAGCACGGCGGAAGCCTATCCCCACGAAAAACAGTACGGTGGACTAAATGGAGCCTACCATACGGTGCGCATGACGATGCCGATGACTGGGGCTAAGAGCGGTAACAACTTACTGGAGTTTCGCTTCAACAAAACGGATGGTGTCACCTCGGGCTACCGCGTGCTGGAGTTTAACCTGCTGAAGGGAGGGCAGCCGGTGCTCTCGGCCGATCGCTTTACCCAAGACGACCCCGCAGACTGGACTCCCCCACTCAACACCGCGCAAGACATCGCCAAGGGGAAAACGCTGTGGGAAAGCGCGTCGCTGCGTGAGTCTACACTGGACGCCAAAACCCTACGGGCTTCCTGCAGCAACTGCCACGCGCAGGACGGACGGGACCTGAAGTACTTCAACTACTCGAACTGGTCGATTCAGGAGCGCAGCAAGTTTCACGGCCTCAGCGAAACCGAGGCCCAGCAGATTGCCAGCTACATCCGTTCGCTAGACGCCCCCGCCCCGGCCCAGGCCCGCCCCTGGAATCCGCCCTACCAACCCGGCCCGGGCATCGATAGCCGACCGGTAACGGCCTGGGCCGCCGGTGCCGGAGTAGAAGCGGTGCTGGAGGACGACGGAGACGCGACGGCGCTGGCTTTCTCGGGCACTTCGGTAGGCGCGCTGCGCGAAACCATTGACATTGATGAAACCTTTAACGTGCGGGAGATGCCCACCCCCATCCAGTTTCCGGACTGGAACGAGTGGCTGCCCGAAATCCACCCCCTCGATCTGGTGGGCGACCCCTTCAATACGGTTAGGATCACAAACATCGATGGTCAGGAAGTATCGTACCAGGGAGCTTACGAGGCGCTGCGCGATTATATCGCTACGCACAACATCAACTCCATCATCGCTGATCGTTCGCTCTATACCTACATGGAGCGCTTCGCCACGCACACCACGCAACTACACGGCGAAACCTACTTTGTGCTCAACCCCGCCATCGCGCAGGGGAATGACCAAGAAGTACTCAACAACACCATCGTGAGCTGGAGCATGGTGAAGCAGTGGGAGATCATGCAGCGGTTTAACCTAGAGGACAAGGCTCCGGCCATTCACGGCGCCCCCGGCGAGCCGAAGAGTTGGTGGACCCTGCGCAGAAACGTGTTCGACAAGGCCCCGCACCGCACGGCTAAGAATATTGTTAATCTGCCGCACCAATCGGTGCTGGTGGGCAAGTATTTCTCTAACGCCTGGTACCAGCTACAGTTGGCCCTGAACGCGGGCAACAAGAACGGCTACAACCTAGGCCCAGTCGACTGGAACTACCAACCGGACCACATCATGAATCTAAGGAGCGAAGGCGGACCCAGCCAGCCGATTCGGTACGTACTGTCGCACCTCAAGATGTTGCAGCAATTCAATGACGGCAAGAAAGTGGGCCAGGGCATGATCGGGTTTCGGCAGATTCACCCGGCCCGCTACCTAAACTCCGGGATTTTTTCGGTGCTGGCGTCCTCGGAGCGGGCCAACCTGAAGGAAGCGCTGCTACAGGCCACCATGGATTTAATCCGCACCCGCGACAACAGCGAATGGCCCAGGGGTAGTAGCAACTTCAACGATAACACGCTGAGACCCAACAGCTACCAGCCGAAGCCCTTTTCACTGGATGAGATGGGGTATCGCCTGCACGAACACTACTACGAAGATGCCTGGATGACCATGATTCCGGAGTTTCGTGAGCAAGGCGTACGCGAGGTCACACTGAATCGTCTGATCGACTGGGGAGCTGAAATGTGGCCTTCAGGTGACTGGGAGGGCCTTCGGGTATCGGTTAGCGCGCCCCCGGCTGCCCCTACCGCTCTATCAACCACGGTGGTGTCGGACAGTGAGATCAGCGTGCGCTGGAGCGATAATTCGGAAGATGAGGTGGAGTTTAGGATAGAGCGCAGAACCGGCAGCGGCAGCTACACTCAAATTGCTGCCGTGGGGGCCAATGCTACCTGCTATGACGACGATTTATTGTCGGCTTCTACTACCTACACCTACCGGGTACGGGCTTACAACGCGGCGGGCAGTTCGGCCTTTAGCAACACCGCCACGGCAACCACCTCAGACGTAGCCGACCTTGCCCCCGTGCCCGGTACGAGCACGATAGTCGTTTCTTCCGACGATGCCGAGCAGTCGGCCGACGGGGCGGTTAACCTTACCAGCAACGATCTGGACTTCCGCAGTGATAATCTTTCGGCCCTACGCTTCGCGCTGGACGTGCCCCCCGGGGCCACCATCGACGAGGCAGTCATTCGGTTCACGGCCAAGGGTGACGGGTCGGGGTCTAACCAACTTACCTTCCGGGTGCAGACGGCGGATGACGCTCCTACCTTTGGCACGGCCAACGGCAACCTATCCAATCGCTCGACCAGCGGCGCAACCGCATCCTGGACCCCCGGCAGCTGGTCGGATGGGCAAACCTACTCTTCAACCGACTTGTCGGCCTTGGTGCAGACGGTGGTCGACCGAGACGGTTATCAAACGGGCAACCACGTGGTGGTTACGATCGCTTCCAATGCTAGCAATGCCAACAAACGAGCCGCCCGCACCTACGACTACGATGACTCAGGAAGCCAAGCACCGGAGCTCACCGTTCGCTACACCCTTCCGAGCAGCGACTGCGAGGCGGTGGCCGAAGTGCTAGACGACATGAGTGGCCGGATTGTGTACAGCGGCAACTGGGGCGCACAAAATTTCGTGGGTCGGGTGCAGGGCACGCTGCACGAAACCAGCGACGCCGGGGCGGCCTGGGAGGTGAGTTTCTGTGGTTCTATCGCCTTCATCGGCGAACAGCAACCCTGGGGAGGCACCGCCGCGGTGTATCTCGACGGTAACTTTGTGGATAACATCAGTTTCAAAGGCGCCTCTGCGCTGCAGCAGACTCTGTACGAAAGCACCCTGTCGGGGAGTCATACGCTACGGGTAGAGGCCAACGGGGATGGGTGGGTGTACTGCGATGCCTTGTTACTTAACGGCTCATCGCTCCGGTCGGGGTACGTCAGTGCATTAGCCAAGACGGCGGAGCAACCGCTCGTTACCGAATCGGAGCAGGCAGTGCACTTTTACCCCAATCCGGTACGGAACAAGCTAACCGTAAGAAGTAGCATAAGCGGCACGCTTACGGTATTTAACCTGACCGGGCAGCAGGTGCTAGAGCTTCCTATCAGCGACCAGACCACGGAGGTTGACGTGCAGCACCTGCGCAGTGGGGTGTACACGGTGAGTGTGCAAAGCCTATCGGGGCAGCTTCGAGTTAGTAAACTTCTGGTTGAGTGACGGGCTAAACGAAAGTTCTGGTGTTACTTTTAATCAAACAACCGGGCGGGGTTAGTGTATTATAAATACGTGACGGGGGAGTTGCATGAGCGCCCCCCCCCCGCGTATTTTTCAACCTAATCCTTAATACCTATGAGCAAATCGAGCGATGAGATCTACCAAGAATTTAATGAAAGTGTAAACATGGCTCCGGCAGAGATAGAAGACTGGCTGGAGACCGATCATTCTAAATCGGTAGGCCAAGACAGTGGCGACGGCGAGTCGAAGGGAAGAAAGTCGGCCAAGAAGATCATTGAGATCAAGCGCAAGAAAAAGGACGATCTTACCGAAGCTGACTACGAGCACATGCAGAAGGTGAACGCGTACGTGAGTCGGCACAAGGCCCAGAAGCCCTCGGGCGACACCCAGGATACCGATTGGGCGTACAGTCTGAAAAACTGGGGCCACGACCCTTCAAAATAGGTGTTATACTTTTATACTTCGAGATTCATCATTCCTTGTTCGGCGTTCTTTGCACAGAGCAAGTCGCAACTGATGAAATAGCGTATGCTTCAGTAGTTATGGGGCGGTCTGGCGCACCTTAAACCTTTAACTTCGCCGCAGAGCTCGGATGTTCTCGCGGGCGCGTTCGTGCACCCGACTGCTGCGCTTGGCCTCTTTTTTTACCAGCTTGTAGTAATCGCGGGCCTTTCTTTTCTCTCCCTGCTTCTCAGCAATCTCCCCGAGGTTCAGCAGCGAGTAGTGGTAATAGCCCGACTCGTCGGCATCTACCGCTTGGGCAAAGTCGATGGCGCGCTGGTAGTAGGTTTTGGCCTCGTCGAGGCTACCGCGCATCTTGTAGATTTCGCCCAGGAAAAACCCGGCGTAGCGCCCGCTGGTGGCTTCGTAGCCAATCATGCTGCTATCAATCCGGTCGATGATGGTGAGGGCCTGCACTTCGGCCTCGCGGTGCCGCCCGCGGGAGTAGAGCTGTCGGGCGTAGTAGCGATGGAAGTAAGCATTGTCAGGGAAAGTCTGGTACAGATACTCCGAGATGCGGAAAGCTTCGCGGGGGTCGTCGCGCTCTTCGGTAAGAATGCGCATCAAGAAGTACTGCGCTTCGGTACGGGTGTAGAAGGCGTTGTTGGCCACCGTCTTAAGCTGCTTAATCCCCAACTCCTTGTCGCCGTCGGGGAAGAACATCAGCACCGGGCGTAGGATAGCGTAATTCTCGCTGATCCACTCGGCGTAGTAGTTGTACAAGCCGTCGCCAAACAGCAGTTCGGGACTAAAATCTTCTTTACCCTTACAAATTTCAAGATACTTCAGCGAGGTTTTACCCGCTCCGGCGGCCCGGCGCCAGTCGCGTCGTTCGGCGTGCAAGCGGCCCTTAAAAGCGTAAGCCGCCGACAAGAAGAAGGCCGATTCGGGGTCTTGCTCGTTCTGCTCCAGCATGCGCTCGGCGTAGTAGGTGGCCGTATCCATATAGGCCAGCAAACTTTCGTCGTAGCGGGTTTCGTAGATGTTGGGCACAATCTTCCACCACTGGCTTAGCCCTAGCAAAAAGTAGGGCAGCGGATGGGTAGGGTGTGCCTGCTTGATCCACCGAAACTGCCGCTCGGCCCGGGCGAACTTAAAATTGTACATATCGTTCACCGCCTCGGTGGCCTCAATCTGCATGTTCATGTCGAGCAGCAGGGGCTTGGGCGGTTGGGATACCGAGGTAGACGTTTGCGCCCCGGCCGTGCTCCCCCCTAGCAAAACCATTACAACCACAAGACTGGCGTATCGTATCATAATTACCGTAGCTTCTCAATCGAGTAACCAATTGCCCGACCGTTTATTTCATCGGCTGGGTAAAATAACCGTTTCATGTAAGATTATTGGGCGTTAAAAGGTTCCTAACCCTCCGAGGGGGCATCCGCTTATTCAGCGCAAACCCTTCATTTATTAGAATTATATCCTTAACTTTGCCGACCTAAAGAAAAGCGGGGGTTAGACGTGACAAATTTACAAGATTTTGCTATTGATATTTATAAGCTTTCTAACAAAGTTTATTCGTATCAATACACCGTTAACGAAGCGTTCTTTGGCCTCTTTGCGGGAAGTCAGTTAGAGAAGGGAGATTTGGTGGCTAACGTAACGCTAGACAAGCAGGAAACCCTGATGATGGCTCGGTTTGTAATTAGTGGGACGCTAAGGCTTACCTGCGACCGGAGTCTGGAGGAGTTTGATTATCCGCTGCATACGGAGCAGACGTTGATCTACCAGTACGGAGACGAGGAAGAGGAGCTAACGGATGAGATTGTGGTGATCACGCACCATACGCAGCAAATTAACGTGGCGCAGCCCATCTACGAATTCGTAGCGCTGGCGGTGCCCATGAAGCGCCTGCACCCGAAGTACGCTCAGGACGATCAACCGTTTGTTGACGGGGAGATTGTTTTTTCGTCTCAACCCCAGCCGGAGGTCGATGTGGCCTCTGATACACCCGCTGACCCTCGATGGGAAGCGCTTAAGAAACTAAAGAAAGAATAACGTAATTAGTACAGAAGCCCATGGCACACCCCAAACGGAAAATATCCAAGTCGCGCCGCGACAAACGTCGGACGCACCTGAAGTCTACTCCCAAGCAAATTACGGTTTGCCCCACCACCGGCGAGCCGCACCTCTACCACCGGGCCCACTGGTACGACGGCAAGTTGTACTACCGCGGCAAGGTGGTGATGGAGAAAGAAGAGGTCGCCTAGTCGTATGCGGGTAGCCCTTGACGTGATGGGTGGTGACTTCGCCCCCCAAGCAACGGTGGGCGGGGCCGCACTGGCCGTTGATGCATTTGCTGAGCACGACCAACTGGTGCTGGTAGGTGATCAGGAGGTTATTGAGGCAGAACTGCACCGACGCGGGGTTAGCTCCCCGTGCATCCAGGTGGTTCACGCTCCCCAAACCATCGGGATGGATGAACACCCCACCAAAGCCTTTAGTCAGAAGCCCGACTCCAGCATCGGAGTAGGGTTTAAAATGCTCGCCGAAGGGGCCATCGACGCTTTCTGTGGCGCGGGCAACACGGGTGCTATGCACGTGGGTGCCATGTTTTCGGTAAAGCCCTGCGCCGGAGTACTTCGCCCGGCGATCGCTGGCTTTGCCCCCCGCGAAGACGGCAGCTACGGCGTGATCCTCGACGTAGGAGCCAACGCCGACGTGAAACCCGAGATGCTAGTTCAATTCGGTGAACTGGGCTCTTTGTACGCCCAGCACGTGTTTGGTATCAGTCGGCCCAAGGTGGCACTGATTAACCTCGGCGAGGAAGAGACCAAGGGAACCGTGATCACCCAGGCGGCCTACCAGCTGTTCAAAGAAAATTCACGGATCAATTTCATTGGCAACATCGAGGGGCGCGATATCTTTTCTCCCAAGTCTGACGTGATGGTGTGCAATGGCTACGTGGGCAACGTAGTTCTGAAGATGGCCGAATCGGTATACGACCTGCTGCACGCGCGCGGGCTTTCGGACAGCTTTATCGACAAGCTCAATTACGAAGCCATAGGGGGAAGCCCTATCCTGGGAATCAACGGCAACGTGATTATCGGACACGGGGTATCCGGCGAAGTGGCCACTAAAAACATGTTGCTGCAGGCCAAGCGAATGGCGGAGTCTAACATCCATTTGAAAATTCGCGACGCTTTCGGTAAATAGCATCCGACAATACCTTGCGGGCATGACCAAACTAAGAGCTGTGATCACCGGAGTAGGTGGCTACGTACCAGATTACGTACTGACTAACCAGGAACTAGAGTCTATCGTCGACACCTCGGACGAGTGGATTACCACCCGTACCGGCATCAAAGAGCGACACATTCTGAAGGGCAAAGACCAGGGCACCTCGGTGCTGGCCACCGCCGCGGCGCGTCAGTTGCTAGAAAAAACCAATACTCCAGCCGCCGACATTGATCTGATCATCTGCTCCACCACTACTCCCGACATGTCGTTTCCGGCCACCGCCAACCTGGTGGGCGATCGCATTGGGGCGGTCAACTCCTTTGGCTTCGATCTGCAGGCGGCCTGCTCGGGGTTTTTGTACGGCCTGGCCACCGGAGCCCAGTACATTGCGGCGGGCACCTATCGCAAAGTGATGGTGATTGGAGCTGATAAGATGTCGTCGATCATCAACTACGAAGACCGAAGCACCTGCATTATCTTTGGTGACGGGGGCGGGGCAGTATTGCTAGAGCCTACCGAGGAACCCGTGGGGGTGATGGATGCTATTCTGCGCTCGGACGGAAGCGGCGCGAAGCACCTGCACATGAAGGCGGGGGGAAGTATGCGCCCCGCTTCGCTAGAAACAGTGCTGGCCAAAGAGCATTTTGTGTATCAGGAAGGAGGCGCTGTGTTTAAGCACGCGGTGAAGCACATGAGCGAGGTAACAGCCCAGATCATGGAGCAGAATCAGCTTACCTCCGACGATGTGGCGTGGCTGGTGCCCCACCAAGCCAATATGCGCATCATCAACGCTACTGCCGAACGCATGGGAGTGGGCGCTGACCGGGTGATGTACACGATCCAAAAGTACGGAAACACCACCAGCGGTACCATTCCCCTCTGCTTGTGGGACTACGAATCGAAGCTTAAAAAAGGCGATAACCTCATCCTGGCGGCCTTCGGCGGCGGCTTCACCTGGGGATCGCTCTACATGAAATGGGGATATGATGGGAGCTAAGCCCCTAAAATAAATACAGTACAGACGCGATTAATCCACCGTGGACGCGGCGCGTCTCTTTCGATAATATTATGGCAAACACGTCAGACTTTAGAAACGGCCTCTGCATGGAATACAACAACGATTTGTACACCATTGTGGAATTTCAGCACGTGAAGCCCGGCAAGGGCGGCGCTTTTGTGCGCACCAAGCTTAAAAGCCTCACCTCGGGCAAGGTGATCGAAAACACCTTTAACGCGGGCGTGAAGATTACGACGGCTCGTATTGAGCGACGTCCGTACCAATACCTCTACAAAGATGATCTGGGCTACCACTTTATGGATAGCAATACCTTTGAGCAGACCATCATCCAGGAAGACCAGATCAACGCCCCCGAGTTTTTAACCGACGGGCAAGCAGTGGAGGTAATCGTGCACGACGAAACTGAGACGGTGCTAGGCTGTGAACTGCCCGCCTTCGTAGAGATGACGGTTACCTACACCGAACCGGGCCTGAAGGGCGATACCGCCACCAACGCTACCAAACCCGCTACCGTGGATACCGGAGCCGAGATTCAGGTGCCCCTGTTTATCAACCAAGACGAAAAGATTAGAGTAGATACGCGTACCAAGTCTTATTCGGAACGCGTAAAATAACGACCAACCCTATGGATTATCACGAAATTCAATCACTGCTCGACTTCATCGCCAAGTCGGGGCTCGAGGAGGTGAAGATAGAAACCGAAGAGCTTACGCTGAAAGTGAAAAAGAGCATGCCTGCCAAGGTGCAGCAGAACATCATCCAGTCGCCTGCTGCTACCATGCCGCCCGACTCCACCGGCTTAGTGGCGGCGGTACCGGCCAGCCCTCCGGTAGCTACCGAAAAAGCGGCTCAAGCCTCCGAGAATGGTTCGTCGGCCGAGAAGAGCAAGTACGTTCCCATCACCTCGCCCATGATCGGCACCTTCTACCAGGCATCCAGTCCCGAGGCCGGTCCGTTCGTAAAAGTGGGTGACCGGGTGAGTGCCGGGAAGACGGTCTGCGTGATTGAGGCCATGAAGCTCTTTAACGAAATTGAGTCAGAGATTGCAGGCACCGTCGTAGAGGTTTTGGTAGAGGATGCCTCGCCCGTGCAGTACGACCAGCCACTGTTCCTGGTGGACCCGGCGTAATTTAGCATCCGTTTTTCGAAGGTCCTTTTGCAACGAGCTGCCGTCTGACGTTAGACGGTGGCGGTGCCATTCCAACTCGTTCTGCTCATGTTCAAGAAGATACTTATTGCTAACCGCGGAGAGATCGCCCTGCGCGTGATCCGCACCTGCCGCGAGATGGGCATCCGCACCGTGGCGATCTACTCCACTGCCGACCAAGACAGCCTGCACGTCCGCTTTGCCGACGAGGCGGTTTGCATCGGCCCCGCCCCCAGCCGACTTTCTTACCTCAACATTCCCAGCATTATTGCGGCGGCCGAAATTACCAACGCCGACGCCATCCACCCCGGCTACGGTTTCTTATCAGAGAATGCCGAGTTCTCGCGCATCTGTGCTGAATACCAGATCAAGTTCATTGGGCCTTCGCCCGAGATGATTAATAAGATGGGCGACAAAGCCACCGCCAAGGCCACCATGCAGGCGGCGGGCGTGCCTACCGTACCGGGCTCCGATGGCTTGGTGGGTACCATTGATGAAGGATTGGGTATCGCTAAGGAGATTGGCTATCCGGTTATCCTGAAAGCGACGGCCGGCGGCGGCGGCAAAGGAATGCGTATCGTATCTGATGCTGCTGGCTTCAAAAAAGCCTGGGACGACGCCAAGCGGGAGTCGGGTTCGGCCTTTGGTAATGATGCGCTGTACTTAGAAAAATTCGTAGAGGAACCGCGTCACATTGAGATTCAGATCGTAGGCGACCACACGGGTAAGGCCTGCCACCTGTCGGAGCGTGACTGCTCGATACAGCGGCGGCACCAGAAGCTGGTAGAAGAAACTCCGTCGCCCTTTATGACGCCCGAGTTGCGCGACAAGATGGGCAATGCGGCTATTGCCGGGGCCGAAGCCATTGGCTACGAAGGGGCGGGGACCATTGAGTTTCTGGTAGACAAGCACCGCGACTTCTACTTCATGGAGATGAACACCCGCATTCAGGTAGAGCATCCCATCACCGAAGAGGTTACCAACTACGACCTGATCAAGGAGCAGATTAAAGTGGCGGCGGGCATAGAGATTTCGGGGAACAATTACTACCCCCAGATGCACGCCCTCGAGTGCCGCATCAACGCGGAAGACCCCGCCCGCGACTTCCGCCCCTCACCCGGCCAGATTACCAACCTACATATGCCCGGCGGGCGCGGCGTGCGCATCGACAGTCACATCTACGCGGGGTACACCATCCCTCCTAACTACGACTCAATGATTGCTAAGCTGATTGTAAGCGGACAATCGCGTGAGGAAGCCATCACTCGGATGAGCCGAGCCCTGCAGGAGTTTGTCATCGAAGGCATCAAAACCACCATCCCCTTCCACATCAAGCTAATGAACGACCCGAAGTTTAAAAAGGGAGACTTTACAACCGCCTTTATGAACGATTTCGACTTGTCGGATATCAAAGATTACGAGCAGGTGTAGCGTTCGTTTAGTGATGCTTTAAGGTCAAAGATTAGCAACTGCCTGAATCAGCCGATCTTTCTGAATCTCGTCACGCCACTGGTGGCTCACCGCCTGGCCTTTATGAACGACGATCGTCTGCGGACTTTGGTGTTCTACGTTCAGTCTCTCAGCGATTTCCTCTTTCAAATCCCCCGTATATTGCAGCACCATGCCATAGATGTCGATGTCGTGTTTGGCATTGGCTACCTCAACCTGCGCTGCGGCGCTAAAGGGGCAGGTCGCGGAGTGCTTAAATAGTACGATCGGCTTTTCGTGGCTGGCCGCGAGAGCTGCTTCAAAGTCTTGGGAGGTATGCATTACGTTGAACATAGTCGCTGAATTTAGTTTCGCATTTAATACAGCGTAACGGCCTGGCTAGTTTCGGGTTGTAGACGTATTTCTAGACTGCCAGTCAGCGCCAACAATCATCTATTGATTAGCCGCCACGTTATCAGCCAGCGTCAGCCGCTGCCCGTCCGCCAGTAGCCGCTGCTTGAGCGTTTCGTAGTCCACCTCTTGGACGGCTACGTTCTCATCAAGGGCCTGTACCGCGGCAGTAGCGGCACTCTGCCCCAGAATCATAAACACCGGTTCCATCCGAATAGAACCAAAAGCGATGTGCGAACTGGAGGCGCAAACCGGCACCAATAGATTTGTGCACTCTTCCTGCTGAGGCACCAGCGCTCCGTACGAAATTTCGTAGGGTTCGGGCACCTTGGCCCCAATGTCGCCCTCGTTTTGCACGTAGCCGTCGGGCTTTATGTAACGCTGCACGTTGTGCGAGTCCATGGTGTAAGAGCCCATCCCCACCGAGCGGGGCGTCTCGCGTTTATCCAGGATATCATTTTCGGTCATCACGTAGTCACCGATCATACGGCGGGCTTCGCGCACGTAGATTTGGTGTGGCCAGTGGCCGTTGTCGGTAAACTCATCCTGGGCTAGCCCCCACTGGCTCATCTCCTCCCGTACCTCGGCGGGCACCCGCGGGTCGTTGGCAATAAAGTACATCAGCCCCTTTTGGTAGGTTTCATGCTGCGTGATAATCTCTTTTCGGCGTTCGTACGAAGCTTCGGGGTAATCGTAGTTTTTGCCAATATTATCGGTGCTCACCGGACCGTGGTTGTTGGTGTCGGTTTTCCGATTCGGGATCATATCAAACTTACGGAAAGTGTCGCGCCAGCCGCTGTCGAAAACCCGCGCCAGCAATTCGTATTGGGTGGAGTCGTAGCCCTCGGGACGCAGAAACGCTACGCGGTTGTCAGGGTGGTTGCTCAGGCACATCCGAAAGCAGTAGGCCTGAATCTTGTCATCGCCCGCACCGTACTCGCCAGGGTTTTCGTCCGAAACCAGAGGCAGTACGCCGCTGGTGGAGTCGCCCGAAACCACGTACGGACTGATATCGCTTTTGAAGTGGTGCTGATGGTGGAGCACGCCGGTTTGTATACCATTCCACTCCTCGTTGTAGACGCTGGTAGTCTCTCGCCCCACGTGGTAGCTCACGTCAGCGGCGGCCATCAGGTCGCCCTCGTAGGTAGCATCAATAAACATCTTGCCCCGAAACACTTTCCCGCTCAGCGTAGTAAGCGAGGTAGTCCGCCCGTCTTCTTTGACGACTCCGCTCGCTCGGTCCAGCCACTCATCGCGGTAGAGCTCGATCTCGTTCTCAGCTACGAAGTCCTCGAAGACCTGCTCGGCCACGTGCGGCTCGAAGATCCACATGGTGCGGTTGGCGCCGTCAATGGCGGGGGTGCCCTGCCCGGTATTGCCGTAGTCTTCCTGGTTTTCCCACCGCCACGCCTCGGGTTGCTGATACGCCTGATAAATCCGCTGGTAGAACTCCCGCGACAAGCCACCGATCACTTCCTTATTGCCGGTATCCGTCCAGCCCAGGCCCCCCGCCGAAAGGCCGCCGAGGTGCTTGTCGGGTGATACGATGATCGCGGATTTTCCCATCCGAACGGTCTGCACCGCGGCGGTCAAGGCGGTGGAGGTGCCCCCGTAGATAATTACGTCGGCCGAATAAGTAGGTGGATCGGTCGCCTCCTCCGGTTGGTTGGTGCACTGGACGAGGGAGAGGGTACCCGTAATGAGAAGGGCGTAAAAGCAAATAGTTAGTAGCGTTCTCATAGCGTAAGGAAAGATTTAGTGACGAGCGCCAGTACGCGCTGCGTTTCGGTTGTTATTCTTTAGCAGCGTTGTGCTTCAGGATTTGCCGATCAGCCTCCAGTTGCTTCCGTAGGCTGGTATAGCTGATTTCTTGCACAGACTGCTCACTATCTATCGCCAGGGCGGCGGCGGTAGCGGCCGACTGCCCCAGCACCATAAAGACTGGTTCCATCCGAATAGAACCAAAGGCAATGTGACTGGCCGACAGGCACACCGGCACCAGTAGGTTGGTAGCCTCTGCCGGTTTGGGCGTGATGGAGCGGTACGCAATCGGATAGGGAGGAAAGCCACCTACTTCTACGTTGCCCTCGTTTTTCACCATAGCGGCACCGTCTTTTTCCACAACAATACGCTGACAGTTGTGGGAGTCCATGGTGTAGGCAGCTAGCCCCACCGGATCATCGACCGTCTCTTTACCTACGCAGTGCGCTTGGGTCATCACGTAGTCGCCCACCATGCGGCGCGCTTCGCGTACGTAGAGTTGGGGTGACCAGTGGCCATTGTCCAGGTACTCATCCTTGGGATACCCCCAGCGCTGTACCTCCTGCTGTAGTTCGGTGGGCACCCGCGGGTCGGAGGTGTAGAAGTACAGTAGCCCCTTGGTGTAGTCTTCGTGGGCCTGGACGATCGCCGCGCGCTCGTCGTAATTGGCTTCGGGGTAGGCGTGGTTCTCGTTGATCATATCGGTAGAGAAGCCGCCTCGGTTGTTGATGTCCGATTTGTCGTTAGGCATCTTGCTCCAGATAAAGTACTGATTGGTCTTTTGCTTATCGGGCTGAGCGGCAAACAGGCGGGCCAGCAGTTCGTAGCGCGTAGCGTCGTAGTTGTCCGGTTGGGTGATCGGCACCTGATTTTCTGGGTCATCGGTGAGGCAGATACGGAAGTTGTAGGCCTGCACCAGGGTATCGCCGCTGCCTTGCTCATCTAACGCGGCCGGATTGATTCCCCACAGCAAACCACTGTCGGACTCGCCGGGGCTAACGTAGGGGTCTACGCTATCGGGAAACTGGTGCCCCTCGAGCAACTGCACGCCGTTGTAGGTTTCGCCATACGTGCTGTTGGCCTCGCGGCCCACGAAGTAAGTCACTCCGGCGGCGGCCAGCAAGTCGCCCTCGTAGGTGGCGTCGATAAACATTTTTCCGGCGTAGGTGTCGCCGCTTTCGGTGGTGATTTGTGTAATGCGCGTACCCTCTTTTCTGATACCACTCTCTCGATCCAGTCGCGCACCGCGAATCAGCTCAATGTCCTCATCGGCAATCATCTGCTCGTAGACGGCCAGGGCCGCCGAGGGCTCGAAGGTCCACATCGCATCTTCGCCCGCGGCGGTGCGGGTTTGTCCGCCATCAATATAGGCCGAACGTTGCTGCCACTTCCAGTGCGATGGATCATCGTAGTACGCGCGGATGTTCTGGTAAAACTCGCGGGAGATACCCCCGATGGCCTGCTTGTTGCCAATGTCAGTTTGGCCGAGTCCGCCGGTGGTAAGCCCGCCGATGCGCTGGGTAGGCTCGATGAGCAGCACCGACTTGCCCAGGCGCGAACCCTGAATGGCCGCCGCAATGCCGCCCGAGGTGGCCCCGTAGATAACGATATCGTGCTGAGTAGCTTGGCCGAAGGTAGGACAACAGATAGCTAGTCCCCCGATAGCGAGTAGAAGCGTTAGTTTTTTCACGTTTTACGGGCTTGTGCTAATTGTAAAAATATACGTAGGGCGACAGCGGCGGCGGGGCCTCGTTCTTGGGTATTGGTTGCGAGTATATTATCCAATCTTCTGGCGTGTACCGATAGGTAGTTTGTAATAGCGGTTAAAATAGCCATTACACCGTTAAGGGCAAAAAGTTAACAGCGGACTTTCTCTGCCGGAGAGTGAGTTAGGTAGTTGCTGTTAACTAACGATACTCCTTGAATTAGCGTAAAAATAACTAGATTGTGCTATGAAGTTTCTGTAGCCTGCGCTGTCTTGTTCACTGGGTGGGTGTAGTCGATAAACGCAAACATCGTAAGTGAAGCGATGGTCTATCCACCTACTGGTAGTACGTAACGATAACTAATTGCTCGTGTGGAGATATCAGTGGAGAAGCAGACATGAGTTAAATACGTAAGGCCATTTACAAACGCTTATAAATGTTTGTAAACGTTTACAAATGGATATTAGAGGATAATTATATAAAAAGATGGTTTAATATAAAATAAGGCTATTTGTCGGGTAAAAAAACCACTCATTGGACCAAAAGGTAAGTAGCTATAGCAGAAATAAACGCAATTGCGTTTACCCAATTGTTGGGCGTCATGTAATTGAAAAAAATGATAAGTCGGATTAGAGATTTGTATAATAAATTTTTTGGAGTATTTCGTGACTCAAATCCTCCTAGTACGAAAGAAATACCTGATACCATTGTCAATAGTGGTTCAATAGCAAAAACTTGTCACAACAAAGAAATTTTGCCTGATCATCTGATTATGGCGATGATTAACGCTGAAAATCAAACCGCAGCTACCGATTATCTTAAGAATTGCAAAGATTGCGACTTAATAGAAAAATTTCTAATTGATCAATGCATGACTAGGAAAGTAAACACTCCCATAGGTTTAGTAGCCATGTCAGCAGAAGGTAAGGAAGCTGTTGAAGGCGCGGAGTCAATGGCACAGGAATTAGGAGCTGAAAAGTTGAGAGCTGAACACATTTTGCTGTCTATTTTAAAAAGACATGATTATCCTTTTTCGGAATTAGAATTTGAACGAGTCAAAACATATTTTAGAGATAGCAAAAGATAAAACACGAACGCCCAACAAAGTGCAGTATCCACCCCTGCTGAGAGGTAAGTAGCGGATCGTAACTATTTTGACAATTTTTTGTTTCACATAAATGCAAGGGAAGAGACGTTACATTCAATTAGAAGCCGAGCAGCGCCAAGAGCTTGAACAGGGCTACAAGCAAGGGAA
>JBASAY010000204.1:0-12687 GCA_049650865.1 Tunicatimonas sp.
TATTGGATTTGGGGAAGGAGCAACCCATACTACTGCCAAAAACAGCACTGCGGCAAATTTGCCAACTCAGACTATCGGCCGATTAGTGCACCCCAGGGAAATCAGAGTTAACAGGAAAGCTGATCAGTATACTTCAGTGAAATTTTTTATTGGACACAATGGTGCCCAGCGCAAAAGAGACAAACTGAAAAGATTTATTATAAGCAAGCTGCCTTTCTCATTTGGTAGAGATGGCAATCACTCTACCTAATAGCTCTGATCGTACCTGTTATAGAATACGATATTTAGGAGTAAAACCTCACGTATAAAAAGCGCTTCGTTGTCTTACTTAAATATTGACCCCAAGGACAAATTCTATGAACGTTAAAAGTCCGCTAACCGGTAGTAATAACACAACTTGGCTGAAGAGTATAGCTATCTCTTACATCAAAGAACAGTATCGTAAACAGTGTAATATTGATGTATCATCCTTTTTTGAGGGATTAAAAGATATTTCTATTTATCGAGATAATGATACTGGCTATTGCTTTTATTACCCTTGCACGGTGGCAGGGGACGATAAGTTTTACGAAAAGCTTCAGCAGTTCGATTGGTACTACATGCCCTGGAAGTGGGAGCATCAGCAGGCTGCCACTTTGCTCTCGAAAGGAATGAAAGTATTAGAAGTAGGGTGCGCTCAAGGAAGCTTCCTGAAGAAAATCGTCAATGAGCATCAGATAGAAGCTACCGGTTTGGAACTAAATAAAAGTGCAGCACATAAAGCAAACAGTGCCGGGCTCAACGTGCTCACTGAAACTATTCAGGGTCATGCTCAGCAACATGCTGATACGTATGATTTGGTTTGCTCTTTTCAAGTAGTCGAGCACATTGCTAATGTAAACTCCTTTTTGGAAGCACAAGTAAGGGTGTTGAAGCCGGGGGGGAAGTTGATCATCTCGGTACCCAACAACGGAGGATTCTTGGGTAACGATAACAATAACTTTTTAAACATGCCTCCTCACCACATGGGATTATGGGATGGGAATTCACTGAAAAACATCAGCAATATTTATGGCTTAACGCACCAAGGGAATTACTTTGAGCCTCTGCAAGAATACCACAAAGACTACTTTAAAAGCATTTCAATAAGTCACCTCCCTCTAAACAATAATTCGCTTGTGACAAGGGTTTATCGCAAGATATTAAGTTATTCTCTTGCCGAACGACTTGTCCGTTCTACTTTTAGTAAAGAGTTTAAAGCATTCACCATTCAGGCGGTTTACACCAAGAAGTAGCCATGCAATATCTTAATCTAGGGTGTGGAAGCCGTTTCTTAGATGGATGGACTAACGTAGATTTTGTCAGTACTGCTCCTAATGTTGTTGCCCATGACTTGACTACTGGCATTCCTTTTCCGGCCGACTCGTACGATGTTATATACCACTCTCATGTGCTAGAACACTTTTCCAAGTCGAGAGCTATTACTTTCATAAGTGAGTGCCATCGGGCACTTAAATCAGGAGGAATCATACGAATAGTTGTACCAGATTTGGAGCAAATTGTTCGGGAGTATTTAACTAACCTTGAGCGAGCAAAAACCGGAGATGAGCAGGCCGCCCGCCATTACGAGTGGATTATGCTGGAACTTTACGATCAGGCAGTAAGAAACACCTCTGGGGGGGAGATGGCAGCATATTGGGAAAAGAAAACGATAGAAAACGAAAGCTATTTAGTCAGTAGAATCGGCCATGAGTTCACCGACTACCGCAAGAACCTCCTTCGAAAAGAAACCGTTCCGGTGCAGCGATCCAATCCTTCTCGCTGGAAGCAATATTTTAATCTTGCCACTTATAAGAAACTGCTGATTCGCTACCTGGCGGGATATCCCCAAGCCAACCATGATCTGGAAGTCGGTCGCTTTAGAAATGGCGGAGAAATTCATCAGTGGATGTACGACGAGTATTCGTTGGGAACGTTGTTGAAAGGGACTGGATTTAGAAATGTTCAAAGGAAATCGGCCCATGAGAGCCAGATACCGCGTTGGGAAGAACACATGGCACTAGACGTTGAGGATGGAAAAGTTCGGAAGCCAGACTCCCTGTTTTTAGAAGCTACGAAATGAGAGTACTTCATGTGAACACGTATACCAGTGGCGGAGCAGCCAACGCTTGTATTGCGTTGCACCTCGGTTTGCTTGAGCAGGGAGTTGATTCCCATTTGCTTACGCTTCAACCCAGTGCCCGTTCTCTCCCTCAGCATACGGTATTTCCTGCTAAAGAGCTTGTCTGGTATCAGAAGATTCAAGAACGCCTAACCAACCTAACGAAACAAAAAGAAAATCAGCGTATCCGAGAGTTTTGCAACGTCGTTAACCAAGAAGCGGATTACTTTTCCTTCATCGACACGCCCTATGATATCACTCAATTAGAAATGTACCAACAGGCTGACATCATTAATCTTCACTGGGTGGGTGATTTTTTAGACTGGCCTTCTTTTTTTGTTAATGGAAACGATAAAAGAATTGTATGGACGCTTCATGACATGTCCCCCTTCACCGGGGGCTATCATTATGCGAATGGATACACCGGTTACCAATACAAAGATCAAAATTACCCTCCGGCAGCCAGTACAAAGTTTCCTGAACTTGCTGCGGACTTACTAAAAAAGAAAAAAGAAATACTCAAAGCATACGCCCGACCCCTGCAGGTAGTATCTCCATCAAGGTGGTTGAGCGAAACATCAGCATCCAGTGCGCTGTTTCGGCATTACCCACACACCACCATCGCCAATGGTGTTGATCCTGCTATCTTCAAACCAATTGATCAGGCTGTTTGCCGAAAAATACTGAACCTCCCATTAAGGGACACGTTTTTACTCTCGGTGAGTCACGATGTAAATAAGCCCCGCAAGGGGTTTAAAATCTTACTGGACAGCCTCGCTCACCTTTCTTCTGAGAAAAACGTGACCCTTTGTGCGGTAGGATCCGGTAGTGAAGAGAACGATCAGTCTTTCAATTACTTGACCTTAGGTGAACTTCGGGACCCACGTCTGATGGCAATCGCCTACAACGCCGCTGACGCCTTTGTTATTTCTTCGACAGAAGATAACTTGCCTAACACCATGCTGGAAGCCATTATGTGCGGCACTCCGGTGATTGGGTTCTCAGTGGGAGGCATCAAAGATGCTATTATCAACGGACTGAACGGCTACCTTAGCGAAGAAGTTAACTCGGAAGGCCTGGCAAAAGCAGTAACCACCTTCATTGCTCACCCAGAATTTTTTAACCCTAAAGTTATCCGACAAGATGCCCTTAAACGATATGCTCCCCAGGTGCAGGCAGCAAATTATCTGGCCTTATATAACAAACTTCTTAGCAATGATAAAATAACTCATTGAGCAGGCGTTAGCAGGTTTAGGGTACGAACTGAAACTAATATGATCTCTCAAATACGAGCGATACATCAAAACATCAGCCGCTACTTTTTCACGGTGCAGCGGGCCGAACAATTTTATTATCGGTATCAAGCAGACTCGGTATCTAAAGATTTCATTGTAAATCCATCGCTACCGCCCTACGTGCAGCAGCAGTTCGCTACCTGCATCAGCCACTATCGGTTAGGAACCTATCTGGAAGAATACGTAGTCCGTTATCAACAGCCTTGTCTTATAGAGCCGCAGCAGGGCTGGGCCATCAATCCTGATGATACGTTAGTGTATGAATCCATCGGATCACAGAGTTGGGAAATGGCTCCGCTTCCTTCATACTTAAAGTACAAACTACCGAATAAAGCTAAAGAGTTCGATACGGTGATTTCACTGAATATGATCCGCAGTGGCTGGTCTAATTACTGGCACTTTATGCATGATATCCTGGGGCAACTGTTGCTTCTGAAAGAATGTGGCTTAGCTAATTATCCGATAGTCATTCCCCAAGGGTTGGCCGAAAAGCAGTTTTTTATAGATGCAGTGCGACGGAGCAACTTCCTGTCGACGCGGCAGTGGATTTCTCAAAATGGATTTTACGTGAAAGCGCAACGCGCACTATTCGCGCAGCGAATGCCGCATGCCAAAGCTCATTTTGATACTTTGTATCAAACTTTAGAGGCTGAAAAAGAAGATCGATCCGGGGCCGATAAAATCTTTCTGACGCGCCGCCCCCCCCGGGGCAGAACGCTTCGCAACTATAAGGCAATTGAAGAAGTAGCTCGTTCGTACGGCTTTGCGGTTGTAGATACGGACGAGATGAATCTAGATGAGCAAATTGCTCTATTTGCCGGAGCTAGCCACGTGGTGGGAATTCACGGCGCAGGTTTATTGAATATTCTGTTTCGGCAGCCCGCCCCGCTTCATTTACTGGAAATTTTTCCGCGCTCTTACGTGCAAATCCATTATTATTGGCTCTGCCAGCACTACGGATTTGCTTACGACGCAGTGGTAGGCGAGGATGGCGACAGCCTCGGAGAGTTTACGCTTAATCCGGAAAGATTCTCTCAGAAGCTCGATCAGATGTTAAGCGGTTAACGCGCGCCATGAAGTACCCCAAGATAAGCATCATAACCCCTTCGTTTAATCTGGCCGATTATCTTGAGCAAACCATCCAATCGGTAGTTAAGCAGAGTTACCCCAACTTGGAGTATATTATTATTGACGGGGGGAGTTCCGACCCTTCGGTCGATATCATCAAAAAATACGAAAAACATTTGACCTACTGGGTCAGCGAGTCCGACCAAGGTCTATATCATGCTTTACAAAAGGGGTTCGACCGAGCCACTGGCGATATCATGGGCTGGCTCAATGCCGACGACATGTTGCACCCGAATGCGTTATTTACCATCGCGCAGGCGTTTCAGGACCTTCCGGAAATAGACTGGCTGCAGGGGTATCCAACCGTGCTTAACAAGACCGGTAGCGTGGTGTATCATCGCCCCCCCCGGGTTTCTAAGTACGATTTTTATTTAAAAAAGCACCACGACGGCCAGTTCGTTCAGCAAGAGTCTACGTACTGGCGGCGGGGCTTGTGGGAAAAAGCCGGAGGTTATATATCACAACAATACCGGCTAGCCGGTGATTTTGAGTTGTGGATGCGTTTTTTTAACCACGCTCCGCTCTACCCAACGCTTTCACTTATCGGTGGCTTTCGAGCAAGAGGAGGGCAGCAGTTGTCTTACCAACACTACGAGCAGTACATGCAAGAAGCCGATACTATCGTTGATGCTCGTTATTTAACCGCCTCTGAGGAGGATAAAAAAAATATTCGTAACCTGGCTTTCTGGAGAAAAGCTGCTCAATTTATTCCTAAAGGCGAAGTCATGCTGCGCTACGCTTCGTTTTATCAGCGCCAGACTCGCCAACCACCCTGGGTAAGTTACAACCTAGAGAGCGATAAATTTCAGTTAGATTAAATTCGTTTCCGCCCTTTCTGATATCAACCCCCATGATAAGAAAAGTGATTAAGCGGCTTGTTCGTACTTTTATACCTGCCGACTCTGGTTTAGACTTCTGGATGTACACAAACCTCCGGTGGAAGCCGCCTAAAGGTTCTATAGAAGAAACCATCAACAATTACTCGAAGAAAAACAAAGGGCTGTTTTTTATGCAGATCGGTTCTAACGATGGCCGATCCGGTGATCCGCTCTACCTATTTATTCGCAGGGACGCTTGGCGGGGAGTGTTGATAGAACCGGTAGACTATGTTTTTAGGCAGCTCAAGAAAAACTACCGTGGGCTAGGTATTAATGAAATTGCCTTCGAGAACGTAGCCGTAGCGAATCACAATGGCTATCAGGACTTCTACTACTTCAAAGATTTTGTGCCTGACGAAAACAAACCGGTCACCCTAAACCAGCAGGGCTCCTTTAGCAAAGAGCACATTAAACTTTATTCTGATAATTTTCTACCCGGAGGTTCGTGTCGACACGAACCTTAAGAATTTATCAGAATAACCTCTATTGATAGCGTTAAAAAGCTTTTTCCGCAAGCAGAGATTGCTGTGAAGAGGGTCGAGTGCAGAACTGTTGATTCAATTCTAGAAAAGCATAAAATGCCTAGCCTAAACCTGCTCCATATTGATACTGAAGGGTACGACTACAAAATCATTAAGTCTATTAATTTTGAGGTAGTGCGTCCTGATTTAATTCTATACGAACACATTCACCTGAGCGAGCACGACGAGAGCAACTGTCAAAATTTTCTGAGAGGGCACCAGTACAAGATATTTAAACCTGAAGAGGGCTACGATACGCTAGCTTACCTACCCCAGGCAGTAAGTGTAAACCAGTAACTTGCTGCTCCTTTTTGCAAACCCCTAATGGCTTACCCAACCATAAGCGTTATCACGCCTACCTTTAATGCCGCCGCTACCCTAGCCCGTTGCCTAGAAAGTGTGGCCCAGCAAACCTACCGCCCTCTCGAACACTGGATCATTGATGGGCAGTCGACCGATACTACGCTATCAATTGTTAAAAAGTACGCGCAGCAGTACGATCATGTTCGTTATGTATCGGAACCAGACCGGGGCATCTACGATGCGATGAACAAAGGCATTGCCCTGGCGCAGGGCGACTGGATTTATTTCTTAGGCGGAGATGATGTTTTTTATACTGACCAAGTGCTTACCACTGTGTTTGGTCGAGCACCGCTTTTAGAACAAGACGTGCTGTACGGCGACGTGTACAGTACCCGCTTTAATGGCGTTTACGACGGTCCTTTTGATGAAATTAAGATCTTTCACCAGAATATCTGTCACCAAGCACTGTTTTTCCGTAAATCGCTTTTCCAAGTAACTGGCCCCTTCAACCTTCAATATCCCATCTACGCCGACTGGGATCATAACCTAAAGTGGTTCTTGAACAGTAGTATAATTCGGCAGTACGTAGAAGTCACGGTGGCCAACTATGCCGACAGCGGATTTAGCTCTACCAACTCAGAAACCAAATTTCTGGAAGACAGGCCGTTCTTATTTCTTTCGTACGATAGCAGATTTTTAAGCAAAAAGTGGAAAGTTAGGCTAACTAAGAAGGCAGTAAAACTATCACTTAAACAGAAGAATGGGTTAAAGATTATTCGGTACTTGTACTGCTACGCCCTGCTCATGTTTGGCATTAACCTAAGAAAGTAACGCTAGCAATGACCGCCCCTACTATTTCCGTTGTAATTCCCAACTACAACCACGCCCCTTACCTTGCTCAGCGGATTGAGACGGTACTCTCGCAAACCTACCCGGATTTTGAGGTAATTCTTCTCGACGACTGTTCTACGGACGATAGTCGTAGCATCATCGAGCGCTACGCGCAGCAAGATGAGCGAATTAGAACGGTGTTTAACGACACGAACAGCGGCAGTCCCTTTGCGCAGTGGAACAAAGGGGTAGGTTTGGCTCAAGGTGAATTTGTCTGGATAGCCGAAAGCGACGACTATGCCGCACCTCAGTTGCTAGAAACGCTGGTTGGCCCACTCAAGAACGACCGCAACATTGGCCTGGCTTATTGCCAATCGACGATTGTAAATGAAACCGGACAAGCGATTGGCACGGCAAAAAATTGGACCGACGATCTGGACGAAGAACGCTGGAAGACTACCTACACCAACCAGGGGGCCGACGAGTGCCGGTACATAATCTACAAAAACACGATTCCTAACGCCAGCGCGGTGCTGTTTCGCAAAGCTGTTTTCTGGCAGGCGGGGGGCGGAGACCCTATCCTAAGAACCGCCGGTGACTGGCTGGTATGGATGAAGATGCTGATGCGCGCTGATGTTTTTTTCACTCCTACCCCCCTCAACTACTTCAGAAGCCACCCTCATACTACTCGGTATACGCCTGATCCTGAAAAAATTATTAACAAAATTAGAGAAGAGTATCAAGTTGTGTCTTTTGGTTTGCAGCAGATTCCCCTGTCCGCCCGTGAGCGAGAGAAAGCCTTGCAGGCGGTGTTTAACCGATTAATCAGTCTGTTTCCCGTTCGCTTACTGCTTTCGTCGCACTTTATTGAATTTATTCGGATCGTGCGGTCTGCCGACCCCGGCGTTAACCGTAGAATTATAAACTACTTGCCTAAAGTAGTTAAGAGAATAAGGCGACGAACTCTTTCGACCAATTAAGCACAGTCTGTTGCCTTGAGCTAAGCAAAATTTGGTACCTTGGTACCCCATAGAAAAACGATAGATGGTTAAAATTTACGCAAATGTGGTAGCAGTAGTGCTGCTAACCACCCCCCTGCTAAGTTGCAGCGATAACCCAGAGCGCATCGAGAGCGCCACCATTGAGGTAGATTTTTCGGAACCGGTTGCTAACAAATCGATGAGTGGGTTCTTACACGGCCTAACGGCCGATAATCCCCCGGACTCACTAATCACTACCCTGAAGCCAAAGCTATTAAGAAGCGGCGCTCTGTTCTTTTCAGTCTACGATCGTAAAATCGAGCTTCAGGCACGCCCTATCCTCGTCATTACAGATTTATGGTATGATCACAGTAATGGCTTCGAGACCATGCCGTACGACGACTACGACGCGTACCAAGACTTTCTTCTGAACGTAATTGATCGCACCGAGGGCCTAGACGTTATATACGACATATGGAATGAGCCTGACCAAACGGGGGGTGATTTTACGTTCTGGAAAGGCACCCAGGAGCAATTCTTCGAAACCTTTAAGATTACTCACGATATACTCCGCGCCGAGTCGGACGGTGAAGTAGTTATCTCGGGACCAAGTACGCACTGGTCGCCTGAGTATTTGGATGACTTCCTGCGGTACTGCCTTGCTCACGATGTGCAGTTAGACGTACTGTCTTGGCATGATTTTCAGTCTAGCAACGACATATCCCAGGTAGCCACCAATCTATCCCAAATGAGAAGTGCCTACCTCGAAAATCCTACTTTTGCCCCGCTCGGCATTCGTGAGATACACATCAACGAGTACGGGTTAAGCGACAAACATATGGTTCCGGCCTTTGTGCTGGCTTATTTGTACTACTTGGAAGCAGGGAAAGCCGACGGTGCGTGCCGTACTTGCTGGCACAACTGCTGGAACAGTTCCATTAGCGATCTGCTTACCGATGCGCTCATTCCTCGCGCCGCGTGGTGGGTTCATAAATACTACGCCGAGAGCAACCTAAACCGCGTACAGAGTAGCACCAACCAGCGTTACCTGGTTCCTTTCGCTAGCTTCACCGCTACTGGAAACAACAAGGCTCAAGTACTATTAGCCAATCACTATACTTCCCCAATTGAAGACGTGTCTATCACGCTGAAGAACATCGCTAGCATTCCGGGCTTTGCCACTGCCCAGGAAGTGCGTGCGGTATGGCTTAAGATTCCTGCTACCGATATGCTACCCTTGTTTGGGCCACTCACCGAAAGTGAAATAACCTTACCAGTGGTAGGCAATACTGTCACCATTGAGCGAGAAGCGTTTCCGAATGGGGATGCCTTTGTCGTTGAATTGTTTCCGGTAGAGTAGGGTGAGATAACTTCGTAACCGTTGGTAGTAATAGACCAAACCTTTACCTTGCCCCGAGTGAAAGCATTACTAGTACGCATACTACGCTACCTGGGTCTGGATGCGTATCAGCTACGCCATAGTCGCATCGTTCCACCCGGTTCTAGCCGACGCCCGGTAGGGCGTGTGGACACGTTGTTACAAGACCTAAAAGCCCGGGGCCTTGCCTGCCAAACCATTCTGGATGTGGGAGCCAACCAAACCGCCTGGAGCCGTACGGCAGCGGCTTGCTTTCCCGAAGCCTACCTCTATCTGATCGAACCTCAACGAGAGTTAGAAGCGGGACTACAGGCCTTTTGCCGCAAACACCAGAACGCTCAGTACTTTTTAACCGGGGTGGGGGCACAAAAACAGGAGCAACTGATTACGATCTGGGACGACCTGGCTGGCTCTTCTTTTGTTCCAGAGCCCGACGAAACCCTGGCGCAACAGGGTAAACAACGCCGGGTGCCCGTTACCACCATCGATGCGCTTATCGAGGAAGGCATGAGAATGCCAGACCTGATCAAAATGGATATCCAGGGCTACGAACTGAAAGCGCTACGGGGAGCTACTCTAACGTTTGGCCAAACTGAAGTTTATATCTTAGAAGTAGCCCTCTACAAGTTTATGCCCGGTATTCCTTTGCTCGATGAGGTTATTGAATTTATGAAAGTTCGTGGATACGTGGCTTACGATTTTGCCGGTTTTTTACGAAGACCGTCAGACGGAGCACTTGCCCAATGTGACATTTGTTTTGTAAGAGACAAGGGAGCATTGCGCAGGTCGAACCAGTGGTAGTCCAAGTCTATAGTGTTAGATAAGGTAAGTTTTTTTGCATGAAGCGTATCGCTTTTATCTCTACTATGGAAGGCAGCGCTTGGGGAGGTAGCGAGAACTTCTGGGCACAGGCCGCCCGTCAGGCGCTAGACCGGGGGCACCCAGTGTTTGCCTCGGTGTACCGGTGGAATCCCCTCCCCACGCAACTCGTTGAACTGGAAAAACAGGGCGCCGTACTTCACTACCGAACAAGGTTTAACTTTGCTTCTGCATTAGCCTCTAAAGCAGCTAATAAAATTCAGCAGATTTACTTTGGTGGTTACGGACTCAAAGCCGCCTTACGCCAGTTCCGACCAGACGTGGTGTGTATTAGTCAGGGAGGAAATTATGACATCGTACAAGAGCCGTCTTTGTTTCGCGCTATCACCAGTTTAAACCTTCCGTACTACCTGGTTCCTCAGTTCAACTATGAACACTACACCCTTCCGCACCGCGATTTTGTGCGGGCTAGAGCGATTTTTTCAGAAGCTCAAGGAATATGTTTTGTTTCTGAGCGGAATCGTGAAGTTACCCGCCGTCAGTTAGGACTATCCTTGGCTACTTCTACCGTTATATTTGCCCCGCTCAATCTAACTAACCGCCAACCGGTAGCCTATCCTGTAGCAACCGATACGTACCGCATGGCTTGCGTATCGCGCCTGGATTGCAATTTTAAGGGGCAAGATGTGTTGTTGCAAGCGCTTAGTGAACCCCAGTGGAAAAATAGGAACTGGCAGTTGTTTCTCTACGGTAAAGGACCTCACGAACAGTACTTACGAACCTTGATTGAGTTTTACCAACTTACCGACAAAGTATTTTTGGCTGGTTACGTGGATGATATTCGCAAGCTATGGGCCGACAATTATCTTTTGGTAATGCCCTCCGTTGCCGAAGGCACTCCCTGCGCCCTGATGGAAGCCATGATTTGCGGTAGGGCCGCGGTAGCCACCGACGTAGGAGGTAACGCCGTTTTTGTTCAAAACGATAAAACTGGTTTTTTGGCGGAGGCTCCTTCCCCTACCTACCTAGCAAAGGCGCTGGAACAAGCATGGCACTCGCGCGACCACTGGGAAGAAATGGGCCGGGCAGCCCACCAACTAGCTACTGATCTAGTACCCACTAGCCCCGGGGATGAACTGTTAGACTACCTACTGCGATGTTAAAGCCAGGAGTTAGTGTAGTAGTATGTTGCCATAATAGTGTCCCTCGTTTGCCCGATACTTTGCGGCATATTGCACAACAAAAAGTACGGCGTGATGTAGCTTGGGAGCTGATAGTGGTAGATAATGCCTCTACCGACGATACTGCCCAGCAGGCAGCGCTTCTGTGGAAGCAATTTGGCACGCCCGCTCCATTGCGCGTGGTGCATGAGTCTACCCCCGGGTTAGCTTCGGCCCGCGTAGCTGGCGTACACGCCGCTCAGCACGAATTTATTAGCTTCGTAGATGATGATAACTGGATCGATGATAACTGGATTGAGACAGTATCTAACGTTCTTAGTAATAACCCTCAGGTAGGAGCGTGCGGTGGAAAGAATACCGCGGCCTTCGAAACTACCCCACCCGAGTGGTTCTACACCGTTCAGCACTTGTTTGCAGTAGGAGAACAGGCCAACAAAGCGGGAGTGTTACCCGACGAAAAGTACGAATTATGGGGAGCGGGACTGTCTATCCGGCACGCTGCCTGGGCTGAAATGGAAATAAGCGGGTTTAAATCCTTGCTATCAGACCGCGCTGGTATCAATCTGAGTTCGGGAGGAGATGCGGAAATTTGTTTCGCCCTGAAGATTATGGGATACCACCTCTACTATACGCCAGAGCTACAATTGAAGCACTTCATTCCTAGTAATCGCCTTCAGTGGGACTACGTACAACGCCTGGCGGTTGGCTTCGCCGACGCTCGGTTTACCTTAACCTCTTACGACTACTTTTACCGCAGGCCTACCCTAATTTACAAATATCCTTACCTTTACCTGATCTTGTACTTGCTGTACAACTTAGGGTTGCTCATGCGTGCTACTCTGAATAAAATCCTGGCCGGTCCGCAAAGCAGAAGTAAAGCTCATGTTGAGTGGCTACGCCGGCTCAACATGGTTCGTTCATTTCGCTGGCAGAGCTACCGAAAGCTTTTGGCCGTGATGGAAACGCAGGTGTTTGCCCTAAAAAGGAACAGCGCTGCACTATGAGGCATTAGTGACAGCCAGTGCCCCCGGCACCAAGTATCGGGTGTACGACAAAATGCAGGTAATAGCAATTTTGTTGTACTTGTTGTTACACTTTTTCACGTCATTCTGGAATTTTGCGAAGATAAACGTAGCAAAATATCCGGAATCCCCTACTTTAGTGTCGTGTATTGCGTCCGTAAAGTTGCCTGTATGCGACTTTAAGGGAGGGGATTCCGGATAGCCCTATCCG
>JBASAY010000205.1:0-42485 GCA_049650865.1 Tunicatimonas sp.
TGCAACTGCTGGAAGCGCTGCACCAGCGCTGGGTGATGCTGCTGCAATCGCTTACCGACGAAGACTTTGCCCGCACCTTTGTGCACCCGCAGCAAGAAAAAACCTTTCGGCTGGATGTGGCCCTGGCCAACTACGCCTGGCACGGGCAGCACCACCTGGCCCACATCACCACGCTGAAAGAGCGGAAGGGGTGGTGATCGCAACGTTTTGAACCAGCCGCCTGAGTATTAGCCATTTATAGCGGAATGTTTCCGTGCTTTTTACGGGGAAGCTTGTCGGCTTTGTTCTCTAGCATGCCGAACGCCCGGATGAGCTTGGCGCGGGTTTGTTCGGGCAGGATCACCTCGTCTACGTACCCCCGGCTGGCCGCCCGGTAAGGATTGGCGAAGGTCGCGGTGTACTCGTCTACCTTTTCCTGAAGCTTGGCTTCCGGGTCGTTGGCCTCGGCAATTTCGCGGCGGAAGATGATTTCAGCGGCTCCCTTGGGACCCATCACGGCAATCTCGGCCGAGGGCCAGGCGTAGTTCATGTCGGCCCCAATGTGCTTGGAGTTCATCACGTCGTACGCCCCGCCGTAGGCCTTGCGGGTGATCACCGTGATGCGGGGCACCGTGGCCTCACTAAAGGCGTAGAGCAACTTGGCCCCGTTGGTGATAATGGCGTTCCACTCTTGGTCGGTGCCGGGCAAGAAGCCGGGCACGTCTTCCAGCACCAGCAGCGGCACGTTAAATGCGTCGCAGAAACGCACAAAGCGGGCTGCCTTCACGCTGGCGTCGATGTCTAGCACTCCCGCCAGGGCCGCCGGTTGGTTGCCCACCACGCCGATGCTGCGTCCGGCCAGGCGGGCGAAGCCGACCACGATGTTCTCGGCAAACGCCTCATGTACCTCCATAAACGAATCTTGGTCCACAATACCCGTCACCACCTCCCGCATGTCGTAGGGTTGATTGGGGTTGTCAGGCACGATGCCGTCGAGCACCGAGCGCGCTTCGGAAGCGGTTGCCGAATACGTGAGCGCGGGTGGGTCTTCCTCGCAGTTTTGGGGCAGGTAGCTGAGCAGGCGCTGCACCGAGCGGATGCAGTGCAGCTCGTTGGGAGAGGTAAAGTGCGTAATGCCGCTCTTGGTACTGTGGGTGCTGGCCCCGCCCAGTTCTTCGGCGGTCACCTCCTCCTGGGTCACCGTCTTTACCACGTTGGGTCCGGTTACGAACATGTAGGAAGTATTCTCTACCATAAAGATGAAGTCGGTGATGGCCGGAGAGTAAACGGCACCCCCGGCACAGGGCCCCATTACCAGCGAGAGTTGAGGCACCACCCCCGAAGCCAGGGTGTTGCGGTAGAAAATGTCGGCGTAGCCACCCAGCGACACCACGCCCTCCTGAATTCGCGCGCCCCCTGAGTCGTTGAGGCCGATGATGGGCGCGCCGTTCTTCATGGCCAGGTCCATAATCCGCACGATTTTCTCGGCGTGGGCCTCAGACAAGGAGCCGCCGAATACCGTAAAATCCTGGGCGTAGACGTATACCAGGCGCCCGGCCACGGTGCCGTAACCGGTTACCACCCCGTCGCCCAGGAAGCGCTGCTTTTCCAGTCCGAACTCGTGACTGCGGTGCTGCACCAGTTTGCCGATCTCCTCGAAGCTATCGGCGTCTAGCAGTAGAGATAGTCTTTCGCGGGCGGTGAGCTTTCCTTTGTCGTGCTGAGACTGGATGCGGGCCGGTCCGCCGCCTTGCTCGGCTTCGGTATTCTTCTCCTGCCATTCTTTGGTCTTGTCTGATGCGGGAGGGACGGTTGATGGTTTACTCATGGGGAGGGCAGTTAGGTTGATCAAATATAGTAGGAATTTTGGGGGATTTCTTCCTTCTTTGCCAGTGAAGCGCTGGAGAATTTACTGAAGATTCGGGGCCATTGATAGATTAATCGTTGTCGCATGCAGCAGGAAACCGTAGCGGTCATTGACCTAGGAACCAATACCTTCCATATCTTAATTGCTAAGGTAACCCCTAACCAATCTTACCAGATCACGGAGCGGCTACGGCTGCCGGTAATGATCGGCAAGGGGGGTATTAATGAAGGGCTGATTACCGAAGAGGGGCAGGAACGGGCGCTGGCAGCCCTACGGCAGTTCGCTGACCTGATCGAGGAGCGCGGTATCAAGCGCGTGCGCGCCACTGCCACCAGCGCGTTCCGCAACGCCCGCAACGGTGCCGAGTTTGGGCAGCGCATCCGGGAGGAGACAGGTATTGTAGTAGACATTATTGATGGACAGCAGGAGGCTGAGTACATCTTTCGGGGAGTACAAGAAGCACTGTCGCTCGACGAAGCGCCCGTCCTGATCATGGACATCGGGGGAGGCAGCGTAGAGTTTATTATGAGCAGTAGTGGACAGATTCGCTGGAAGCAGAGCTTCGAGATAGGGGCGCAGCGCCTGCTGGACCGCTTCGACATCCAGGACCCAATTTCAGAAGCCAACCGGCAAGAACTAACAGCCTACTTTCACGAGACGCTTGCTGACTTGCTGGAGGCTGGTAAACGCTGGCAGCCCGTAACCCTGGTGGGAGCATCGGGAACCTTCGAGACCCTGTGCGATATCCACGCGTACCGTCACCACCTTGCGGTGAGCTCGGATGCCTGCGAGCTTCCGATGTCGGCCGACAGCTTTTCGGGTATTCTACAGGAGCTACTCGCCAAGAACCGGGCCGAGCGCCTGGCCATCTCCGGTATGGTTGAGATGCGCGTGGATATGATCGTGGTGGCGGCCTGGCTCATTCGGTTCGTCCTTAGCACGCTAGGTATTGAGGCGCTACGCGTGTCGGCCTACGCCCTGAAGGAAGGGGTGCTCCAAGACCTTATCAAGGAACGTGCGTAAGCCACGTGCCAGGCACCCGTGCTGCTTGTACCAAAACCTTTACGCTTCAGATGACCACCTACCCCTACCAAATACTTGAGCAGTTTAGCGCCACCGTCTTCCGTACCATTGGCTGCGCTACCCCCCACGCCGAACTAGCGGCGCAGGTACTGGCATCGGCCGACCTGCGGGGAGTAGATTCGCACGGCATCGCCCGGCTAGCGGGCTACGTCCGCCTGTGGGAGAAGAAGCGCATCAACGCCCGCCCGTCGGTCCGGGTGGTCCACGAAACCCCGAGCACCGCCGTGGTCGACGGTGATGCCGGGCTGGGCCTGGTGGTGGCCCCCCGCGCCATGGAGGTAGCCATCAACAAAGCCCGAACAGCGGGCACCGGCTGGGTGGCGGTGCGCAACTCCAACCACTTCGGCATCGCGGGTTATCACGCGATGATGGCCCTGCCCCACGACATGATCGGCGTAGCGCTAACCAACGCCAGTCCGCTGGTGGCTCCTACTTTTTCTACCGATCGCCTACTGGGCACCAACCCCATCGCGGTAGCCATTCCGGCCGGAGAGCAACCGCCCCTGGTGGTCGACATGGCCACCACCACGGTGGCCAACGGCAAGCTGGAGATTTTGCAGCGCCAGGCACAGTCCGCCCCCGACGGGTGGATTCAGGACAAAGCCGGGCATCCCTCTACCGACCCCCGGGAGGTGTCGCGGGGGGGTGCCCTGCTGCCCCTGGGAGGTGACTATACGCACGGAGGGCACAAGGGCTACTGCCTGGGGGCGGTGGTAGACATCTTTTCGGCAGTCTTCTCGGGGGCCAACTACGGCCCGTGGGTGCCGCCTTTTGTGAGCTTCCTAGACCCGCCCTCTGACCCGGTGGGGCAGGGCATTGGTCACTTTCTGGGAGCAATTCGCGTTGATGCCTTCCGCCCCGCCGCTGAGTTCAAGCAGCACATGGACCGCTGGATTACCACCTTCCGACAGGCGCGCACTACTCAGGGGCATGAGCGCGTGCTGATTCCGGGAGACCCGGAGCGCGCTACCGAAGCGAAGCGCCGCGAAGAAGGGATACCGCTGTTGAAACCGGTAGTCGATGATTTGCTACAGCTGGGAAAAAAGTTGGGTATCGAGGTGAAACTTCAGGCGCATGACCAGTCTCAGGACGCTTAGCGCGAAAGAGCTTCAAACGAAGTTAGAGGCTGCTTAGCTATCGGATTGGCGAATATTTACCGGAATGTCGTAACTTGTTACCCAAGAAATTTACAAGAAAATGGATCAGGAAGTTACAGAGCGCGTTGGCACCCTAGAGATTATACTAGGAGAGTTCGTGGTACGTACCGAGAAGATGCTGCGACGCATGGAGCAGGATACGAAAATCCTTAAGGAGGAAATGTCCGATTTTAAAGAAGAGATGTCAGACTTTAAAGAGGAGATGCGCCAGGACAGAAAAGACCTCAATAAAAAGTGGGGCGAATTGGCCAACCGTTTGGGTACCATCGCCGAAGATATTGCTGCACCTAACGTACGCACATTAGCCACTACGCTGTTTGGATGCACTGATATCGATGGCTACTCGGTGCGCGTGATGCGGCGCAATCGGAAAGACCGCAAAAGACTTACCGAGTTTGACGTTTTGATTACTTGCGGTAACTACCTGTTTATTAATGAAACCAAGTCTAACCCCAAAGCCGAGTACGTGTCAGAATTTGCTGAGAAGTTAAAAGATGTCTTCGATTTTCTTCCCGAACACCAAGGAAAAACCGTAGTGCCCATCTTCTCCAGTCTACACCTGCCCGAGCCTATCGTTCAACTGCTTACCAAACAAAAAATTTACGCAATGGCGTTGGGGGGCGAAACGATGGAACTGCTTAACTACGACGCAGTAAAGCAGCAGTAGCTTCCGGCTGACTAACTATTCGGCCAATCATCAATCTGTACACGCCATAGTATCGGCAACCACCTAGAGCGTAAAGCCCACGTTGAAGTTCCAGGGACTGGGATAGGGCGAGCGGTTCACGTCGTAGATCAGGTTGTACATGGCCGAAATAATAATTCCGGCCCGGCGGCCCACCGGTTGGAATAAGCCCCCTCCCAAAAAGAAACCAGGCACCCAGGTGCGCGAGAGTTCACGGGGGTTACCCGCAATCTGGGTATTAAGGCTTTCTAACTCGGTTTGCACAAAAAACTGCTGCCCGAAACGCTGGCGAGCAAACACCCGCCCTCCGTACAAGCTCCACGGCTGAAACCCGCGGCGCCTTATGTAGCGATACGTAAAGCCGGGTCCCGCAGTAAAACTATCGGTGAAGCGGTATCCAATCGTAGGCGACACGTCAACAAAAGTAAAGTTGCCAAACAACAAGCTGAAGTTACCTCCCACGGTCACCTTTTCCCAAAAGTCGGGAGCCGTCGGCTCCTCGTAGTACGTTCGGGTAGAATCGGTTTGGGCACTAACACTTAGTGCACTGAATCCAATTATACATATAACGATAAAGCGCTTCATTCGCGAACGATTACGTAGACATCTTCCTCGGGCTTCTTCATCAGATACTTCTCCCGGGCTACCTCTTCGAGCTGCTGGTCGTTGGTAAGCAGCTCCTCCCGATTCAGGTTTACCTCTTTGATCTGCTGCTCGTAGAACTTCTTCTCGGCTTCCAGGCTGCGTAGCTTACTTCCCAGGCGGTACTGCGACCGCAGGTCGTTCACGTCTACGAAGAGCATCCACACCGCAAAGGCTACGGTGAACAGGAAGAAGAAGCTCTTTACAAATTTAGGAACCTTAGCCATTGGGATACAGAGTGAGCCGTAGCAGTTACGTACAGAACGAAGCCGCCCGGCCTTTCATTGCGCACGCTCGCTACGCCAACGAGGGTAATCAGTGCTTATAGCAAGCCATTCGGATAAACACCGGTTTTACCCAACACTTCCTCGATACGCAGCAGTTGGTTATACTTCGCCATCCGGTCGGAACGAGAGGCAGAGCCGGTTTTGATCTGCCCAGTATTGAGCGCCACCGCCAGGTCGGCAATCGTATTGTCTTCGGTTTCTCCCGAACGGTGCGACATCACGCTCTTGTAACCGTGGCGGCGGGCCAGGTTGATGGCGTCGATGGTTTCCGTAAGGGTGCCAATTTGGTTGACCTTGATCAAGATGGCGTTGCCAATATTCTGGTCGATGCCCTGCTGTAGTCGCTCTACGTTGGTCACAAACAAGTCATCACCCACCAGTTGTATCTTATCACCTACCAGCTCGGTATGTTTCTTCCAGCCTTCCCAATCGTCTTCCTGCATCCCATCTTCAATAGAAATGATCGGATACCGATCCACCCACTCCTTCCAGTAGCTGGCCATCTCGTTAGAAGTAAGCTCGTCGCCGGTAGAGGAAAAGCGGTATACCTTCTTCTCTTCGTCGTAGAACTCAGAAGCTGCGGCATCCATAGCGATGAACATCTCTTCTCCGGCGCGGTAGCCCGCCTTATCGATGGCCTGCAGCACTACCTCGATGGCTTCCACATTAGATGTAATGTTAGGCGCAAATCCTCCTTCGTCGCCTACGTTGGTAGACAATCCCTTGTTCTTTAGCACCTTTTTTAGGTGATGAAACACTTCCGTTCCCATGCGTAGCGCTTCGGAGAAGCTTTCTGCCTTGACGGGCATCACCATAAACTCCTGAAAATCGATGGCGTTGTCGGCGTGGCTACCTCCGTTCAGGATATTCATCATGGGCACCGGCAGCGTGTTGGCGCTCACGCCTCCGATGTAGCGAAACAAGGGTTGGTGCACCGTTTGAGCCGCCGCCTTGGCTACGGCCAGCGACACTCCTAAGATCGCATTCGCTCCTAGTTTGGCCTTATTAGGCGTGCCGTCGAGCTCGATCATGGTATGGTCGATCAGGTTCTGCTCGAACACCGAGGTGCCGACCAGCTCCTGAGCAATGGCTTGGTTCACGTTCTCTACCGCCTGGGTTACGCCTTTTCCCATAAACCGGTCAGCGTTGTTGTCACGCAGTTCTACCGCCTCGTGCTTACCGGTAGATGCTCCCGAAGGCACCGCGGCGCGGCCCAGTATCCCATCTTCGGTGGTGATGTCTACCTCGACGGTGGGGTTGCCGCGTGAATCTAGAATCTGGCGGGCATGGATTTTTTTGATTGTGCTCATAAGGGGGCTCGTTAGCGTTTTGAGTGGCTATTGGTTAGAGATGCGTCGGCGACGCATCCTGATAGTATATTTAGTTACGAATGCGTGTCGGCGGTTTGGGCACCGACGCCCTCTTTAAGTGACGCTCGGCTACGCTGCATCAGTTCAATAAACTGGTCGAACAGGTAACGCGAATCGTGGGGACCCGGCGACGACTCAGGATGGTACTGCACCGAAAACGCTTTTTTGTCCCGCAGTCGGATACCGGCTACGGTGTTATCGTTCAGGTTGACGTGCGTTACTTCTACCTCGGGCGACTGCTGGGCGGTGGCCAGGTCTACCGAGAATCCGTGATTTTGGGAAGTGATCTCGCTTAGACCCGTAAGCAAGTTCTTTACCGGGTGGTTCAGCCCGCGGTGGCCGTGGTGCATCTTGTAGGTCTCGATGCCCTTGGCCCGGGCCAGCACCTGGTGCCCCAGGCAAATGCCGAACAGCGGCCGGTCTTCGCCCACGATGGTTCGGACGGTGTCGGCGGCGTAGTCCATCGCGCTAGGGTCGCCCGGTCCGTTGGATATAAAGTAGCCGTCGGGATTCCAGGCCTCCATTTCTTCAAACGGAGTTTTCGCCGGAAACACCCGGCACTGACAACCGCGCTCGATCAGGTTGTTGAGAATGCTAGTTTTGATGCCCAGGTCCAGCACCGCCACCCGAAAGGTTGCATCGTCAGGACCCAGCGTGAACGCTTCCGTGGCGCACACCTCGCTCGATAGCTCCAGTCCTTCCATCGAGGGCACCTTCGCCAGGTGCTCTTTCAGTTGGTCGGGGGTGAGCCCTTCGGACGATACCACCGCGTTCATGGCTCCTTTGGCTCGAATGTGACGAACTAGCTTACGGGTATCTATTCCGGTGATGCCAACGATGCTGGCCTCCTCGAGGTATCTCTGCAGGTCATGGTCCGCCTGGGTGCGGCTGTAGTGGTCCGAGAAGGCATTCACCACGAGCGCGCTAATCTTGGGGGTTTTCGACTCCTGCTCACTTGTTAACACGCCGTAGTTGCCGATGTGCGAGGTGGTGTTTACAATAATCTGACCGTAGTACGATGGGTCAGTGTAGATCTCCTGGTAGCCAGTCATGCCGGTATTAAAGCATATTTCGCCGCCGCGGGTGCCGATTTTGCCGATGGCCCAGCCGTCAAACGTGGTGCCATCCTGAAGGTAAAGAACTGCCGGGCGAGGAGATGAATGCGTCATAAGGTTGTGAATAGGCTTGGGCAACGGCCGCAAGTTTGCGAATTAAACGATAAAAAAAAAGGATTTTCCGGCAGTCGGAAAATCCTCTTCTTGGTTCTTGCGAAAGATGTTAGGCTTTGTCCTTCGGCGTCTGGTCATCGTTATCTTCTTCGTCAGCACTGGCCGCTGGGTCGTCAGTGGACGTTTCGTCGGTAGTCTCTTCAATCACAACCGGCTCGTCTACGTCTACAACCGCCTCACCGCTAAGCTCGATCACGTCGCCGCCTTCTTTTACCTCAACCTCTATCACCGGCTCATCAGGCAAAGTTTCATCGGCTACTGCCGGCACATCTTCTTCGGTGGCGGCGCTGGTTGACGAAGCTCCTACTTCAGTACTGTCTTCGTCGGCAGCGGGCGGACTATCCAGAATAGTTTCCGAAGCAACCTCATCGGCAGTGGCTTCGCTGGTGCCAGAAACGGCTACTGCTGCTTCGTCGGTTTGGTCAGCGCTGCTTTCGCTTTTCTTTTTACCACCACGTCGGCTGCGTCGGGTACGGGTCTTAGCCTTCTCTTCGCCCTGCGTGTACAGGTCGTTAAAGTCCACCAACTCGATCAGGGCCATCTCGGCGTTGTCGCCCAGGCGTCCACCCAGTTTGATGATGCGGGTGTATCCGCCGGGGCGGTCGGCCACCTTCTCGGCCACTTCACTAAAAAGCACCTGCGACGAAGTTTTGTCCTGCAGGTAAGAGAAAACAATTCGCCGCGACTGCGTAGTGTCGGTTTTCGATTTGGTGATCAAAGGTTCTACGTACTTACGTAGCGCCTTGGCCTTGGCTACCGTGGTGGTGATTCGCTTGTTGATGATCAGCGAAGTCGCCATATTCGATAGCATCGCCTTGCGGTGCGTAGACGTGCGTCCTAGGTGGTTAAATTTCTTTCCGTGTCTCATGGTTCTCTAGTTATTCGCTAGCGCGTGGCTCGCCTAATCTTCTTCTAACTTATACCGCGTAAGATCCATCCCGAAGGTCAGGTTCTTGTCCTGCACCAGTTGCTCTAGTTCGGCTAGTGACTTCTTACCAAAGTTACGAAACTTCATCATGTCCGAAATCTCCAGCGTTACCAGGTCGCCCAGGGTGCGCACGTCGGCCGCCTTCAAGCAGTTATAAGCCCGCACTGATAGGTCTAGATCGTTAAGCGGAGTCTTCAGCAGCTTGCGCATGTGCAGCAACTCTTCGTCTACCGTATCGGGTTCACCCTGCTGGGGCGTCTCCAGAATCATATTCTGGTCCGAGAAGAGCATGAAGTGGTTGATTAGGATATTGGCCGCTCCCTTAAGGGCATCCTCAGGATGCACCGAACCATCGGTTTGGATATCCAACTGCAGTTGCTCGTAGTCAGTTTTTTGCTCCACCCGAGTATTCTCGATGCGGTACATTACGTTCTTAATGGGAGTGAAAATCGCATCAATGGCGATATACCCCAGGGCTTGGTCGTTCTGCTTGTTTTCTTCAGCAGGCAGATACCCGCGACCTTTTTCCACGTAGATTTCTACTTCAGTGTTTACCGAAGCATCAAGGTTGGCGATAATGTGATCACCGTTCAGCACCTCAAAGGAAGTTGTGTGCTTCTGGATATCGGCACCGGTAAAGGTCGCCTGCCCGTTTAGCGGAACTACGATCTTATTGTCTACGAAGTCCTCAGAGGTTTTTCGGAAGCGAACCATCTTTAGGTTGAGGATGATTTCAGAAACATCTTCCACCACTCCGTCTACCGAAGAAAACTCGTGCAGCACTCCGGGGATTTTCACTCCGGTAACGGCGTATCCCTCCAAGGAGGACAGCAGGATTCTTCGCAGCGCATTGCCGATGGTAACCCCATATCCCCGCTCCAGTGGTTTGAAGGTGAAGACGCCGTGAAAGTTATCGGCCTTCTCCATCACCACCTTTTCAGGCATTTGAAACGCTAGTATTGACATGGATATATTGTGTTAGGTAATTACTTAGAGTAAAGCTCGATGATCAACTGCTCTTGCAGGTTCTCAGGAATTTCATCGCGCTGAGGATGGGTCGTGTAGCGTCCGGAAAGGTCTCCTTGTTCCCACTCCAGCCAGCTGTGTCGCTTGGCCTTGGCACTGTTAGCCGCAACGCTGTCTACCACTGCCTGCAGCGACTTCGACTTTTCGCGCACGGCTATAATATCGCCGGGCTTCAGACTGTAGGAAGGAATGTTTACCAAATTACCGTTTACGGTAATGTGTTTGTGCCCTACTAACTGACGGGCCCCGCGGCGCGTGGGCGAAATACCCAATCGGTACACTACGTTATCCAGACGAGCCTCGAGCAATTGCAGCAGCACCTCACCGGTAATTCCCTGGCTACGGCTGGCTTTGTCAAAGAGGTTAGCAAACTGCTTCTCGAGCACTCCGTAGGTGTACTTTGCCTTTTGCTTGGCCATCAGCTGGATGGCATACTCCGACTGCTTGCGACGGCGACTACGTCCGTGCTGCCCGGGGGGGTAGCTCTTCTTTTGTAGCGCCTTGCTAGGGCCAAAAATAGGATCATTGAACTTGCGGGCGATCTTCGCCTTCGGACCTCGGTATCGAGCCATAATTAATTTTATTATTTGAGACGCCACGCATGGCATCTTTGCTATTGAGACGCGATAAATCGCGTCTATACGATTGTGTTTGTATTATACTCTTCTTCGTTTGGGGGGGCGGCATCCATTGTGCGGCAGCGGCGTCACATCCTGGATAGAAGTCACCTCCAGGCCAGTGTTCTGGAGCGAACGAATGGCCGCATCGCGTCCCGAGCCGGGCCCCTTGATAAATACTTCTACCTTGCGCATGCCCGCGTCGTGCGCCTTCTGCGCGCAGTTCGCAGCCGCCATCTGAGCAGCGTAGGGCGTGTTTTTCTTAGAACCACGAAATCCCATCTTACCTGCCGACGCCCAGGATACTACTTGCCCTGAGGTGTTAGTGATAGAGATAATAATGTTATTGAAGGAAGCTTTGATGTGCGCCTGCCCCAGGGTTTCTACCCCTACGACGCGCTTTTTTCCTTTGTCTTTTCTTTTCTGTGCCATTTTTTTTCAGAATGAGACGCGATAAATCGCGACTGTACTATTATTATTAGCGAGTAGCTTTCTTCTTGTTGGCTACCGTCTTGCGCTTGCCCTTGCGGGTGCGTGAGTTATTCTTGGTGTGTTGCCCCCGTACCGGAAGTCCCCGGCGGTGACGCAGTCCTCGGTAGCACCCGATGTCCAGCAGACGCTTGATGCTTAGCTGCACTTCAGACTTAAGTACTCCTTCTACTTTGTACTCATCCGAGATGATCGAGCGGATCGCATTGGACTCTTCGTCGTTCCAGTCTCCGGCTTTCTTGTCGCGGTCTATTCCCGCTCGTTCCAGGATGGCGTTGGCCGAACTGCGGCCGATACCAAAAATGTAGGTCAACCCTACTTCGCCCCGCTTGTGATCGGGAATGTCAACTCCAGCTATTCGCATAATTATCCTTGTCGTTGTTTAAACCTTGGGTTTTTCTTATTGATTACGTAGAGTTTCCCCTTACGACGTACGATGACGCAGTTGGCGCTACGCTTCTTTACGGATGCTTTAACTTTCATAACTATTTGTATCGGTAAACGATTCTTCCTTTAGACAGATCGTAAGGTGACATTTCTAGCTTCACCCGATCGCCCGGAAGGATTTTTATATAATTCATTCTCATTTTACCGGAAATGTGGGCCACCACTTCGTGTCCGTTTTCCAGTTCTACGCGAAACATAGCATTTGACAATGCTTCGCTAATGGTTCCATCTTGCTCGATAGATGACTGTTTTGCCATAGGATATTATAAACTCAATATTGGGTTAAGCAACCGCCGCCCCCCGTGAACGTCCTCTCACCTTGCCCGACTTCATCATCCCTTCGTAGTGTCGCATTAGCAGGTAGCTTTCTATCTGCTGCAGCGTATCCAGGATAACTCCCACCATAATCAACAGCGAAGTACCTCCGTAGAAGTACGAAAACTCCATGATCACCCCCGCCAGATTGGCGATGGCCGGAAGAATAGCAATGGCCGCCAAAAATATAGATCCGGGCAACGTGATGCGCGACAGCACCGTGTCAATATATTCAGTGGTAGGCTTACCGGGCTTCACGCCGGGCACAAAGCCCCCGTTGCGCTTCAGGTCGTCAGAAATCTGACTGGAATTAATGGTTATGGCGGTGTAAAAGAACGTAAATAAAATAATCATGACCGCAAACACGAGGTTGTACTGCCACGAGGTGATATCACCAAACGTACGAACAACCATCGCGGCAGTATCGTTCGTGTCGGCGAAAAATCCGGATAGTAGTCCCGGCAAAAACATCAGCGACTGCGCAAAGATAATCGGCATTACTCCTGAGGCGTTCACCTTTAGCGGAATGTACTGCCGTTGTCCGCCGTACACCTTGTTGCCTACCACTTGCTTAGCATACTGCACCGGAATGCGACGCACGGCTTGCACTAACAAGACAGTAGCCATCACCACGAAGAACAGCGCAATGATCTCTAGTACGAACAGCAGCGCACCGCTCATTCCCTTGGCTAAGGCTTCTTTTACAATAGAGTCCGGGAACTGGGCGATGATGCCAATCATAATGAGCATCGAGATACCGTTGCCAATGCCCTTCTCGGTAATTTTCTCTCCTAACCACATACAGAAAATGGTACCCGCCGTAAGCAGAATCATGGAGGAAATGGTAAAGAACGTGTTATCTATCACGACCGCCTCGGGGGCTACGGCGGTAGATAGGTAGGCGATAGACTGACCCAGTGTGATCGCAATGGTGAGCACCCGGGTGATCTGCGTAATTTTCTTGCGGCCTGAGTCTCCCTCTTTCTGTAGCTTCTGGAAGTAGGGCACCGCTACCGTTAGCAACTGAATAACGATCGAGGCCGAAATGTAGGGCATAATCCCCAGGCCGAAGATAGACGCCCGGCTGAACGCTCCGCCCAGAAAGTTGTCGAGCAGTCCTAGCATACCACCGCCCGCTTCGCCCAGCAGGTTAGGATCAACCCCTGGTAAAACCACAAATGAACCCAGTCGGAAGATAATCAGAAACCCGATCGTGTTAAGGATGCGGGTACGAAGTTCTTCGATGGAGAATATGTTGCGAATGGTGGTGATAAACTTCTTCATACGCGGGTAGATAGTTTGTTGATCGTTCCTCCGGCTTGCTCGATGGCGGCAACCGCTGACTTAGAGAACGCGTGCGCCTCTACGGTAATTGCCTTGGTGATCGCACCGTTGCCAAGAATCTTAAGCCGTTCTTTCTTACCGATCCTACCTGCCTGCACGAAATCAGCTACGGTTAATTCGTCCGACCCTTTGGTTTCGGCGATTGCCTGCACCTGATCAAGATTAAGCACGTTATAAGACACTCGGTTAGGAGGCGTAAATCCAAACTTGGGGACGCGACGTTGCAAGGGCATTTGTCCACCCTCAAAGCCGATCTTCTTCTTGTAACCCGACCGGGACTTGGCGCCCTTGTGGCCCCGTCCCGCGGTTTTTCCCTGTCCTGATCCGACTCCTCGTCCGAGGCGCTTGTTACTGCGGGTAGAACCCGGGGCCGGTTTTAATGTACTAAGATCCATATTATCCTTCGGTTACTTCTACCAGGTGTTGTACCTTATTTATCATTCCCCTAATCTGAGGGGTCGCTTCTACTTCTACCGTTCGGTTGATCTTTCCGAGTCCTAGCGCCTGAATGGTTCGCTTCTGGCGTACCGGACGGTTGATCAAACTCTTTCGCTGGGTGATTTTTACCTTAGCCATCGTTATTATCCGTTGAAAACCGTGCTTAGTTCTACTCCGCGCTGTTCAGCTACGGTATACGCGTCGCGCATCGACATCAGCGCGTTAAACGTCGCTTTCACTACGTTGTGCGGGTTGGAGGAGCCCTTAGACTTGGCCAGCACGTCGTGCAGCCCCGCACTCTCCAGTACCGCTCGCATGGCACCGCCCGCGATCACACCCGTACCGGGAGCAGCAGGTTTAATCAGCACTAGCCCTCCACCATACTTGCCAAGCGCTTCGTGCGGCACGGTCCCTTTTAAAACCGGTACGCGAAGTAGGTTCTTCTTGGCGTCGTCTACTCCCTTAGTGATAGAATCGGTTACTTCATTGGCCTTGCCCAGTCCGTAACCCACTACGCCGTCGCCGTTTCCGACCACCACAATGGCGGAGAAGCTAAACCGGCGTCCTCCCTTCACTACCTTCGCAACGCGGTTGATCGAAACCACCCGCTCTTTGAGGTCTATTTCGCTTGCTTTGATCGATTTTACGTTCTTTGCCATATTTTAAAATTTAAGGCCTCCTTCACGAGCCCCGTCGGCCAAGGCTTTCACCTTACCGTGATAAATATATCCGTTGCGGTCGAACACTACCGAAGAGATACCGTTGGCACTCGCTCGCTCGGCTAGTTTTTTGCCAACGTCACCCGCCACCTCAATGGTTGCGTTGTTATAGTCGCCTAATTCACGCGACGAAGCCTGAGCTACAGTGTTCCCGGCCGCATCGTCAATCAGTTGGGCGTATATGCTTTTGTTACTTTTGTACACCGACAGGCGGGGACGATCAGAAGTTCCGCTCACTTTGTTGCGGACTCCCATTTTAATGCGCTTGCGGCGAACCGCTTTCTTATTCGTGGGCATGTTAGTTTATTATTTAGCGGCTGCTTTACCAGCTTTTCTACGAATTACCTCGCCAACAAAGCGAATACCCTTCCCTTTGTAAGGCTCTACCGGGCGCAGCGAGCGAATCTTGGCGGCTACTTGCCCTACCAGTTGCTTGTCGTATCCCTCGATGGTAACAATCGGATTTTTTCCCTTAGCGGTTTCGGCGGTTACTTTCACTCCCTCGGGCATCTGTAAGAAGATACCGTGCGAGTAGCCCAGGCTTAACTCCAGGATATCGCCCTGTACCGAAGCCTTGTATCCTACTCCTACCAGCTCCATCTCCTTCTTAATCCCATTGTTCACTCCCTCTACCATGTTGTTGATCAGCGAGCGGTACAGGCCGTGCATCATCTTGTGGCGCTTCTGGTCGGTAGGGCGCTCCACCGTGATGGTGCCATCCTCTACGGTCACCTTCAGATCGCGATCCACCTTCTGGGTCAGGGTTCCCTTGGGTCCCTTTACCGATACCACGTTGTGGTCGTCGGTGGTAAGAGTTACCTCCTTGGGCAGTTCTATGGGTTGATTTCCTATCCTTGACATATGCGTTACTTAGTATACGTGGCAAATCACCTCACCACCCACGTGAAGATTCCGGGCTTCCTTATCGGTAATTAGTCCCTTAGACGTTGAAATTATGGCAATCCCGAGTCCGTTCAGCACGCGGGGAAGATTCTCGGCGGTAGCGTACTTGCGTAGGCCAGGCTTGCTGATGCGCGTAAGCTGGGTAATCGCCGGGGTTTTCTTGGCGGGATTGTACTTAAGGGCAATTTTGATCACCCCCTGGTAGTTGACACCATCCTCAAACTTGTAGTTCTGGATGTATCCTTTGGAGTGCAACACTTTGGTGATTTCCTTCTTGATGTTAGAAGCCGGAATCTCAACCACCCGGTGATTCGCCCGGATGGCGTTCCGGATGCGGGTAAGATAATCGGATATAGGGTCAGTAACCATCTCTTTTTATTTAAGTAGGACGCAATAAACTACGCCCTTATTCAGTTCAGCTTCGCAAAACGGAGGGCAAAAGTACGTTAATTCTATCCGTTTTAAAAGTTTTTACCAGCTAGATTTCGTGATTCCGGGGATCTTTCCCATTGAAGCCATCTCTCGGAAGGTAACGCGCGATATGCCGAACTTACGCATGTACCCTCGGGGGCGTCCGGTTAGCTTACAGCGGTTGTGCAGACGTACCGGTGATGCGTTACGGGGCAGTTTGTCCAAACCTTCGTAGTCGCCTTCTTCTTTGAGTCGGGCGCGCTTTTCGGCGTAACGTTCTACCGTACGCTGGCGCTTTCTTTCTCGGGCAATAATTGATTGCTTAGCCATATTGTCTATTTATTTTTATTGGCAAAGGGCATTCCGAACGCCTTAAGCAGTTCGTAGCACTCTTCGTCGGTTTCGGCATTGGTCACAAAGGTGATGTCCATGCCGGAAATTCTATTTACTTTGTCAATACTGATTTCAGGAAATATAATCTGTTCCTTTACTCCTAACGTGTAGTTGCCACGTCCGTCGAACCCCTTGTCGTTGATTCCCCGGAAGTCGCGCACGCGAGGCAGAGCAATGTTCATCAAGCGGTCCATAAACTCGTACATCCGGTTGCCCCGCAGGGTTACCTTCGCACCGATAGGCATGCCTTCGCGAAGCTTAAAGTTCGAGACTGACTTCTTAGCAATGGTGGCCACTGCTTTCTGCCCCGTGATGGTTGATAGCTCCTCTACCCCTACATCAACCAGCTTTTTATCAGCTACCGCGGCCCCAATCCCCTTGTTTACGGCGATCTTAATTACCTTGGGCACCTGCATCACCGATTTGTAGCTAAACTTTTCCTGTAGCTTTGGGATGATCTCCTGCTGATATTTTTCCTTAAGTTGAGGAACGTACGTTTCTGTTGTCGCCATTACTGAATAAATTCACTAGTTTTTTTATTAAATCGCTGCAGCTTTCCGGCATCGTTGAGGCGCCGTCCCACGCGGGCGGGCTCGCCCGTGGCCGGGTCGATAAGCATGAGGTTACTAATGTGAATCAGTGCTTCCTGCTGCTCTCGGCCTCCCTCCGGACTCTGTGCCGTGGGCTTGTTGTGTTTGGTAACCATGCGTACCCCTTCAACTTTGGCCTTGTTAAGTTTTGAATAGATCTCCAGTACCTTTCCGGTTTTGCCCTTATCGTTTCCGGAGATCACCTTTACGGTATCGTCCTTCTTGATACGAAGCTTTATCTTCTTGGTTTGTTGCGTTTTCATAGTTCTTAGAGGACTTCGGGCGCTAGTGACACAATTTTCATAAACTGCTTCTCGCGCAGTTCGCGGGCTACTGGCCCGAAGATACGGGTACCGCGGGGCTCATCGTTCGGGTTGAGCAACACCGCAGCGTTCTCCTCGAACCGGATATAAGATCCGTCTTTGCGGCGGATTTCTTTTTTCACTCGAACCACCACGGCCCGCGAAACGGTTCCCTTCTTAAGGCTGCTGGACGACAGGGCGGACTTTACCGTCACGATGATCTTGTCACCCACCGAGGCATAGCGCTTTCCGGTGCCGCCCAATACACGAATGCAAAGCACTTCGCGTGCCCCGCTGTTATCCGCTACGTTTAGTCTAGACTCTTGCTGTATCATAATTTATTGGGCTCTCTCGATGATTTCTACCAAACGCCACCGTTTGTTTTTACTAATCGGTCGGGTTTCCATGATGCGCACCGTATCGCCAATACCACAGTCGTTGTTCTCGTCGTGGGCGGTAAACTTGGTGGTCTTGCCAATGTACTTGCCGTAGATGGGGTGCATGATGCGCCGTTGCACCGACACGGTGATCGACTTATTCATTTTATTGCTGGTCACCTCACCAACTCGCTCCTTGCGGAGGTTTCGGCCGTGGTGCGGATCTTCCTCCAGCTGCGCAGTCTCCGGCTGCGCTTCCGCTGTAGCGGTTTCGGTACTCGCCTCCTGCTCAGCAACCGCCGCCTCGGCAGCAGCTACTTCCGTAGGGGCTACATCCGTAGCGCTTTCAGTAGATGTTGCGCCCTCCGGGTTTGTGTTAGCTTCTTCGGTGGGCTGTTGGTTCGTATTCTTCTCTTCTTCCATAATAGGTCTTATTGGGCTAGTTGCTTAGCGCGCAGTTCGGTTTTTAATCGGGCCACGTTTTTACGCATCTTACGAATGCGAGAGGGGTCCTCGATGGGAGTGACCGCGTGCGAAAAGCGTAGTTTGATCAGACTCTCCTGCTCGGTCTGAAGTCGCTCGTGCAGTTCGCCTTCTGACATGGCTCTTATCTCAGAATTTTTCATATTATTCTCCTACGTAGTCGCGTCGTACTACGAATTTGGTTTTTACCGGTAATTTTTGAGCGGCCAGCCGCAGCGCCTCTTGAGCAACTGCCGAGGGCACACCCGACATCTCGAACATAATCCGCCCCGGACGGATCGTAGCCACCCAGTACTCGGGTGCTCCTTTTCCTTTACCCATCCGCACCTCAGCGGGCTTCTTCGTTACGGGTTTGTCGGGGAAGATACGAATCCATACCTGCCCTTCCCGCTTCATAAAGCGGGTCATGGCAATACGGGCCGACTCTATTTGCCGACTGGTAATCCAACCGGGCTCTAGTGTTTTTAGTCCGAAGCTTCCGAAGGCGATACGGTGACCGCGCTGGGCGATCCCCTTGATCCGCCCCTTCTGCATCTTCCTGAACTTCGTCCTTTTTGGTTGTAACATGCTTGCTTAGTTTATCTATTCCTACGTCGTCTTCCTCCGGCTGCGCCCGCGTCACGTCGGCGGTCTCGGTCTCCTCCTCGTCCGCCACCACGGCCACCTCTTTGAGGACCGCTGTCTTGATTGTTTGCCCCTGCGTTCGGCGACAAGTCGCGTTTACCAAATACTTCTCCTTTAAACACCCACACCCGCACACCAATTTTTCCGTAGACGGTGTTCGCCTCTGACAATGCGTAGTCGATGTCCGCGCGCAAAGTGTGCAGCGGAATGCGTCCTTCTTTGTACTGCTCGGTACGGGCCATTTCAGCTCCGCCCAATCGGCCGGACACTTTTATTTTAATGCCCTGAGCACCTACCCGCAGGGCCGAGGCCAAAGCCTGCTTCATGGCCCGGCGATAAGAAATACGGGCTTCCAACTGCTGGGCAATAGAATCGCCGATCAATTGCGCATCCAGTTCGGGGCGCTTGATCTCGTAAATGTTGATCTGCACTTCCTTGCCGGTCAGCTTCTTTAGCTCTTCCTTAAGGCGATCTACTTCAGCACCACCCTTACCGATCACCACTCCGGGACGGGCCGTATGGATGGTGAGTGTGATGCGCTTCAGGGTGCGCTCAATCACTACTTTCGACACTCCCCCCCGTTGCAGGCGGGCGTTTACGTACTTTCTGATCTCGTAGTCTTCAACCAGCTTGTCGGAGAAGTCTTTACCACCGTACCAGCTGGAGTCCCAGCCCTTGATAATTCCTAGCCGAAAGGCAATCGGGTTTATTTTCTGTCCCATAGTTTATTCGTTAGCGGATGCTTCGTTTTCGGTGACTACCTCAAATGACTCATCCAGGCGGCTGTCGATCACAACCGTTACGTGGTTAGAGCGCTTGCGGATGCGGTGCGCACGTCCCTGAGGAGCAGGACGCAGTCGTTTCAGCATACGTCCGGCGTCTACGCGAATCTCTTTTACGTATAAGTCGGCTTCTTCGGGGCGCTCACCTTCGTTCTTCACTTCCCAGTTAGAGATTGCGGAGAACAACAATTTCTCGAGTTTTTCGGCGCCATACTTCGGCTCAAACTTCAGAATGTTGAGCGCGTCGAACACGTCGCGTCCGCGCACCATATCGGCCACCAGGCGCATTTTGCGCGGCGAGGTAGGCACGTTGTTTAGTTTAGCTACTGCTTCCATTATCTTCGTCCTTTATCTTTTTTGGCGATGTGTCCGCGGAAGTTACGGGTGGGGGCAAACTCGCCCAGCTTGTGGCCTACCATATTCTCGGTCACGTAGACCGGGATAAACTTATTGCCGTTGTGTACGGCAAAGGTGTGCCCCACGAAGTCGGGTGAGATCATAGAGCGCCGCGACCAGGTTTTGATGACCGACTTCTTACTGGAGTCGTTCATTACGTCTACCTTGCGCATCAGGCGATAGTCTATGTAGGGTCCCTTTTTTAGCGAACGAGCCATAGTTATTTATTCTTTCTGCTGATAATCAATTTGTTAGAATACTTCTTAGGCCGTCGGGTTTTGTAACCCTTAGCGATCACGCCGTTGCGAGAACGCGGGTGCCCACCAGACGATTTACCTTCACCACCGCCCATCGGGTGGTCTACCGGGTTCATCGCTACACCACGAACGCGGGGCCGACGACCTAGCCAGCGCTTGCGCCCGGCTTTTCCGTAGGTCACGTTCATGTGGTCTACGTTAGACACCGAACCAACGGTGGCCATGCAGGTGCCCAGTACCATGCGCATTTCGCCAGAAGGTAATTTTAGGGTAACGTACTTTCCTTCGCGCGCCAATAGCTGCGCGTAAGTACCCGCGCTGCGGGCCATCTGTCCGCCCCGACCGGGAGTTAGTTCAATATTATGCACTACCGTACCCAGCGGAATGGCGGATAGCGGCAGTGTGTTACCCACTTCGGGAGCTACCGACTGGCCCGAGATAATCTCCTGACCAACCTTAAGACCCACCGGGGCCAGAATGTAAGCCTTCGCTCCGTCGGCGTAAAACAGCAGGGCAATCCGCGCTGAGCGGTTGGGATCATACTCAATCGTCTTCACCGTAGCGGGGATGTCAAACTTTTGCCGTTTGAAGTCGATGATACGCAGCTTGCGTTTGTGACCACCACCTACGTTGCGCACGGTCATCCGCCCCTGGTTGTTTCTCCCCCCCTTATTGCGTTGCGGGGCAATCAGTGACTTCTCGGGAGTGCTCGTCGTAACGTCCGAAAAGACGGGCGCTAGTCGGTGGCGCTGTCCCGGAGTCATGGGTCTTAACTTCTTAACTGCCATACCTTAGTACTTATACGTTGCTGTAAAAATCAATAATATCGCCCTCGGCCACCTGAACAATCGCCTTCTTAAAGCCAGTGCTGCGCCCGCTAACCACCCTCGACTTGGTGTAGCGGCTCTTCTTCTTGCCCTGGTAGTTCATGGTGCGTACCTTGTCTACCGTAACCCCGTAGGTTCGCTCGACAGCGTCACGAATCTGTAGTTTATTCGCCTGCTTATCTACCACGAAACCGTATACGCCACTCTCATTCTGGGTGGATATCTTTTCGGTAACGATGGGCCGTTTAAGTATTTGCATATCTATTCTGCTTTCGCTAGTGACTGTTGAATGGCTTCCACGGCATCCTCGTTGATGATCAGGTGGTTGGCGTGAAGAATTTCGTAGGTGTTTAGCTGATCGGCGGTGGTGACGCGGGCGTTCCGAAGGTTGCGGGCCGACAGCACAACATTTTGATTCACCTCTTTGGTAACGAGCAGGGACTTATGGCTGCCGAGTGACAAACCGTTGAGCAAGTCCAGGTACTGCTTAGTCTTAGGAGTGTCTAGTGATACGTTCTCCAGAACAGTGATTTGCTGACCTTGCGCCTTGTAAGCCAGGGCCGAACGGCGCGCCAGCTGCTTCAGCTTTCGGTTAAGCTTAAAGCGATAATCTCTCGGACGAGGCCCAAAGACGCGCCCGCCGCCCCGAAAGATCGGGGATTTGATGCTACCGGCTCGGGCGGTACCCGTTCCCTTCTGCTTCTTAATTTTCTTGGTTGATCCTGCGATCTCGGCCCGTTCCTTAGCCTTGTGCGTCCCCTGACGTTGGTTGGCCAGGTACTGCTTCACGTCCAGGTAGATGGCGTGGTCGTTGGGCTTGATGCCAAAGATGGCATCATCCAGATTTACTGATCGGCCGGTTTCTTCTCCCTGAACGCTTTTTACTACTACTTCCATATTGACTTACTTCTCGAGTACTACGTACGAATTTTTAGCTCCGGGCACCGAACCGCTTACCAGCACCAGGTTGTTCTCAGGGTAGATCTTCATAACCCGTAGGTTAATCATCTTCACCCGATCTCCTCCCATGCGACCCGCCATGCGCATGCCTTTGAATACGCGGGAGGGAAACGAGCACGCTCCGATAGAACCAGGAGCCCGCTGCCGGTTGTGCTGGCCGTGGGTAGCCTGCCCCACCCCACCGAAACCGTGGCGCTTTACTACGCCCTGAAATCCTTTTCCCTTAGACTTACCGATGGCATCCACAAAGTCGCCCTCAGCAAACACTTCGCCTACCGTAACGCTGTTGCCTATCGCTACCTGGTCTTCAAACTCAGCGCGAAAGTCTCTAAACTCTACCAATTTAGCCTTGGGCGTGGTATTGGCACGCTTGAAGTGCCCTACCGCTGCTTTAGAGGCATGCTTCTCCTTCCGCTCGCCAAACCCAAGCTGCACGGCGGTGTAACCGTCCGTTTCTTCGTTCTTGACGTGGGTAATCACACAAGGACCCGCCTCGATCAGGGTACAGGGAATACTCTTTCCCTCCTCATCGTAGATGCTGGTCATGCCAATCTTTTTTCCAATAATACCCGACATGGTGACAATGTAATTTAGAGTGCGAAAAGCTATTTTCCCGTAAAGGACTGCAAATTTAGGAATTTTCGCTGCGTTCTCAAAATTTAATTCAACTTTAAAGTATAGACAATCTCGCGAAGTGCGTAACGGTGGTATGAGCACAAAAAAGAACCAATTCCTCGCAAGAAATTGGTTCTTTTCTCTGATCGTCACCGACGATGATCAGACTTTGATCTCTACGTCTACCCCGCTGGGCAGTTCTAGTTTCATGAGCGCGTCTACGGTTTTGGTGCTGCTAGAGTAGATGTCTACCAAGCGTTTGTAAGTACACAACTGAAACTGCTCGCGGGCCTTTTTATTAACGTGGGGCGAACGCAACACCGTAAATATCTCCTTACGGGTAGGCAGCGGAATAGGTCCACTCACCACGGCTCCGGTGGTTTTTACCGCCCGAACAATCTTCTCCGACGATTTATCCACCAGGTTGTGGTCGTAGGACTTTAGCTTTATTCTTATTTTCTGGTTCATAACGGGGAAATTAAACTTTTTCGCCCTTCACCTTGGCAATCACCTCTTGGGCAATTCCAGAAGGAACGGGATCGTAGTGAGAAAATGTGAGCGAGGCAGAAGCTCTTCCAGAAGAAATAGTTCGCAGATCGGTGATGTAGCCGAACAGCTCAGACAGGGGCACATCGGCTTTCAGAATCTGAGCGCCACCCTTGGTGTCCATTCCCTTAATAATGCCGCGACGTTTGTTCAGGTCGCCGTTTACCGGACCGGTGTACTCATCGGGACACACAACCTCTACCGCCATGATCGGCTCTAGCAATACTGGCTTCGCTTTCTTGGCGGCAGCGCGGAATCCGATGCGGGCGGCCATCTCAAAGGATAGGGCGTCCGAATCTACGTCGTGGTACGAACCATCGTAGAGCCGTACCCACATGGTATCCAGCGGATAACCGGCGAGGGGTCCGTTGCTCATTGACTGCTCAAAGCCCTTCTGTACGGCCGGAATAAATTCTTTCGGAATTTTACCGCCTACGATGGCATTGTTAAATTCCAATCCGTCCTTGATTTCGCTCTCGGCATCCAGCGGCCCGATTTCAAACACGATGTCGGCAAACTTACCGCGACCACCGGTCTGCTTCTTGTACACTTCTTTGTGGTCTATCTTCTCGGTTAACGCTTCTTTGTACGCTACCTGCGGAGCTCCCTGGTTCACTTCTACCTTAAACTCCCGCTTCATGCGATCCAAGATGATGTCCAGGTGCAACTCACCCATTCCCCGCAGTACGGTCTGTCCCGTTTCTTCGTCGGTGTACACCTGCAGGGTAGGATCTTCTTCTACCAGCTTGGCAACCGCCATGCCTAACTTATCTACATCTTCCTGCGACTTCGGCTCGATGGCGTAACCAATTACCGGTTCGGGGAAGGTCATTGACTCAAGAATAATCTTGTTCTTCTCGTCGGTAAGCGTATCGCCGGTTTTGATGTCCTTAAAGCCTACGCCCGCCGCGATGTCACCCGCTTCTACCTTATCGATTTGGTTCTGCTTGTTGGCGTGCATCTGCATCAGGCGCGAGATACGCTCCTTCTTATCGGTGCGCATGTTGTGCACGTACGAACCGGAGGGCAACTGCCCCGAGTACACGCGGAAGAACGCCAGTCGGCCCACGTAGGGGTCGGTAGCAATCTTGAACGCCAGGGCAGCGAAGGGCTCGTCAGGATCCGGGTTGCGCGAGATTTTTCCCTCGCCCAACTCGTTGGTACCGGTCACCGGCGGCAAGTCCATCGGTGAGGGTAAGTAAGCACATACCGCATCCAGCAGCGCCTGCACTCCTTTATTCTTGAACGCTGAGCCGCAGAGTACCGGTGAGAAAGACAGATCGATCACCGCTTTGCGGATCGCTGCCATAATTTCTTCTACGCTGATGGAATCCGGGTCCTCAAAGAACTTCTCTAGTATGGCATCATCGTACTCCGCAACGCTTTCTACCAGTTGCTGTCGCCACTCATTTACGGTTTCTACCAGGTCAGCGGGAATATCGACAAACTTGTAGGTCATCCCTAGGTTGTCGTCATCCCATACAATAGCTTTATTCACCACCAGGTCTACCACGCCTCGGAAGTTATCCTCAGCACCAATAGGCACCTGTAGCGGAATAGGTTTGGCGTTGAGCTTCTCCTCAATTTCCTTTACCACGTTGAAGAAGTCGGCTCCCGCCCGGTCCATCTTATTGACGAAACAGATGCGGGGCACCTTGTACTTATCGGCCTGACGCCATACGGTTTCGGACTGAGGCTCTACTCCTGAAACCGCATCAAACAGGGCAACGGCACCATCCAGCACCCGCAGCGAACGCTCTACCTCTACGGTAAAGTCTACGTGGCCGGGGGTATCGATGATGTTGATCTGAAAGTCTCGGGTCTCATCGTTGGCGGCTCCTTGTTCGGTAGGATACTTCCAAGTGGTGGTAGTAGCAGCCGAGGTAATGGTGATACCGCGTTCTTGCTCCTGCGCCATCCAGTCCATGGTAGCGCCGCCCTCGTGCACCTCGCCGATCTTGTGCGTGAGTCCGGTATAGTACAGGATACGCTCGGTGGTGGTCGTTTTTCCGGCATCGATGTGGGCCATGATGCCAATATTTCTAAGAAATTTAAGGTCTTTCTTCGCCATGAGTGCTACTAGAATCTAAAGTGTGAAAACGCTTTGTTGGCATCGGCCATGCGGTGGGTGTCGTCCTTCTTTTTCACCGCGGCTCCTTCGCCCTTGGCACCGGCAACGATCTCACCGGCCAATCGTTCCTTCATGGTTTTCTCACCCCGCAAACGCGCGTAGCGGATCATCCACTTAATGCCCAGCGAAGTTCGGCGCGACGGGCGCACCTCGATGGGCACCTGAAAGGTAGCTCCTCCTACGCGTCGGCTTTTTACTTCCACGGCCGGAGAAATGTTGGTAAGCGCTTTCTTCCACAGGTCCAGACCGTTCTCGCCGGTTTTCTCTTCGGCAATTGCTACCGCATCGTAAAAGATACCGTAGGCTATGCTCTTCTTGCCATCTACCATCAGGTAGTTCACAAATTTGGTTACCAGCGTATCGCTAAACTTGGGGTCGGGCAGGATGTACCGCTTCTTAGGTTTTGACTTCCTCATCTACTTTATTTTTTGGGTCGTTTGGCTCCGTACTTAGATCGGCGTTGGGTGCGTCCGCTCACGCCCGCGGTATCCAGCGCACCACGGATAATGTGATAGCGTACTCCGGGCAAATCCTTTACCCGACCACCGCGAATCAGTACGATAGAGTGCTCCTGAAGATTGTGCCCTTCTCCGGGGATGTAGGCGTTTACCTCGCGTCCGTTGGTCAGGCGCACCCGTGCCACCTTCCGCATGGCCGAGTTCGGCTTCTTGGGGGTGGTGGTGTACACCCGGGTGCAGACGCCCCGCCGCTGCGGGCACGCCTCTAAAGCCGGAGACTTGGACTTTGACGTTAATTTTTTTCGTCCTTTTCGGACTAATTGCTGGATAGTAGGCATTCAGTATCGCTAGTTGGTGATCCTCATTTCCAAAATTGAGGGGCAAAGATAGAAATATGCTTCGGTTATTGCAAAGGCTTACGGAAGTAAGTATAGAATTAAGAACAAGGGAATTAAAAATTGGTATCAATTCTCAATTCCCCCATTCTCAACTGTCAAATTAATCAAGCTTCTCCAATGGCTCCGCCGAAGTTGATCGGAAACTTAGGGGCTTCGTCGGTTTGCTTGATCGACCCAAAGGCGTTTTCGAACTTGTCGATATTGTCTTTGAGTGCGTACAGCAGCCGCTTGGCGTGCTCGGGCGTTACGATGATCCTCGACTTTACCTTGGCCTTGGGCGTACCCGGCATCAACCGGATAAAGTCGATCACAAACTCACTGTTGGAGTGCGCAATGGTGGCCAGGTTAGCATATTCGCCCTCGGCAATTTCTTCCGAGAGCTCGATGCTAATCTGGCTCTGCTTCGCTTCTTCTTCCTGCGCCATCAGCTGTTGGTTTCAAGGGCGATCTCCTCCTGCGCTGCCTGACGCCGCTCGCGCGAGGCCTTCAGTGCTTCGTACTCTTCCTTCGAACCCACAATCATGTTATTGTACGCCCGCGTACCGGTACCGGCCGGAATCAGGTGCCCAACGATTACGTTCTCCTTGAGTCCGTTCAGGTGATCGGCTTTGCCGCGGATGGAGGCTTCGCTCAGCACCTTGGTGGTTTCCTGGAACGAGGCGGCCGAGATAAAGCTCTCGGTACCCAACGACGCCTGAGTAATTCCCTGCAGGGTGGGCTTGGCTACGGCCGGTTGCGCATCGCGCACCTGCACCGTCTTCTTATCCTGCCGCTTCAGCGATGAGTTCTCGTCGCGTAGCTCGCGGGTGGTTACCGGTTGACCAAGCTTAAACTTCTCCGAATCGCCCGCGTCTTCCACCATCTTGATGTCCATAATGCGGTCGTTCTCCTCGCGGAAGCTAAAGCGGTCTACGATCTGCCGTTTCAGGAAGTCGGTATCGCCAGCATCGTCGATCTCCAGCTTCTGCATCATCTGCCCCACGATTACCTCGATGTGCTTGTCGCTGATCTTTACTCCCTGCAAGCGGTATACCTCCTGGATTTCGTCTACCAGGTACTCCTGTACCGCAGTGGGCCCCTTGATCGCCAGGATATCGGCCGGGGTGATCGCCCCATCCGACAGTGGCATGCCGGCCTTTACAAAGTCATTGTCCTGTACCAGAATGTGCTTCGACAGAGGCACCAGGTAACGCTTCTTCACTCCGTCTTTCGACTCGATAAAGATCTCCCGATTACCCCGTTTGATCGCTCCGTAGGTTACCGCTCCGTTGATTTCGCTTACTACCGCCGGATTGGACGGGTTACGCGCCTCAAACAGCTCAGTAACGCGGGGCAGACCTCCGGTAATATCGCGTGACTTGCTCATCATACGAGGAATCTTGGCGATTACCTGTCCGGCTTTTACCTTATCGCCGGTTTCTACGGCCAAGTGCGCTCCCACCGGAATGTTGTACTCCTTGGTGTTTTCATCCCCCGCTTTCTTCCCTTTCGGAATAACCAGAATGGCTGGGTTCTTCGTTTTGTCCTTGGTCTCGGTGATCACCTTCTCCCGGTGGCCAGTCTGCTCATCAAACTCCTCCTTGTAGGTTATTCCCTGCTCAATGGCCTCAAAGTCGATAGTCCCTTCAAATTCTGACATGATCACCGCATTGTACGGATCCCAGTAGGCCAGCTCCTGATTCTTACCGACCTTATCGCCCTCTTTCACGCGCAGGAACGAACCGTAGGGTGCGTTGTAGGTAGACAGCACCTTGCCGCTCTTCTCATCAATCACCTTGATCTCGCCGGAGCGTCCCATCACAACCTCCCGGTCGTTGCCCTCATCATCAGAGGTAGTGATATGGCGTAGTTCTTCAAACTCGATGGTTCCTTCAAACTTCGCCCGAACGGTAGCCTCCGTTGCAATGTTAGAAGCGGTACCGCCCACGTGGAACGTGCGCAAGGTCAGCTGCGTGCCTGGCTCGCCAATAGATTGCGCCGCGATCACTCCCACGGCCTCTCCCATCTGCACCATGCGTCCCGAAGCCAGGTTGCGTCCGTAGCACTTGGCACAAATGCCCGTGCGGGTTTCGCAGGTCAGGGGCGAACGAATCTCTATCTCCTCAATGCTGCTCTCGTCGATACGTAACGCCAGCTCCTCGTCGATCTCCTGTCCTGATTCCGCAATCAGCTCTTCGCTGATAGGATCAAACACATCGTGGACCGGCACCCGACCGAGTACGCGTTCGGACAGCGGCTCCACGATCTCTTCGTTGTCCTTGAGGGGGGTTACCATCAGGCCGCGCACCGTGCCGCAGTCGTACTCGCGCACCACTACGTCCTGGGCTACGTCGACCAAACGACGGGTTAGGTAACCGGCATCCGCCGTCTTCAGGGCGGTATCGGCTAGTCCCTTACGGGCACCGTGGGTAGAGATAAAGTACTCGATTACGTCTAGTCCTTCCTTGAAGTTAGACAGAATTGGGTTCTCAATAATCTCACCGACCGAACCCTGTAGGTTCTTCTGCGGCTTGGCCATCAGCCCCCGCATCCCGCCTAGCTGGCGGATCTGCTCGCGCGAGCCCCGGGCACCGGAGTGCATCATCATGTAGATAGAGTTGAAGCCTTGCTTGGCATTTTCCATCTTGCTCATCAGCGCGTTGGTAATCTGCGAGTTCACGCGCGTCCAGATATCAATGACCTGGTTGTAGCGTTCGTTGTCGGTGATCAACCCCATGAAGTAGTTGTTACGCACGGCTTCTACCTCCTCTTTGGCCTGCTCAATAAGCTTGGTCTTCTCTTCCGGAATCACAATGTCGCCTAGTCCGATGGACAAGCCACCACGGTAGGCCGACTGGAATCCGAGCTCTTTAATATCGTCCAGGAACTGAGCGGTGCGGGCCATGCCAGTGATCTTGAACACCCGGGCGATGATCTTCTGTAGCTTCTTCTTGGTAAGCAGCTCATCTATGTACCCCACCTCTTCGGGCATGTGTTGGTTGAAGATTACCCGACCGGCCACGGTTTCTACCATCTGGGTCACCAGTTCGTCATTCTCGTTACGCACCTTAGCCCGTACCTTAATGTGGGCGTGCTTAGATACCCGCTCCTCGTTAACCGCCACCACTACCTCTTCCGGACTGTAAAAGGTAAGTCCTTCACCAGGTACCGGTTCTTCTTCGGTGCTACGGCGCCCCTTGGTTACGTAGTACAGTCCCAGCACCATGTCTTGCGATGGCACCGTGATCGGTGCTCCGTTGGCAGGGTTCAGGATGTTGTGCGACGACAGCATCAGAATGGATGCTTCCAGAATAGCCTCGTGGCCCAGCGGAACGTGTACCGCCATCTGGTCACCGTCAAAATCTGCATTAAAGGCCGTACACACCAGCGGGTGCAGTTGGATGGCTTTGCCCTCGATGAGCTTGGGCTGGAACGCCTGGATACCCAAACGGTGCAGCGTAGGCGCCCGGTTCAGTAGGACCGGGTGGCCCTTGAGTACGTTTTCTAAGATATCCCACACCACCGGGTCCTTGCGATCCACAATTTTCTTAGCAGACTTTACCGTTTTTACGATGCCGCGCTCAATCAGTTTGCGGATAATAAAGGGCTTGAACAGCTCAGCGGCCATGTCTTTGGGCAGTCCGCACTCGTGCATTTTGAGCTCGGGGCCTACCACGATCACCGAACGGCCGGAGTAGTCGACCCGCTTACCGAGCAGGTTCTGGCGGAAGCGTCCTTGCTTACCCTTCAGCATATCGCTAAGCGACTTCAGGGCGCGGTTGCCGTCGGAACGTACCGCGTTTACTTTGCGCGAGTTGTCGAATAGCGAGTCTACTGCTTCCTGCAGCATGCGCTTTTCGTTACGCAGAATCACCTCAGGCGCTTTAATGTCGATCAGGCGCTTCAAGCGGTTGTTGCGGATGATCACTCGACGGTACAAATCGTTCAGGTCGGAAGTGGCGAAGCGTCCGCCGTCGAGCGGCACCAAGGGGCGCAGCTCGGGCGGAATCACCGGCACCATCTTGATGATCATCCACTCGGGGCGGTTCTCGATGCGGGTACGGGCATCACGGAACGACTCCACCACCTTAAGGCGCTTTAGGGCCTCCGCCTTGCGCTGTTGCGAGGTGTCGGTAGCCGCCTGGTGGCGCAGGCTATACGATAGCTCATCCAGTTGGGTACGCGCCAGCAGCATTTCTAGCGCATCGGCTCCCATCTTGGCGATAAACTTGTTAGGATCGTTGTCGTCGAGCTTCTGGTTATCGGCGGGTAGCTTATCGATGATATCCAGGTACTCATCTTCGGTCAGGAAGTCAAGGTAGCTGATGCCATCGTCGGCCTTGATGCCGGGGTTGATCACCGCGTAGCGCTCGTAGTAGATAATCTGATCGAGCTTCTTGGTAGATAGCCCCAGCAGGTAGCCGATTTTGTTGGGCAGCGAGCGGAAATACCAGATGTGAGCGACAGGTACTACCAGCTCGATGTGTCCCATGCGCTCGCGGCGCACCTTCTTCTCGGTCACCTCTACCCCGCAACGGTCGCAGATGATTCCTTTGTAACGGATACGCTTGTACTTCCCGCAGTGGCACTCCCAGTCCTTCACCGGACCGAAGATGCGTTCGCAGAATAACCCACCCATCTCCGGCTTGTAGGTCCGGTAGTTGATGGTTTCGGGTTGGGTAACTTCTCCGTGCGAACTCTCCAGAATGGACTCCGGAGAGGCCAGGCTGATGGTTACCTTTGAGAAGTCGTTATTTAGTTTTCTATTTTTCTTGAATGCCATAGGTGATTATCGTTAAGACACTATGTATGGAGTCTGTACATATTTTACCCTAAATGAGACGCGATGAATCGCGTCTTTACTCGAGGGTGATTTCTAGGGCTAGTCCGCGAAGCTCGTGGACGAGCACGTTGAACGACTCGGGGATGTTAGGCTTCGGTAGGTTTTCTCCCTTCACGATCGCTTCGTAGGCTTTGGCGCGGCCGATCACGTCATCTGATTTTACGGTCAGGATTTCTTGCAGCACGTGCGAGGCACCGAAGGCCTCCAGCGCCCACACTTCCATCTCTCCGAAGCGCTGCCCACCAAACTGCGCCTTACCGCCCAGCGGCTGCTGGGTGATGAGCGAGTAGGGTCCAATAGAGCGCGCGTGCATCTTGTCATCCACCAAGTGACCCAGCTTCAGCATGTAAATGATGCCGCAAGTTACCTTCTGGTCGAACTTGGTCCCGGTGAGTCCGTCGTAGAGCGCCGTTCGTCCGAATTCGGGCAGTTCAGCTTCGTTCAGCTCCTTGATCACATCGTCGAGTGTTGCCCCGTCGAAGATGGGGGTGCCGTACTTTCGGCCGAGTTTGTAGCCCGCCCAGCCGAGTACCGTTTCGTAGATTTGCCCGATGTTCATCCGCGAGGGAACCCCCAGCGGGTTGAGCACGATATCTACCGGGGTACCGTCTTCCATGAAGGGCATGTCTTCTTCGCGCACGATCCGCGCAACCACCCCTTTATTTCCGTGGCGGCCCGCCATCTTATCGCCCACCTTCAGCTTGCGCTTCTTGGCGACGTATACCTTGGCCAGCTGTACGATTCCCGCCGGAAGCTCATCGCCTACCTCTAGGGTAAAGCGCTCCCGCTTAAAGTGCGCGGTGATCTCGTTACGCTTCTGGGCAAAGTTGCGCACCAGTTCGGGCACCAAGCCGCTTAGCTTCTCGTCGCTGGTCCAGTTATCTACCACTAAGTCGGCCAGCAGGTTAGCCTCTTCGGGCACGCTGTACGAGCTTTCGTCGCGGTAGGGGTTCTTCTCAGGGAAGATGTTGTTCTCAATATTTGCTCGGTTAAACTTCGCTCCTTTAGAAAGGATCTCGTCGCCGAACTTATGCTGCACCCCTTCGGTGGTTTTTCCTTCCAGCAGCGTCACCATCTTGTCGATCATGCGCGAACGCAGGGCCAGCAGGTCGTTGCTGTAACGCTTCTTAAGGACTTCTACTTCCTTACGTGACTTAGCCCGCAGGTCTTTGTCCTTCTTCGGCCGTGAGAACAGTTTAGTGTCGATCACGGTGCCGCGCAGCGAGGGCGACGCCTTTAGAGAGGCATCTTTCACGTCGCCGGCTTTGTCGCCAAAGATGGCGCGCAGCAGCTTTTCTTCCGGCGTGGGGTCGGTTTCTCCTTTAGGGGTGATCTTACCGATCAGGATATCGCCTTCTCGCACCTCTGCTCCCACGCGGATGATGCCGTTGTCGTCGATGTTCTTCACGGCTTCCTCGCTCACGTTCGGAATTTCGGAGGTCAGTTCCTCTTCGCCGCGCTTGGTGTCGCGCACCTCCAGTTCAAACTCCTCTACGTGCACTGAGGTAAAGATATCCTCGCGCACCACCTTCTCGGAGATCACAATTGCATCCTCAAAGTTGTACCCCTGCCAGGGCATAAAGGCCACCATCAGATTACGTCCCAGCGCCAGTTCACCGTTTTCGGTGGCGTAACCTTCGCACAGGGGCTGCCCCTTCTTCACCCGCTGCCCGTGCAGCACAATCGGCTTCAGGTTTACGCAGGTATCCTGGTTGGTGCGTCGGAACTTCACCAGGTGGTACTCCTGGGTTTCAGCGTCGAAGCTGGTCTTTAGCTGATCTTCGGTCAGGTCGTACTTCATCACGATGCGGGTAGCATCCACAAAGTCGACCACGCCGTCTTCCTCGGCCAAAATGAGCGAACGAGAGTCGAGCGCCACCCGTTCTTCCAGGCCGGTTCCTACAATCGGAGCCTGAGGCTTAAGGAGGGGCACCGCCTGCCGCTGCATGTTAGAACCCATCAGGGCGCGGTTGGCATCGTCGTGCTCCAGGAAAGGGATCAACGAAGCAGCTACCGACACAATCTGGTTGGGCGCAATATCCATGTACGCCACGTCGTCAGGTCCTACCACCGGGAAGTCTCCTTCGTAGCGGGCCTTAATCGTGTCATTAATAAACTTACCCCGGTCGGTGAGCGGCGCATTGGCCTGGGCGATGTTGTGCGTATCTTCCTCTTCAGCGGTCAGGTAAATCACGTCTTCCGACACGTTGCCCTTTTCTACCTTGCGGTAGGGCGTTTCGATGAAGCCCATGCTATTCACCTTAGCGTGCACGCAGAGCGACGAGATCAAGCCAATGTTCGGCCCCTCGGGAGTCTCGATGGTACACAGGCGACCGTAGTGGGTGTAGTGTACGTCGCGCACCTCAAAGCCCGCGCGTTCGCGTGACAAACCACCTGGCCCCAGGGCCGACATGCGTCGTTTGTGGGTTACCTCGGCCAGCGGATTAGTCTGGTCCATGAACTGCGACAGCTGGTTGGTGCCGAAGAACGAGTTAATCACCGATGACAGCGTACGCGCGTTGATCAGGTCAACGGGCTTGAAGTCTTCGTTATCGCGCACGTTCATGCGCTCCTTGATGGTACGGGCCATCCGGGCCAAGCCTACGCCAAACTGGCTGTAGAGTTGCTCACCCACGGTGCGTACGCGCCGGTTGCTCAAGTGGTCAATATCATCGACCACCGCCCGGGAGTTGATCAGCGTGATCAGATACTTTACAATCTTGATAATGTCCTCGGTGGTGAGCACCCGAACATCAGACGCAATGTCGGAACCCAACTTCTTATTGATTCGGTAGCGACCTACTTCGCCCAGGTCGTAGCGCTTGTCGCTAAAGAACAGGCTTTGGATAATGTCACGGGCCGTTTGCTCATCGGGGGCTTCGGTGTTACGCAGCTGTCGGTAAATCTGCTCCACCGCTTCCTTCTCCGAGTTGGAGTTATCCTTCTGTAGCGTATTGTAGATAATGGAGTAGTCGGTCACATTCACGTCGTCCTTATGGACGATGATAGAATCAGCTCCCGAATCCAGTACGATCTGAATGTCTTCTTTTTCCAGGATAGAATCGCGCTCCAGCAGCACCTCGTTGCGGTCGATAGACACCACTTCACCGGTATCTTCGTCCACAAAGTCCTCCGTCCAGGTACGCAGCACCCGGGCGGCCAGCTTACGGCCCACAAATTTCTTCAGGGTTTTTGCTTCCGCCTTTACCTCTTCTGACAAGCCGAACAGATCCAGAATATCCTTATCCGCTCCGTAGCCGATGGCGCGCAGCAGGGTGGTTACCGGAAACTTCTTCTTGCGGTCGATGTAGGCGTACATCACGTTGTTCACGTCGGTAGCAAACTCAATCCACGACCCCTTGAACGGGATGATCCGGGCGGAGTATAGCTTGGTACCGTTGGTGTGCTTGCTCTGGGCAAAGAACACGCCGGGAGAGCGGTGCAGTTGCGACACGATCACCCGCTCGGCTCCGTTAATGATGAACGAGCCCTTGAGTGTCATGTAAGGAATGTTGCCTAAAAATACCTCCTGCTCGATGGTCTCGAAGTCTTCGTTATCCTCGTCGTTGCACGACAGGCGAAGCTTCGCCTTGAGAGGTACCGAGTAGGTCAGTCCCCGGTCGATGGACTCATCGATAGAGTACTTGGGCGGATCGATGACGTAGTCGATAAACTCCAGAACGAAGTTCTCGCGCGAGTCGGTGATCGGGAAGTTCTCGGAAAATACTTTGAAGAGACCTTCGTCCTTCCGTTGTTCGGCTGGAGTTTCAATCTGGAGGAAGTCCTGAAACGACTGCAATTGAACGCTCAGGAAGTCGGGATAATCAATAACGCGCTTTATAGACGAAAAACTTATGCGATCGGGGGTCACCTGCCCTAAGCCGATACGGCTACTTGATTTTTGTGCGTTAGCCAAAGCTATATTGGTTTTGATGGTGGGAAAATCGGTTCAGCAAAAAGCGGAACTCGTCGATAGGGGCACAAACGGGAAAAGACCTGACAAAAAAAGCCAGGCCTACCTAGGAGTAACTATGGTGGTGCGGGTTGTCTATTTAATTTCGACTTCGGCGCCAGCTTCTTCCAGTTGTTTTTTCATGCCTTCGGCTTCATCTTTAGGCACTCCCTGCTTCACTTCTTTGGGCGAGCTATCTACCAGTTCCTTCGCTTCTTTGAGTCCTAAACCCGTAAGCTCTTTAACTAGTTTCACTACGGCCAATTTAGATCCACCGGGGGCTTTCAGCACCACGTCGAACGCCGTTTTCTCTTCAGCAGCTTCGCCGTCTCCACCTCCACCGGCGGGCGCAGCTGCCACTGCCGCGGCGGCGGCGGGCTCAATACCGTATTCATCCTTCAGGATGGTGGCCAGTTCGCTTACCTCTTTTACCGATAAGTTAACCAGCTGTTCTGCGAATTCTTTCAAATCTGCCATCGTTCTTTGACTTGTGTTATTTGGTTAATTAAAATTTTTCCTATGCTTCTTCCCGTTCGGAAAGGGTTTTCACCAGTCCCGCAATGGTATGCTGTCCGCTCTTGAGGGCACTGATTACGTTCTTGGCCGGAGACTGCAGCAACGCGATTACGTCGCCGATCAGTTCATTCTTCGATTTGAGTGAGCTCAGCATATCCAGGTGCTGTGCCCCGACAAACAGATCACTGTCGATAGAAGCACCCTTGAATTCTGGCTTGGTCAGCGCCTTGTACTTCTTGCGGTACTCCTTGATCACCTTGGCCGGAGCATTGCTCACTTCGGGTGAAAACATGATACCAGAAGTTCCCTTAAGTACCTCATCGAAGGGGGTATAGTCGGTATCCAGGCGTTCTAACGCCTTTTTGATCAGGGTGTTCTTAACAATCTGATAATCGATGCCCTGCTTGAAGCACATCTCCCGGAATTCGTTGATCTGCTTCACCGACAAGCCGCCGGTGTCCGCCACGTAGAAATGCGTAGTTTCCCGCAGCCTCTCGGTGAGTTCGTCGATTAAAGTGCCTTTATCTTCTTTGGTCATAACTTATAAACCTTGAATCGTAGATTTATCGATGTGCACGCCCTTGCTCATGGTGCTAGACATGCAAATGCTTTTAAAATAGGTACCTTTGGCCGACGAAGGTTTCAAACGGTTTACGGTTTGAATAAGTTCGTTGGCGTTGTCGATCAGTTTATCCGTATCAAACGATGCCTTGCCCACGCTGGCATGGATGATACCGAATTTGTCCACTTTGAAATCGATCTTACCGGCCTTCACCTCCTGCACCGCCTTCCCGACGTCCATCGTTACGGTACCCGCCTTGGGGTTGGGCATTAGTCCACGCGGACCCAGCACTCGGCCGAGCCGCCCCACTTTGGCCATTACGGTGGGCATGGTGATGATCACGTCTACGTCGGTCCATCCGCCTTCGATCTTCTGAATGTAGTCGTCTAGTCCCACGTAGTCGGCACCAGCTTCTTTGGCCTCTTCCTCTTTGTCGGGAGTGCACAACACCAGTACCTTGAGCTCCTTACCGGTGCCGTGGGGCAGGGCCACCACGCCGCGCACCATCTGGTCGGCCTTGCGGGGGTCTACACCTAGGTTGATATCCAGGTCTACCGAAGAGTCGAACTTGGTTTTGGTGATGTCCTTTATAATATCGGTTGCCTCGTTCAGTGAGTGCAACTTACTGAAGTCGTACTTCTTAAGTACGTCTTGCTGCTTCTTAGATAACTTTCCCATGCTGTTCGCTACTAGTTTTTCCAGGGGGCCTTGCCACTCACCCGAATTCCCATACTGCGGGCCGTACCGGCCACCATTTTCATTGCCGACTCGATCTTAAATGCGTTCAGGTCCTGCATCTTGGTTTCGGCGATCTCCTCTACTTGCTTCCAGGTTACGCTGCCTACTTTGCTACGGTTCGGCTCGGCGGACCCTTTCTTAATCTTAGATGCCTCGGTAAGCAGCACGGCGGCGGGGGGAGTCTTAATAACGAAGTCGAACGACTTGTCCTTATAGATGGTCACTACCACCGGTAGCACCTGCCCCTGCTTGTCCTGCGTACGTCCGTTAAATTGCTTACAGAACTCCATGATATTGAGTCCCTTACTACCCAGTGCTGGCCCTACGGGCGGTGAAGGGTTTGCCTGCCCCCCGCGGATCTGCAGCTTTAGATAGCCTTGTATTTCTTTAGCCATTGGTCGTATCTTGTTTTTCTACTTGCATGTAATTGAGTTCTACCGGGGTGTTGCGTCCGAAGATCTTTACCATCACCTTCAGCTTCTTTCGCTCGTCGAAGATTTCTTCTACGTTGCCGATAAAGCCACTAAACGGGCCGTCCATCACCTTTACTTCCTCGCCGACGATGTAGGGAGTATCTAATTGGATATCGTCCTCGTCGGTTTCTTCTACGCGCCCCAGGATTCTGTTTACTTCGTTCTCGCGCAGCGGTACCGGTTCCTTGTCGGGTCCCGAACCGTTGGCTCCTAAGAAGCCAATGACGCCGGGGATGCTCTGAATCATGTGGTACGTCTCCCCGTTGCTTAGGTCGGCCGAGATCATGATGTAACCCGGAAAGAAGTTACGTTCGCGCACCCGTTTCTTGCCGTTCCGCATCTCCATTACCTTCTCGGCGGGGATCAGAATCTGAGGAACAAAGTCTTCGAGCTTCTGGCGGTTAATTTCGTTCTCCAGGTAGGTTTTCACCTTCTTTTCCTGACCGCTCACCGCGCGCACTACGTACCATTTATGATCAGCCATACCTCTTAAAATGCGTTATAAAACCACGTCATCGCGTTTTCAAACGCTAAGTCCATCACTCCGATCAGCAGCGCGAAGATCAAGGATGCCACCAGCACCAGCACCGAGCTGCGTTGCAACTCTCCGTACTTCGACCAGGTGACCTTGTTCTTCATCTCGTCGTACGACGCCTTGATAAACTCGATAATCTTGTTCATGATGCGTTGCTACGTTAGCACGGGTGGTAAGATTCGAACTCACGACCTACGGTTTTGGAGACCGCCGCTCTACCAGCTGAGCTACACCCGTGTAGGAAATGTGAGATAGGAAATGAGAAATACGAAACGTTGCTGTTCCACATCTCTCATTTCGCATTTCTTACTTTACTCGATGATTTCGGTTACCTGTCCGGCACCTACGGTTCGGCCTCCCTCACGGATAGCGAAACGCAGTCCCTTCTCCATGGCTACCGAGTTGATCAGGTCTACGGTGATAGATACGTTATCACCAGGCATCACCATCTCTACGTTATCGGGCAACGAAATCTCTCCCGTTACGTCGGTGGTACGGAAGTAGAACTGGGGACGGTACTTCTTGAAGAACGGAGTGTGACGGCCGCCTTCTTCTTTAGAGAGCACGTATACCTCAGCTTTGAACTTCAGGTGGGGCTTCACCGAGCCGGGCTTGGCAATCACCATTCCACGGCGGATGTCAGTCTTTTCAATACCACGCAGCAGCAGTCCTACGTTGTCACCGGCTTCGCCGCGATCCAATATCTTGCGGAACATCTCTACTCCGGTTACGGTAGACTTCAGGTTTTCGGCCCCCATACCCATAATATCTACGGACTCGCCGCTGTTGATCACACCACGCTCGATACGTCCGGTGGCCACGGTACCTCGACCAGTAATCGAGAATACGTCTTCAACGGGCATCAAGAAAGGCAGGTCTACCAAGCGCTCCGGCATCGGGATGTATTCATCCACGGCGTTCATTAGTTCGTCTACCTTCTCTACCCACTGGGCTTCGCCGTTAAGCGCTCCTAGCGCCGACCCTTGGATGATCGGAATATCGTCGCCGGGGAATTCGTAGAACGACAGCAGTTCGCGGATTTCCATCTCCACCAGCTCCAGCAGTTCGGCATCGTCCACCAAGTCTACCTTGTTCATGAACACCACCAGTGAAGGCACTCCTACCTGGCGGGCCAGCAGGATGTGCTCGCGGGTTTGGGGCATCGGGCCGTCGGTGGCGGCTACCACTAGGATAGCACCGTCCATCTGGGCCGCACCCGTTACCATGTTCTTCACGTAATCGGCGTGACCGGGGCAGTCGACGTGGGCGTAGTGGCGATTTTCGGTTTGATACTCAACGTGTGAGGTATTAATCGTAATTCCGCGCTCCTTTTCTTCGGGGGCATTGTCGATGGCCGAAAAGTCTTTCATGGTCGCCAGTCCTTTATCGGCCAGCACCTTGGTGATGGCGGCGGTAAGGGTTGTTTTGCCGTGGTCTACGTGACCGATCGTGCCGATGTTAAGGTGGGGTTTGGAACGGTCAAAGGTTTCTTTAGCCATTTTATCAATCAGTTACAGTTTAAAAGAATGTAATTTACGTACAATTAATATTTCGCAACCTCGAGAGGAAGCGATTGGGTGAACAAATTTAAGAGCCAACGATGGGATTTGAACCCATGACCTCTTCCTTACCAAGGAAGCACTCTACCCCTGAGCTACGTCGGCAGACTTAACCTAATGATGAATGAATAATGAGTAATGAAGATTATTAATCATTATTCATCGGTCATTAATCATTAGTAGAGCGGGAGACGGGCCTCGAACCCGCGACCTGCAGCTTGGAAGGCTGCCGCTCTACCAATTGAGCTACTCCCGCCGATACCTACTTTATTACTATGGTGGGGAGAGCAGGATTCGAACCTGCGAAGTCGTAAGACAACAGATTTACAGTCTGCCCCAGTTGGCCGCTTTGGTATCTCCCCGGCTCGTCCAAAAACCCACCTTACAAGGTAAGAAAATACGTACTTCTCCTCATAAAGTTTTATGGAAGTGCAAAAGTAAGGGCTTTTCTGATATATTCAAACCGCGGGCGGTAAATTTACGGAGTTTCTTTCTGCCTTCCGAGTTGCGTACTGGCTCGGTAGAATAAAAGAAGCCTCCTTAGGAAATTGGGCTTCTTTTGTGCGATAAGGAATACTACATAGCGATGTCGTCTTCCAGAAACTCTACATCGCTCTTCCGCTTGCGGGCTAGCAGCGCCAACCCGAAGGTAACCACTCCCAGGCGTCCGACGAACATGGTCAGGATAAGCACGGCCTTCCCGAAGGATGATAGGTCTCCGGTGATACCCGCGCTCAGCCCCACCGTGCCCAGGGCGGAGGCCGCCTCAAACAGAATATTCTGAAAGGAGGATTCTTCGGAGAAGGTGAGCAGGAAGGTGACCACGCTGACCAGCGATACGTAGAAGATAAACGTAGCGGTGGCTACGTAGATGCGCTCGCCTGGGATGGCCCGCCCCCAAAAAGTGACTTTCTTGTCGCCCCGAAAGCGACTTTTGATCAGCGATACCACCGCCGTCAGGGTGGTAATTTTCATCCCTCCGGCCGTGCCGGAAGGTGAGGCTCCGATGTACATGAGAAAGATGACAAACAACAGAATTGGCAGGGCCAGCGCTCCGGTATCGGAAGTATTAAAGCCTACCGTGGTGGTGGCCGTCATGGCCTGAAAGAACGAGGCTAGCCACTTTTCCAGCCCCCCTAGTCCCTGCATCTCGGGTTCGTAGGCGTAGACGAGCAACGTGCCTACCCCGAGCAGAATCAGAAAGCCGTACAGGATAATCTTGGTGGTGAAGGTAAGCGTGGTAGACTTCCCCTTGATGCGATACCAGATGTCAGTCACCACAATGAAGCCCAGTGAGCCAGTGATCGCCAGCACCGAAATGATGATGTTGATCAGCAGGTTGTCACGAAAGCCCATGAAGCTATCGTTGTACAGGCCGAACCCTGCGGTGCAGAAGGCCGAGACGCTGTGGAAGACACTGCTCCACAGGGCAAACCCGGTTTCGATGCCCTCGAGCTTGAAAGCAATGAAGAACCCAATGGCTCCCAGGGTTTCCATCGCTACGGTAAACACAATCACTGATTTAAGAAAATCCTGAATCTGAATCTCTTTGGGCATGGCAAAGGCCGTCTTCAGCAGGCGCTCGTGCCAGTGGGTGATGGTCTTGGTGGTGGTGAGCAAATAGTAGGTGGTAAAAGTAAGATACCCCACTCCGCCAATTTGGAAAAGAAGCATCACCACGAACTGCCCCAGCCACTCGTATGAGTCGAACACGCTCACCGTCACCAGTCCGGTGGTGGAGATCGCTGAGGTGGCAATAAATAGGTTGTCGAGCAGGGCGGTGGGTTGCTTCTGTAGCCACGGCAGCGATAGCAGCACAAAGCCAATAAAGGTGTAGAGCAGAAACCCAAACACCAAATTTCGCTGCGGGGAGTTGCGCACTCGGAACCGGCGGTAGCGGGCAGCTGCTCTTTTGTAACGCCCGGTTCGCTTGTCTTTTAGGATTATTTGATCGGAGCCTTCCCCAGTATTTTCTTTCATTAGGAAATTATTTATTGGTGTTAGTTTGAAGTTATCTAAGTCAGTTCTAGGGAATCTGCTCGTACAGTTGGATGAGTTGTTCGTTGGTTTCGGCGGCTCTGATGCGCTGCCGCTCCGCCGCTACGCCCGGCAGTTCTTCGAAGAAGCTGAGCGAACGGTAGGCCGACATGCGCACGAAGTACTGCGGATGGTGCTCGGCGTAGTGCGCCAGTAGGTCCACGCCCCGGTCAACCGACAGCTGGTCGTCCGATTGCGTTAGGTAACGGGCGAAGTAGTTCAGAAAGTAGTACAGCGTCTGATCGTCTACCTTCGGTATTTTACTGGCAAACCAGTCGTATTGATCTGGTTGGTTGTTGGCGATGTAGTAATCGGCCAGTGTCATCACCACGTTGAAATTGTCGTACAACTGATACTCACTGAACAGTGCCTCTTTGTCGGTTGCTGAGGTCTGGGCGTAGGCCGCCAGCGAGGTGCCCATCACGGCGTAGGAGGAGTCCTGCAACGTCTGTCGAAACAATTGCTGGTAGCGCTCGGCGTTCACCGTGGCCAGCAGACTAATCGCGTCGGCTTGCACCAGCGACCGGGGGTCTTGCTTCGCCATCTGCTCTACCTTTTCGAGTAAGGCCGTATCCGTTTCGGCAAGTTGTTCTTCCAGCCCCCCCAGGGCGGTTTGTCGGATCACCCAAAAGTCGTTGTCCAGCGCTTCGGTCAACACCGCTTTCGTATCGGTGGCCAGGGTATCGGCCAGCAGTTGCGCCAACGCCTGGTACTGGTGCACAAAGCCCTCGGCGTTCGTTAGCTGGTAGCGGAGCGCGGTGCGGCTCCGCTCAAAGTCTACCTGCGCCAACAGGGCGGCCTCCCCATCAAATATCACTAAGTCGGGTTGCTGCGCTACCGGAAGCTCCAGCGTCTCGCTCGCCTGGTCTACCTCCACTGCGTAGCGCTCCTTTTTGCCGTTCGTCCACACGTCCACGCTGGTGGGTAGGCGGAAGATGGGCGTGGTGAGGCTGTCCTGCACCTGGTCTACCCGTAAAAACAAGGTATCGTTGGCGTAGCGCTGCTCAATCTTGAGCTGCGGATGCCCGGACGACAGGTACCACTGATTAAAGAACCACTGTAGATCCTCTCCGGTTACCGCCTCAAAAGCCTGCCGCAGATCGTCTACTTCTACCGAGTTGTAGGAGTGGCGGGTGAGGTAGCTCTGCAGCGCCGCGAAGAAAGCCTCATCGCCCACGTAGTTGCGCAGCATGTGCAGCACCCGACTGCCCTTGTC
>JBASAY010000206.1:0-30581 GCA_049650865.1 Tunicatimonas sp.
ACTCAATGGGTTGATGGCAGCTTTGTGACCGCTAAAGAGCATCCTAACGATATAGATTTTGTTACCTTTATTGATTACCAGTTGTTTGGCACAAAAGAAAAACTGATCCATGAGAATTTCAGGTTAGAGGGGGCAAAAAAGAAGTACGATGTAGACGCTTATACTATAAGGCTACTCGGCGTATTCAAACAACCGGGGCAGGGCGTACATAAAGGTAAGAACGGAGATCTCATGGTAGTGGTCTTGGAAGAATTCAGGCAGGTTTGAAGCAGTTTTGCTGATGAAAATTTTATAACTGTTTTTCGTTCTTGAATATCCAGACCGGGGCCGTTACCAACCAGGCAACGGTGCCGATGAGCATCAGCAGTTTGTACGTACTCTCGTCCAACGCGCCGCCCAGCACAAAGAACGAAGGGACCACGGTTAGCACCAAGCCTACCAACGAGAGCACTTTAGCGATCAATTTCACGAGGGAAGGGGTTTACGTTGCTTCATCATCACCTTCTGCTGAAGGTAGGCCACTCCTACGTACACCACCCCGGCGGTAATCCAACCGGGCAGCGCAACGAAGAAGTAGAAGTCCAAATTAAAGTAGCGGTACAGTCCGTAGCCCGTAGCCACGGCAATGGCCCAGGTGAGCGCTACCGACCAGTTGAACCTGAGGTGGGCAACCTCGGCCAGGTTAGATACCAGCCCCAGGCGCGGAAACAGGAAAATATCCGCTAGCACCACCGCACCCACCGGGGCGGCCACCAGGGCGTAGATTCCCAGAAACTGGTCGAGCTTGCTAATGATGGCGGGTGAGCAGGCCAGCACCGTGGCCACGACGCCGGTGATGATGGTAATCTTCCAGCGTTTGGTGGTGGGCAGCAGGGCCTGCACGGCCAGTCCGGCCCGGTAGATGGTAGGGTTGGCGGTGGTCCACCCGGCGGTAACCACGCAGATCAATCCGGCTATTCCGGCTCCCAGAAAAGCAATTTCGCCCGGAGAAGGGTTGGCGTTGCCTCGCTGCAAGGCCAACGCACACAAGATGCCCGACGCAATCCAGGCCATGTAATGCCCGATAAACATACCGAAGGCCGAGGCCAGCCCGTAGTAAGGCTTGCGGGCGTAGCGGTAGATCGACATATCCGAAAGCCCAATGTGCATGGCGTTGTTGGCCAGCCAAGAGAAAGTGATTACGTGCCACAGCGTATACTTGGTCTGCCCCGCCACGGGCACTCCGGTCCATATTTTCTCGTTGGCTACCTCCCAGAAGTTATCGAAGCCGGTGACCCCCAGCTGGGGTAGCATCGCCAGCCCCGCCGCCAGAAAGACAAGGGGCATCCAGGGTGCAAACAATGAGGAGAACTTCGCGACCACCTCGAAGCCGAAGGTCGCCACCACCGCGATCACCGCCCCTACGGCGACGATGATCAGAATCCAGGCGAGGCTGTCGGGATACAGGCTGGTGAGGCCGGGCCCCTTGACGCCCAGCAGCAGTCCGACGGCGGAAGCGGATACGCCAATCATGGCGGCCGCCGCTACGGCAAACAGCAAGCCGTTGATGAAGTTGTAGATAGACACCAGGCGGAAGCCGCAAATCTTCTCCAGTTGATAAAAAATTGTCAGGCGGGTTTTTACGGCAGTGGGCGCACACACCAACGTCCAGCTGAGCGTAGCCAAAACATTGCCGACGAGTAGCCCCAAAAAGATGTCACGCACCGACACGCCGTGCAGCACGAACAGGGGGCCAATGACAAACTCAGTGCCCGCGATGTGCTCACCGGCCACCAGGCCCACGAAATTCCGAAAGCCTTTCACCTCAGACTCGGGCACTGGCTCGCGTTCGTATTCGTTTACGTCTTTGGCCTCACTCAGATTGAGCCAGTTTTTTTTGGGCATGGATAAGCGTTGTGGTGGTTATCCACCAAGGTGCGTTGCCTGCGGTCAGCAATCCTTCTGATTTCGAAATAAGAAGGAGAATCTAGTTATAAAGATAAGTCTACTGGTTCACCAGGCTCTTTTTGTACTGAGAAGGGGTCATCCCGGTCATCTTTTTAAAGTGAGCGTAAAATGCCGACTCCGAACGAAACCCGCTGTCCAGCGCCACGGCATAGATGGTCATGGTTTGCCCTTTTTCGGAGGTTAGAATATCTTTTGCCTCGTTGATACGGTGCTCATTGATCAACTCGCTAAACGACTTCCCCAGGTGCTGGTTAGTGAGCTTCGACAACAGGTACGGTTGCAGCGACAAGGCTTCGGCAAACTGCCGCTCGTTCAGTTCGCTATCCAGGTAGATTTTATCATCACGAAGCAGCTTTTCAAGTTTCTTAAAATAAAATTCTCCGCCCGGAAAATCATCGGTATCAGGCTCCGGACTAAGCACGAGTCCCTTGAACAGTTTGGGGTCCTCCAGAAAGAAATAGCCCGTGGCGAGTACCAGGCTTCCGTTAAAGATGATGTAGTTGTATTCTAAAGCCTGCCGAATACCCTCGTAGGAAGACCCCTGGGCATCGAGCTGATGATAGAGAAGATAGCCGAGCGAGACCAAGGTGGATACCAGCAGAAAGATGGTGAGTAGTTTAGGCCAGCGCAAAAACCTTTTCTGGCGAGCAATCACCGCTATCCGGTTCTTGCCGTAGATTAGCAAATGAGCACGAAACAAGACGAAACATTTCCAGATGACGATCAGCGCCAAGGTTACCCGGTGAGGAACAGAGCTAAGGTAAGCACTAAATATACCGTGGTGGGCTACCTGCGTAATGAATGCCAAAGCGAAGACGGTGAAAACCGCACCCGGAAGAAAGTACCAGCGATACGACGATCCAACGGGAAGATCGAACAACAAACGCAGGTACAGAAGCAGCAGTACGGGTTCAACAAAATCAATGATGTCGGCTAGAAAGATGGCCTCCGGCAGGGCGAACCGAACCGAAGTAAACCGCATTAGGTACTGTCCGAGCACCTTGACTCCGACTAATACAAAAAGCATGGAGAGGTACGCGTTAGCCCGGTTGCGGCGCTTGATCCACAGTAGCCCCCCAATCAAGAAACTCTGGATAAACGCCCAGGTGAATAACGCTACGATCATACCACGGTCGGTTGCTGTCGGAGGCGGAGGTACTCCGAATAGTTCTCCACCTCAATATTAGCATATATTGTACACAATTCAAGCTGGAATTTGCTTCTCCCCGGGGCATCTCCCCATCGAAATACGTCAAATCCCGCCACTTGTCCCCGGATAGCTCCGCCGAAGCCAAGCATCGAAATCTGCTCAATCGCCTCAGAAAAAAATCGTTAATAGCACCAGTCGTGCATTCCTTTTTCTTGAGTACTGTAATATAAAATCGTACAGAATAGCACGGGGGCTGCCCTTTCGCTTCGCTAATTTTATCCGTACTTTGAAATCAGAAGAACAATACGAAGTGGAATAGCTAACATCGAATTGTCGACTAAAAAGGATAAACACAATGCGAGAAATTACTTTTGCCAAGTACGTAGACAAAGTCCGGGGCGGCTGGATTGGGAAGTGCGCCGGAGGTATTCTGGGAGCGCCCATTGAGGGTTATAAAACTTTCCACGACATCACCATCGACGACCGCCTGTTCGAGAACAACTTCCCGAACGACGATCTGGACCTGCAAATCCTGTGGTTGGATATGGCGAAGCAGAAAGGGCCGTACATTCGGCATAATGACTACCGCGACCACTGGCGGGCGCACATCAATTTTCCCTGGAACGAGTACGGCATCGCCACGCTCAACATCCGGAAGGGACTAGACAACCCGGATACCGGTCGCCATAACAATGCGTACTGGAGTCAGAGTATGGGTTCGCCCATTCGCAGTGAGATCTGGGGCATGCTGTGTCCGGGCAGTCCGGCCGCCGCCGCTCGCTACGCCCGGATGGATAGCACGCTTGACCATACCGACTTCTCGGTGGATGCCGAGATGTTTTTCTCCGCCTGCGCTGCGCTGGCATTCTTCGAGGCCGACGTAGCCGCCATTATGCAGCAGGCCGCGCCGCATACGAACGGGGGAACGCGCTTCGCCCAGCTGTACCGCGATGTTACGCAGTGGTACGAACGCTACGGCGAAGAAACTACTAAGTACAAGATTAAATCCAAGTACGGCGATGCCGACTTTACCGCGGCACCGCAGAACGTGGGCCTGACGCTCCTGGCGCTGTTGGCCTTCGGGCACTCCTTCGATAACATTCTCCAGAGCATCAATTACGGCCACGACAGCGACTGCATCATCGCTACCGCCGCGGCGCTGATCGGAATTATCCAGGGGTACGAAGCGATTCCGCCGGTGTGGAAAGAGCGCATTGGCAACCAACTGATGGTGAGTCCGGAGGTGTCGGGCATCGCGGTTCCGGAAACGGTGACCCAACTCACCGACGAAACCGCTGCCGTAGGCGTAGCCTTTGCCGAGCATTTCGGGCACACCCGGATTAGCAAAATAGATGTGAAAACTCATTATCAATTCGTGCCCCCGGTTTATCATCTTGTATCAGTGATCAATAGGTTTCCGAACGTGGTTTCCGGGCAGGCCGGTCAACTCAGCGTGTCGGTAGAGAACCTGCGCGAAGACCCGGTTAACGTTCGTTTACGCCTGGTGTCGCCGGTATTTGAGGAAGAAGCGCTATCCTTCGGGGTGGCCCCTCGGTCGGTGCGTGATGCTCAGGTACCGGTAGCCTGGAAGCCTTCGGCGTTAGCGCAAATTCGCCAGCGCGCTTACACCGCGAAGCACTTTCCCTATACCCTGGAAGTAACGGTTGATGGTCAAACCACCTCATTTGAAAAAGGGATTCCCTTCTACGGTAGTTGGCTGCTGGTGGGGCCGTTTTTGGCCGATGATGAAGCGCTGGCTCCCATGCACCCGCAGTATCCTGACCACGGCCTGGCCTCGATGCCCTCGGCTGCCTACATGAACCACGACCGGGTGGCCCGCGCGCAAGACTTCCTTGACGGCGATGCGATAGATCAGTTGCAGACTGATCAGCGTGACGCCCTGCCCTTCGGTACCGAGCGCGTGTTTCCGTACGGTCACCGGATTTGTCCGGCCGACTATTTTACCGGACGGGGCGAACGGACGATCTACCTACTCACTACTTTCGCCGGAAAGCCAGACGAGAAGAAGTGGCTCTGTGTGGGAGTCAACGGTTACGTGCGCGTGTGGCACAATCGAGAACTAACCTACCAAAGCGAGCAACTCCGCCGTAGCTGGCCGATGGCCCACCACACGGAGCTGACCCTGGCTGAGCACAACGAACTGCTCATCCGCATCGATTACCCGGTAGATGCTTTTGATCTGACGGTAGGCTTCAGAGAGCACCACGGACAACATCCGCACCAGAGCCAGTGGGATGCCGAACTGATTCCACTTATCTAACCGGCATGCCGTGAACTTCCCACTCCCTTTCCTATCCTTATCGGATGGGTTGCCTTACCAATCGGGTGCCAACCACCGGAGAATGCTGAAGTTGTGACTTCGACTGGCGCATTCCTCAACCTTGCCTTCCTGCTCACCGACGACCTCAGGTAAGCAGAGAAGAGGCCTCAGCCTCACTAGCGCTATCATCTAACAGTTAACTTTGATCGTAATTTTTGTAACTAGAAAGCTAAATCACGAAAATTACCTAGATTGAGCGCATTAATGTGGTTTATCAGGCCTAACCCCAAAGAATGAAACAGGATATTTACGTATATCTGGAGAATCTACTTGCCGAGGCAATTGAGTTCGTCCCCAAGTTGTTGGTGGCTTTGGCGGTTATTCTGGTGGGTTATCTCCTGGGCCGGGTTATAGAAAAAGGAATAAAACGACTAATCCTCTACTTCAACAGTCGGGTAAATCGGGGGTTGCCCGGAGCAACGCTGAACGTTGATCTCAGCACCTCAGCATCGTTCATCTCCAGCGTCTTCTTCTGGATTATCATCACCGTATCCCTGCTGATCTGCGTACAAATCCTAGGGTTAGACCTTTCGGGCATCTGGTTTGATAGGATCATCGGATACATCCCCAACATTGTTGCCGCGGTCATCATTGTCTTCTTGGGAATCATTGCCGGTCGTCTGCTCGGGAAGTTGACTCAAAAAGCCGCTTCGCGAACCGGAAGTATGAACGGCAAGTACCTGAGTAAAGTGGTGAGGTACCTGATCCTATTTTTGGCCATCGTGGTAGCGGTAGACCAGATTGGGGTCGACATTGCTTTTCTTAAGGACTTATTCGTCATCATCCTGGCGGCTCTGTTATTTGGTGCCTCTTTTTCGTTTGGACTCGGTGCTAAAATCTCAGTCAGCAATATCCTAGGGTCTTACTACTTTAGAAAAACCCACCAACTTGGTACCAGAATCAGGTTAGGAGATATTGAGGGCACCATCGTCGAAATCGCTGATCATGCCGTTTCCCTGGAGACAAACGATGGCCTGGTCGTAATTCCCGCCAAAAGGTTTAGCGAGAACGACGTTACCATTGTAAGAATAGACAAAAATGAATAACGACCAACGTCTGATTGATCAGTTTCTCACCAGCCATCGGGATATAGCCATCGCCGCGATTGAAGAGCTGACTATTGATGAAGTAGTGCTTCTGCTTGAGGACATGGCACCCAATAAGTCAGCGGCTGTCCTATCAAGCCTCCCGTCTTACAAAGCGGGAAGAGTGCTGGATAGAATGTCTCTTAAAAACGCTGTCAACGTGGTTGGGTTGCTGCCGATCCCTGTCTCAGAATCCATCCTTAGAAGCATCAACCGCCCGCTTCGCCAGCAAATAGTGGCCGAGCTTCCGATGGGTTTAAGGAAACATCTTAAGCGTGCCCTCACCTTTAGAAAGGATCAGGTTGGCGCACATTTGGAGTCTGACCTTCTCACCTTATCCGAAAGCAGTACGGTAGAAAAAGCGTTGTTAGAGATCAAAACCACTACATCAATGGTTCGGTCTCCGCTGTTTGTTGTTGACAAGGCGAAAACCTTGGTAGGATACATCGAAACGAATGATCTATTAGCCAATGAACCGCAAAAGACCATTCGATCCATTAAGAAACCCGTATCGCAGGTAGTCGCTTCCGATATGACGGTAAAGGATGCGCTGGAACATTGGGATGACTCTTTTGTCTACCTACCCGTCGTAAAGGGGGAGGGGCAGTTTCTGGGCGCTGTTTCGCGTAACGGGTTATCAGCGCTAAAGCTGGCCAACGTGGGCACCGACAAATCAGCAGTAAAGGCGGGCAGTGCGCTCGGCGATCTTTACCTGGTTGGATTGACAAGCCTACTGGGCAGCTCAGATCAAAACAAAAATTCCTGAACATGAACGTGACTATGGAAGTAGCGGATATCAAAAACAAGTTAGCCAACCAGTACATTCAACGGTTTCCCGTAGAGGCAACAACGATTCTCAATACGCTTCCTACGGAGGAAATTATTGACTATCTGAGCCTCCAACCCGTTGATGTAGCGCAAGAAATCCTGGAAAATCTTGCCCCCGATGTGGTCTCCAGGGTGCTCGATGTATTGGACGAGGATCGGTTTGTGGCTATTTTCGAAGAGATTGATGTCTATACGGCGGCGAAGCTGCTGTCTCGGACAACCCCAGTGGTTACTAAGCGAAAACTCAAACTTCTTCCCGAAGCAAAATCCAAGAGCGTTCAGGAAATGCTGACCTACCCTCCCGAGGCGGCAGGTTACCTTATGGATACCCGCATTATCACGTTCGACCCCAGTGCGACGGTTGACCAAGTGCTGGAAAAGTTAAGGAAGATCGGTGATCGAAAAGTGCTAAGCGTGCACGTAACCAACAGTGCCGGTCAGTTGCTGGGGAAGGTCTTCATTCAGAACATAGCCATCTCATCCCCCCGTACAACTCTCGACGACATCCTGGAGCCGTGCGAAAGTATTCAGGTGATGGCCCCGGCTGAAGATGCCGTAAAGCTCTTTGAGGAAGGAGAAATCATCAACTTAGCGGTCGTTGATCTTGATAACCACTTGCTAGGCATCATTCGGAGCGAGACCCTGATCGCGGCTACCCAGAAAGACGCTTCAGAAGATGTGCTGGCCATGTTCGGAGCGGGTCGCGAAGAGCGGGCGTTATCAACCCCCTGGTTTGCGGTGAAAAAGAGGTTACCCTGGCTGCAAATCAACCTAGCGACGGCTTTTCTGGCCGCTTCGATCGTCGGATTTTTCGAAGATACGATTGCTCAGGTGACAGTGCTTGCCGTATTTTTGCCGGTCGTGGCGGGCCAATCAGGAAACACCGGTTCGCAAGCGCTGGCCGTGACGATGCGGGGACTTGCCCTACGGGAGATTCAAACCGATCAATGGTGGAAAGTAGCTAAAAAGGAGGTGGCGGTTGGTTTTATCAACGGGGTGGCGGTCGCTTTCACCACGGCCCTGATCGCTTACTTTTGGGCATCATCATTCGGCATTGCGCTGGTAATCGGAACGTCCATGGTGTTGTCTATGGTGATTGCAGGGTTCTCCGGGGCGGTAGTACCTATTATTTTGAAGGCGTTTGGCCAGGACCCCGCTCAGTCTTCGTCTATCGTCCTGACTACCGTGACCGACATTATGGGATTCCTGAGCTTCTTGGGGTTAGCGACCGTGCTGGGTTCAGCCTTAGGAATTTTTTAGATCCAGGGGGACGATGATATAATAAGCACGCTGTAAAAATCGGTGCTAGATCTACCCATTGCTACGGTTGCAACAGCAACTTCCCGCTGTGCTGCTGGTGCGCTCCCTGCGCGTCGTACACGGTGAGCCGGTATAAGTACAGACCAGGCAGAGCCGCCCCGGAGCGGGGCAGTTCGTCCGATACGGTGTATGATTCCTGACCCGATACTAGTTCAATAGTTCGCCGGTACACCATCGTACCCTGCGGCGTGTACACCTGTAGCTCAGCGTGCCCCAGCGCCACTTGCTCCCCCAGCGTAAACGATAGGTTGATGGCCCCTGCGGTAGGGTTGGGATACACCACCACGTTTTGCAGCAGCAGCACCGAGTCGCCCACAATGCGGAAGCTGAGCGACCGCTCGGTAGTGTTCAAATAAGTGTCGCTGGCCCGCACCCGTAGGGTGTGCGACCCCTCCACCAGATCGGGCAGCCGAAACGTGGCCCTCCCCCGACCCGGCGCGTCGAGCGCCGCTTCATAATCGTCGTTCAGTGAAAACTCCTGCCATTCGTCCAACACCAGGCGCAGCCCGTGGGCCTCGTCGGCCAGGTTGATGCCGTGTTCGTCTTCCAACCGGACAATCAGGGTCGGGTTAGGATGCAGCGTGCTGGGTGCCGGCTGCCCCTCCTGGTTAAAGAACAGCGCTACCGAGGGCGGGGTGTTGTCTGCTGCGGCAGGGCTAGGATCACCACCCACCACCACCGGGTGAGCCCCACTGGCTTCCTGGCGCCGGGCGTCATCCTGCGCGTAAAACGTAAACTTGCCCGCCCCGTAGGTGCTCACGGTATTTTTGGGCAGTACAAACTCCGTAACAAACCGCCCGTTTCGTACCGTGGCCTGCCCCCGGAACAACCGAAAGTCCCGGTTCTGATACGTCATCGTTCGGCCTTCGCCTTCCTGCCCCAGGGTGGTCACCTCCCGGGGGGCGGCCAGTAGGTCGATATACACCGTACCGCTAAACGCCTCGTCGAGCGCCCCATTGGCATCGGCTACCTGCCCCTGCACCCGCACGTGGTCGAGCGGACGTAGCGTATCGGTGGGTTGTCCGTGGGCGGTTAGGGTGGTGAGCGTCACCCGCGGACGAGGGGGGGCGTAGCGCATCGAGGGGTCGCCTAGCAGCACAAAATTGCGGTTAAGGGCGCCCGCTACGCTCCGGTTCTTGGTGATACGCATGATATCGCCCAGCCGCCGGTCCGAGGTATCGGTACCAAAAGCGGCTTCGTAGAAGGCGGTGCTGGTCTGGAAATTGGTGCTGGTAAACACCGGCCGCGAGGTGGTAAACACCGCAATGGCTCCTCCGTCGGCACTCAGCAGCGCTACCTCCGCCCCGGAGGCCCGCCGGGGGTCGTCGTACCGGCCAAATTCGCAGGTGGCCGTCACCAGCACCGGCAGCCGGTCGTAGTTGCGCCAGTCCTCAATCATCTCCAGATCAAGGATTTGCTCGTTGGTCCAGGCGGTTTCCCCGCCGTGGCCGATAAAGTCTACCAGCCCCACGCCCCGCGCTACGGCCCGGTTCAGCCGCTCCCGCACCGCTGGGGCCCGGTCTTCTTCCTGCGGGTAGGCGTCCATAAACAGCCGCTGCACCGACTGCTGGGGCTGCTCCTTCTCAAGCCACGAAGCCAGAAAGTCAGACTGGTGCTGGTGCTTGTTGGCATCGCCGTCGTCGGCTACAAACAGTACCTCCTGCCGCCATGGGCCCGCAGCTTCCGGTGCGCTAGCGTAGTGAATCAGCTTGTCGACCACCGTGCGGGCTTCTTCCGGGGTGTTTACCGGCAAACGGCCGATGCCCACCTCGAGGGTGTATCCATTGATGCCGCTGCCCTGCTCGGGCCAGTAGCCTTCGTTGGCATCCATCAAGCCGAAGTAGTCGTCGGAAGCGTAGCTGTACACGTTGTGCAACGACTGCCGCGACTGGTAGGTCGGCACGGTGGTGGCGCTCGCCCGGCGGTAGTCGTAGGTGGCATCGCCGAACAGCAGTACGTAGCGAAGTGGCGATTGGGCGTCGCTCCGGTAGAGGTGACGGATGAAGTTACGCACGGCAGTTACATCCTGGCGCCCGCCCGAAAAGGCGTGGTAGATTTGGGGAAGCGTAACCACCGCTACGCGCAGGCTATCGTGCTGCCGCCGAAACTGCGCCATGCGCTCGGCTTCCTCCAGAAGGGGTGAAGAAGTAACGATCAGCAGATCGGGCGTGGCCAGAGCAAGCAAGTTCTGGTTAGCCACCGGCCCGACGTAGCGGGGGGGGAGGGCATCGGCAGGATCGAACAGCAAAAACTGCCGCAGGGTATCGGCCCGCACCCGAAACGCGAGGGTGCTGTCCTGCTCGCGGTAGTCCTGCTGCGCCACCGCCGACGGGTCGGTAACGTCCCACAGTTGCACCGACGATAGCGGCTCACTCAGCGCGACGGTGTAGCGGTGCATTGCCCCCCGGCGGGCCTGCGGATCGCTGATTTCCAGAGGACGCCCCCGGTACTCCAGTGGCTCGCGTACGTTAAGGGTAAGGTAGTCGAGGTACCCAATGTTTTCGGTGCGGTCTTGGTAGCGCAGCGATACCGTGGGGCTTTTCGACAGGTTCGAAAGGGCAAACACCTCGGTGGCCGTCCGGGCTTGGTAGCCGTAGAGTCCCTTGGTCGCCGCGTCTAGCCCGATGGGCGCGAGTGGCACCCCGTCTACCGCCACCTCGAAGGTGGTACGTGCCGTAGCCCGGCTGCCGACCGCTACCTCGAGCGTACCCGAACGACCCGCCGCCGCCGGAAGGGTGATGTCCAAGGTTGGTTCTTCGGCGGTCAGTTCTTCACCCAGCCACCGCCGCCCCGACCCCAATAGGTTGCTTTGCTCTCGCTCGTGGTGGTACATCGCCAGCCGCTCGGTAATCGCTACTCCCGAACCGGAGGTAAAGTGCGGAAGGGTGACCATCGCCGCGGGCGGCAAGGCGTTTCGAGTGATAAAGTAGTAGTTGGCTGTGTCGTACAGGTGCTTCTCTACCCGGTAGGCTTCCTGCTCCGCATCGTAGTAGGTGCGGTCGGGACCCTGCCCGTAGAACAGCAGGTAGTCGTCAGCTTCGCTACGCTGAACCGCAAGTTGCCGCAGGCCATTAGCGGATGGGTAGTCGTTGGACTGGGGCAGCATACCGGCTCCGTTCCCGTAAACATGTACGCTGTTTAGGCTGTCGGCCGCGTTTATAATGCCATGCGACTCCAGAAACTGCCGGTCCAACCGGTACACGCCGTCGTGGTTCACCGCCACCCGGTGCCAGTTACCCTCGGCCAGCACCGAGTGGGTTGGTGCCTTCTGCGCCCTCGCACTCCCGCAGCCCAGCAGCAGTCCGGCCAGCACGATCAGTAATCGCCAGCGGGTGGGGTAGGGTAGGAGATGGTTGGACTGCATCAATCGTTTAAATTAAAACACTTGCCGTACGCAACGCGCGTCAGGAGGCGTAAAGTTAGTACGTTCCGCCGATCTTTCGTTGATTGAGCGCATCGTTGCCAGCAAAGGTGGGCAACGATTGTGGTACAGCGTGCGAGGTGGTATCGGTGAGCGATTCCATAAAGGCCACCAGGTCAGACTGTTCCTGTTCCGATAAATGCAGCGGATCGGGACTCAGCGTCTGGTAGGGAACGTCGGTGCCCATGCCCGCCCCGCCGCCGCGGTTGTAAAAGTCCACCACTTCTTCCAGCGTTTCGTACACCCCGTTGTGCATGTAGGGGGCAGTAAGGGCGGCGTTACGCACCGTGGTGGTCTTAAACGAGTGACCGTAGAAATTGACGCCTTCTTTGATAACCCCCGCCGCCCGACCCGGGTCAGGGTCTAGGGTTGGACTAAGTGTATCTTTGGTGGTTGGCACACCCAGCACTTCCGACTCGGACTCGTGAAAGCGGGGCGGCACCGTGCCGTTAAACAAGGGCGCAAAGTGGCAGGTGCCGCAGGCGGCTTTCCCCATAAACAAATTAAACCCCCGCTGGGCCGATAAATTAAGATCGTCCGACTCGCCGCGTACGTAGCGGTCGAAAGGGGAGTTAAAACTCTTCAACGAGACAATGTAGGCTGCTAAGGCCGTAGTCATCGCGTATTTGCTAATCTGGCCCGACTTGAGCGCCGGGAATGCTTCTGCGAATTGAGCCTGGTACTCGTCGCTCTGCTGCAACTTCTCAAAGATATCGAGGTAGGTGGTGTAAAACTCCCGGTGGTCGGCCACCACATGGTCCATCTGGTCTTCTAGCACCTCCGAGCGCAGGTCGTAGAAGTAACGGTCGGCGTACACGGCATTGAGTAGGGTAGGGGCGTTGCGGTCTACCGTGCCGTCGTTGTTAAGCGCCACACTTTTGGCCAAACCGTCGGTGAAGCCTCGTTCGGGCTGGTGGCACGAAGCGCAGGAGCGCTGGTTGTTGACCGAAAGGGCTGGGTCGAAGAACAGCGTCCGCCCGAGTTCCACCACCTCCGGTTGGTACTTGCTCTGTGGCATGCGGGTGTAATAGAAGGGGTTGAGCAGGTCTTCGTCGAATAGGTTGGTGGCGAAGTAGTTGACGGCGTGCTTACGGTGCTGAGGACTGGTTTCGTAGTAGGTCTCGATGCTGAGCGCCATCTGCACCGCCAGTACCTGCTCAAAAAGCGGGTTGATGCACGTCTTCAGAAAGTGCAGCCGGTCGAAGGTATCAAAGTCCGGGTGCTTGGCGAGGTAGCGGATGCCGGTAGCAAAGGACGTGGCAACCTGTGGGGCCAGTTCGGCGTGCTGGGCGTTTAGTAGCGGCTCGTAGAGCGCGACGGCCTGTTGCATCACCTCCAAAGAAGCCTTCGCTTCGGGCAGCGACAGCAGGGCTGCCGGAGAGTCGAAGCCCGACACTCCCAGGGTGAAGATGCGTATCAACTCGAAGCGGGTGGCCTCCAGCACCTGCCGGTCGGTAAGCGGAATGCGCTGCTGAAAGCGGATAAACTGGCTTACGTTGCGGTCGAGCAGTTCGGTAAGCTCCGTGATCTTGGCCCGGTCGGCCAGCGGGTCTTCGCCGAAGATAAGCTCTTCCAGGGCCTGGAAGCCCTTGGGTTCAACGATGCTGAGGTTGGGTGCGTTGCGCTCTAGTTTGGGCAGGGGCGCCCCGTTGATAAAATCGGCCACAAACTGACCATCGAGGTGCTCGGCCAGGTATTCGGTACGTTTGTAAGCCAGCCGGGCGCGTTTCAGGGCCTGTTGTAGGGCGGGTACATCTTCGGTAGATGCTAGTGAGCGAGCTTGTTCGTGCAGTAAGCGAGTTGCCTGCGACAGGGCGTGCAGGTCGCGCCCGTAGGTGATCATCACCTCGGCCGCCGGACTGTTGCGGGGGGCATGGTCGCGGAAGCTGCTAAGGATTACCCCGGCAAATATTAGGAGGGTTAGGGGAAGTATAAGTTTTGTCATGCGGAAAAGGGGGAAGGACGCTATAGAATACAAAGGAGCAGTGGCGAATGCCACTGCCCTTGGTACATTACTGATGAACTAAAAACGGTGGCTACTGAAGCACGAACTTCGCGCCCACTACCTTGCGCGACTTCAGTCCGAAGGCCTTCATGATGTATACTCCGGAACGTAGGTCCTGAACGTCTACTTCCTGAACGTTACGGCTTACGCGGATGCGCTGGCCGGTTACGTCGTAGATCGCCATATCAACGGGCTCGCTGGTTTTTAGTATGCGCTGCACGTGGTCGGCCCAGAACTTCAGCCCCTCCACTTCGGTCACGTTGCTCTTCACCTGGTCAATGGCGGCAATCACGTCATCCCAGCCGGTGATGGCGTAGGTCAGCGAGTTGTTGTAGGGGAAGGGATTGTCTTCCGAAGGGTGCTGGGCATTCAGCAGCAGGGTTTTTCCGTCGGGAGTAGGCTGCGCCCCGGTTACTTCGGCCCCTACCGGAACGATAGAGATGCGAATCAAATCCTCTACCGTAGGGTTTGCGATCGACATATCCAGGATCCAGGCTTCGCAGGTGCGGTTGTCAATGCCCGCCGGCACGCGACCGTTCGAGGTGCCGTTCAGGTCCTCGCAGATCACCATGTAGGGCTGTCCGTTTACTTCCATCACGTTAAGTCCGTCGGGGTTGCTCAGGTGTTTGTCGGGGTAAGCGCCCACCTCAGGAGACTCCTCAAAGAAGGGGCCACCCTCCAGGTACATGTCTACCTCGCCGGTAGCCGGATCGTATACGTTGACGCGTCCGTAGTAATCCTCAAAGAAGCCCGCCCGAACGAAGTCCAGCACCTGATCGTCGGTCTTAGCTTCCAGGTTGGGGTGGCGCATGCGCACCGGCTCCAGCCAGTGGTAGTCGAGCACCCCGCCTTCGACGGCCGCGTCCGCAAAGCGATTGCGAATGTTATCGCGACCGGTTTCGGCAAAGTATACTTTGCCATCGTACTGCGCTACCCACTCAATGCGGTTAAACATGGTAGCTCCTCTAGAGAAAGCAGAGTCACCGATGAACAGCATTTCGTCCAGCGACTTATTGTCCATTTTGATCCAGGGGCCCTCTTCGCCCTCGGCATCGTGCTTGTACACGTAGAGGGTGCCTTTGGTGAAGTCGCCGGGAGTGTCGGCCACAAATTTAGAGAACAGGCCGGGGGTACCGTCTTCGCCGGTGTACACCGTTTTGTTGTCGTGCATTATTACGCCGCCCTCGAAGGCCTGGCGTCCCCAGTTGTACTGCTTGCGGATGGCCACCGCCTCGCGGGGGTCAATTTCCACCATCCAGTTAAAGTTCTGGAACTTCTTGATGGTTTGTCCGGCAAACTCACCGGGGATATCCGTAGAGATGGTAAAGTCCGAGGTGTCGCGTACTCCTACCGGACGGCCTTCAGCATCGGTAAACGCGATGCTGTTGTTAGCTCCGCGGTACCACTCTTCGGCAGTCCAGATGCGGCCGTCAACGGGCGAGTTGATTCCCCCGCAGTTCATGCCGGTTTCGCCTACGGTGTTCGCAAAGTCTACGTTGAAGTACTTCCCGTGGCGTCCGTCGGACAGGGTTTGATCCACGATGATCAGCGTGTCGGTAGCCGGGTCGCGCTTCACCTTAAAGACGGTCATTCCGCCGCCGTCTCCGATTTTGTCGTCGTCAGAAATCATCTCGTGGTTCACCGAGATCCAGCCCAGGTCGTCGCTGTCCTCGTCGGGGGTAAAGCCGATGAAGTCGTGCCACTGCTTGGCCAGCGCTTCGCCCGCCGGGTTGCCGTAGGTGGCGGTGGTCTGTACGGTATCGGTTTGTCCGATGAAGAGAATCTGGTGCTTCAGGGGCGAGGGGGGCATAATCACCGAATCGGGATACCAGACGGTGTCGACTTCGACGTCGAAGAAAAATTGGGCTTGGGCTGCGTAGGTCGTTAGGAGAAGGCCTAAGGTCAGCGCGTAATACTTTTTCATAGGGTGTGGGGTTGGTTTGAGTGTGAATAAGAATGGCGTAAATGTACCCCGCGCCGAGAAGAGATGAGTTACCGTAGTTTTATCGATGTGTTACTGAATCGTTACTGGTGTTACTATTGTGTTAAGTTTGTTCGGGTTGCTTGCGCATGTTCTTCGTCTTTCGTAATGGCCTTTGTCGGGGCAGGATGATGGACGGTTTTTTATTGTCGGCATTGTTACTAGTTTTGGCGGCCCACCAAGCCCGCAAATCCATGGCAACCGTCCTTATTGTAGGAGCTACTTCTGATATTGCCCAGGCCACCGCCCGCCGGTTCGCCCAGGCTTCTTATAATCTTCAGCTGGCCGCCCGCCGTCCCGAACAGCTGGAAGCGCTGGCGAGCGACCTTCAGATTCGCCACTCGGTCAGCGTGCAGTTGGTAACTTTTGAGGCCACGGAGTTCGAGACGCATACCTCGTTTTACGAACAGCTCAGCCCATCTCCTTCGGTGGTGATCACCGTCTTCGGTTACCTGGGCGACCAAGAACGGGGCGAGCGGGAGTGGGTGGAGGCTCAGAAAATCATTGATACGAACTACAGCGGGGCGGTATCCCTCCTCAACGTGGTCGCTCAGGACTACGCGCGTAAGCGGGCCGGGGTGATCGTAGGAATTAGCTCGGTGGCGGGCGACCGGGGCCGGGGCAGCAACTACCTGTACGGCAGTGCCAAGGCGGGATTCACGGCCTACCTTTCGGGACTACGCAACCAAATGCACGCGCACGGTGTATCTGTGATCACGGTGAAGCCGGGCTTCGTGGATACCAGCATGACGGAGGATTTGGACCTGCCGCCGCTGCTTACGGCAAAGCCTGCGGCGGTGGCCGAAGATATTTTTCGGGCGGTGAAGTCGAAGAAAGACGTGGTGTACACAAAATGGTTTTGGCAGCCCATTATGCTGATCATTAAGGTAATTCCTGAAAGAGTATTTAAGCGGCTCAAGTTATAGGCTTGGGGGTGGGTAGCTATTAGACAGGCTTCGTTGTGTAGAACAAGTTTATCAGGCGGTGTTACAGACAGCGGCTTGTACAAGTTTCCACTGGTTTGATAAGCAAGATATACGCAAGTTAGCCACTTATTGTAGGTCCTGGGCCGTCCATCGCTGGCCGCTACGTTTAAGTCTTACCTGAATAACATTGCGATGAGCTGTCTCAATGGCACCTGAGGCGATACAATATCCCTAATTCTTATAGGTTTGGCAATACTTACGCAGTAGCTTGTTAAGAAGATAAGTGAGCAACTAGTTTTGCTGTTTTTGCTTGCCCCCGCTACAGCAAACTCACTGGATGGCTTCCCGGACCTCTTCGGCTTGATCACTTAGATTCTCTTACTGCTGGCTCATTCACTGTCTATATGCCTGAGCATCACTAAATACGGTAACGGCCCACTGTCCTACCTTCAAATTCATAGGCATCCTGTTGTCCTTCTTGGCTTTGCTTCCAACGCAAATACTGATCGTACATCGCTCTGAATTAGGCTTCTTCTTGGTTAGACTCTTCCATCTTGTTCCTTTTAGCCCTAATTTAACCCCTTTTACAAACTTGTCTTATACCTCGTTAGTGAAGTAGTTAAGGTAAACAAAACTTCGTTACTTTGTTTTATTTGTGTTTTCTAGAGAAAAGCCAGTACGCAAATTCCAGCGACTAAGGTGCAGTGATTGATCGATATCACCGGGGCGGTAGAGCAGCAAAGTAGTGCCCCGTATGTTTCGGGTGATGCTATAGCTTTTGCCAATACCCGCCAGCAAATGTTGGTCAACAATAGTCCCCCTCTCACCTAATGAAACTACTGGAACAGACCGACTGCTGCGTTCGTAGGCTACGTGCGCGGCAAAGCCCCGGTACACCTCGCCTTCTACAAACACCCGCCCCTGATAAACTGGAGCCGAACCGGGTAACCGACGGAACGCCGCCCGATAACTGCCCCCCACCCCGACTGACCAGCGCGTGTTGAACCGGTAGCCGACGAAGGGCGACAAGTCTACCTGAAAGTGCGGCTCTCTATAAAACTGGAAATAACTGCCCAGTAGCAGGCGGGCCGTCCAGGGTTCGCCACGCAACGAAGTAGCTCGTTCGAATTTGTCTTGTTCGGTTTGCACCGATTTGTACTTTTGCTTGAGCTTGCTGAGTTGTTGCTGTCCATCCTCAAGAGCATTAGTGTGTTGAGCAAAATGCTGCTTAGCCTGCTGCAAGGCCCGTTGCTTTGCTTGTTCAGCTAGTGCCTCGGGCTGCGTGGTAGTAACCGAAGACAGTTGATTACCGGCCTCACCCATTGGATTGGCTTGCCAGGCTTCTAACGCCGATTGTTGTTTGGCTAGGGGTGATAGTGCCTCTTGCTGAGCCAGATACTGTTCTAAGCTGGCGGGGGCGTTTTGGGCGAGCTGTGCTCCCTGCTGCACCTTCGTCGAGGCAGCTTGGGTATATTTCCCAACTTTTCCAGATACTGCTCTTACGCGCTCTAAAGCGGGTGCTGCCGGTAAGCGGTCGGTAAGTCGGGTAGATAGCTGGTCAAGGGAAGGCAAAGGAGGAACCGAAGGCGCGGCGGGCAGCGAAGGCAGGGTGGGTAACTCACCAGGCAGGGAGAGACTCGTCGTTTGGGGCAACCCTCGTGCTTTAGTCTGTAAAGTGTCCAGCGATTGGATCAGCCGACTTGAAATTACGCTATCGCGGCGGGCTTGCAGGATATGTCGCACACTGTCGTGATAGGAGTTTACCTGGTTCTGATACTTCGTAGTTTGGGGCAGCGAATCTACCCGCTGCTGCACCCACTGACTGGTGCGCTCCATTGTATTTGACCGGCTATCCGTCTGAGCTTGAGCGAATAAACTTACTACAGACAAGATGACAATGAGTAGCAGCAGACGAGGAGCGAGCATAGAGTGTAGGTTGACAATATGGATCGAAAAGCCTTTCGCGGGTTGGTATTGCCCCGATCTGGTTGGGGCGGTAGCGAACTAGCAACTATAAACACAATAGTTCTTTTTTGCAAATTTTGCATTCATTATGTTTTAAGCACGGGTAATTTTAAAAAATGATTATATAAGCACTTGCTTTTATTTATTATAATTTACTTTATTGAGTTTCTATAGCTATTACAACACCCTATACTAACCTACCATGCGACACGCGCTCCCACTCCTTTTGTGGCTAGGCTCTGCTTCTTTGGCCTTCGCTCAATCAGACACCACCACCGTTGACCAACCACCAACTTCCGCCGAAGCGGATGCGCAGCAAATATCGGTTGCTGCCGCCGCCGCTGCCAATGAAGCTTCCGCTCCTACGCAGGCTCCGGCCCAGGATTTGTTCAGCCTGGAGCGTGATCAGATAGGGATGTTTCAGAACAGCGTTAACCTATTCACCGGGGAAGTAGCTTTTTCTCTTCCCTTGGTAAGTCTGCCGGGGCGGGGTGGCCTCAACGCCGGGGTGGCCTTGTCGTATAACTCGGCCGGGGTGCGGCAACAGGTTACCGAAGGCAAGGGCCCTCCGATTCAAAAGAAATGGAACCTCACCGCCCCTACCGGAGTAGCGGGATTAGGCTGGCAGTTCGGTGTTCCGCACATTGTGGTGGATAATAAGCAAACCGGCACTCGAGAAGACGACGATTTCTTCTTAGTAGAGGGTGGGGTAAGTAACCCATTAATACTTACCTCTTCCACCCAAGTGGGCGGAGAGGTCTACGAAAGTACCAACTACAAGTTTTGGGTTATCAAGTACGAAGCTGACGAAGAGCGCTGGCTCATCACGCGCGAAGACGGTTCGAAGTGGGTCTATGGTGATCAGAACAGTGACCGCAGTACCGTGCAATACGTCGTGCGCTGGGACAATTGGATTGGTAACAGCAGCGTTACCAGCGGCCAGAGTCAGCAGGCGATGCGCTGGGACTTATCGGAAGTGCGCGACATTTTCGACAATACACTTACTTACGAATACGAGCAGGTGTCTCGTCCGGTCGGTGCCGGAGGTGAAGAACATACCGAAGCTTCTTATCTGAGCAAAATTACCAACCCCCAGGGACAGACGGTCACACTGGTTTACGAAGAAAAGGCAGCTAATGAATACCAGGAACCCCACACCGAACAGGCAGAACCCGATGCCTACCAGGAACGCTACGAACGCCAGGCTATTGACAAGTTGGAAGTCCGTGACGAATCGGGTACCCTACGTTATACGCTGGTGATGGGGTACGAGACTATCGGTTCGGGCAACTTTACCAAACGCCTACTCACCAGTGTACAGAAAACCGGGCAAGACGGCAATGAGTTGCCTCCCTTACAGTTCGACTACGAACGCAGCGGCAACACCACCGGGGTGCTGAAAAGCGTCACTACCTCGCAAGGAGGTGAGATCAGTTACACCCGCACGAGCGTCACCGTGGGAAATTCCCGGCGAGACCTGGTGATCAGCCCCGGAACGACCACCGGTTATGCCGCACCCCAAACCTGGATTGGACCGGACTATGTAGTAGTGGCCTGGCGAGAGCGGGACAGCGGGAGTGCTCCCCACAATCCCGCGCCCCGCCGGGTAAGATTGTTCATCTACCAGTGGGTAGGCCGCTGGGTAGAACATTCAGTAGGAACACTGAGCGGGGTATCTCTGGAAAATGGACGTTACGCCGACTTTGAGGTGATTCCCGGAGAAGACTTCGTGGCCATAAAACACGATGCTTCTTTGTATCTATCGCATAAGATTACGGATGGGGTAGGTAGTTGGTCTAGCCAGCGCATTACCTTCGCTAAAGATGGCCTACCCTCTTACCTGCGGGCGGGCGAAGACTTCGTGTTGGTAGGCGGACAGTTCTTGGATAATGGCGAACTGAGCGCTTGGCGGTGGAACGGTAGCGACTGGGATAAAGAAACGTTTAACCTACCCGAAGGGGACTACGCCTATACCGCAGCGAACAATTACTTTATCGCCCACAACAACGACCCTAACCCTGATCGGATATCTATTCACTACACAGACAAGGAAGGAATATGGCGCAGCAAAACCGCTTCGTCATTTAATAGCTTTACTTCCGGAAAGGGCGGGGGAGTGATCACTCGCTCCTTTTGGCAAGGTGCTAACTCTTTTGCTGCGGTAGTAGCAGATGAAAATGACGGCGATGACGACAGCCAGGGTTACGTTTACCAGTGGAATGAAGAGTATACGCTGACGTTAAAAGACAGATTTGGACAATGGCGAGGTAAATTTCAACCAGTGGTCACTAACAACAATCTGATTGGCTTGAGCAACAGAGGTGGTAGTTCTCAAGCTTTTAGATTCAACGGCAATAGCTGGATTGAAACCCTAAGGAACGGTGTTCAAGCCAAACATTCATATGGAGAAAATTTTTACCTTTTTTCGTATCCAACCCCTGAACTGGGCGGCTTTATTCGTCAGTATAATCCTAACCAAAGTAGCTGGAGCGAAACGAATCTTCCGGGTGAAAGATGGTTCTCAGCGAAAGCTGGAATTGACTTTGTCTTCTTCGACGATGATGTATATTACCGTAATACTAACGGCGTATGGAACCGTGTATACACGCTGCCGTCCTTGGTAGACCTGGAAACTTCTGACCACCTTCAAACCGGTAGCACACTAGTGGCAGTTTATTCCCCCGAAGCCAGGGAAACTTATGTGATACAGGTAAAGAACGGCGATGCTTCGGTTATTGCTACCTTGAGTGGCAAATCTATCTCCCAGGAAGGGGAAGCGGTTAAAGCAACCCCGTTGGTAGGCTCAGACATTGTGATCACCTTCGGTGCCTTGAGCGACGGCAGTGGCCAGATGCAAAACATGACTCGTTTGACCCTACACAAAGTAATAGACGGGCAGCTTACCGGGCCCCAGCAGGCCTATCCGGTGCAGAGCGTAACGGTCGAAAGCGGGTTAAGCACGCAGTACGTCAGCTACGATTATACCGCCGCTTCGGCGACCATGAGCGCCAGCGGTGGGGTAGCGCAGTTCAACCAGGTTCGTACCGTGCCGGGAGTAAGCAACCCCGCCACCCGGCCCTACGGCTACACCACCCAGTTTTTCTTTAATGGTCTCAGAACCTTTGAGTCCGACCGGAGCTTCCCCACGGCCATCAACGGTAGCAACCCCAGCAGGTACTACGGCAAACTACTCGGCATTCCTTATATCTCGGAAACCTACAACCGCAACGGCGGACTTGTCGCAGCATCCAAATCGTACTGGCGCGTGTATGAGCGTGACCTCAAACGGAGCACTGGCGTAGCCCTCACCGCTGCCTACTATGCACAAGTGATTCGCCAGGAAACCTCTAGTGACGGGGTTCAGCAAGTGGCAGACTACGACTATGGAGACGATGAGACAACGGTCGGAGTAAACTCCGTGTTCCGGCACGGCCAACTACGCAGTATGACCACGACCGACAGCGAGGGGCGAACGCGCCGGGCACAGTACCAATACGCTAAAGACGATGCAGTGTTCTCTCAGTACAACAGCGGACTGCTGCGCGATGCCCATATTATTAATCAACCACTTACCCAAGCCGTCACCGTGAGTGGCACCACTGTGCAACGTTCGGAAACCTACTACCAGGCGCAGAGTAACCCGGCAGCATCTCCGGTTCCCGAGCGGACGGTAGCCTATCCCCGAGGTAACGGAAGCAGTATCACTGTCAACTACCTCTATGATAATTACGGCAACTTGGTGGAAAGTAACCGAACCGGCGGACTTACTACGGCTACCCTGTGGGGCTACGACTACACCCGCCCGGTTGCTCAATCGGTCGGAGTGAGCTACGGCACCCTGTCCGGACAGGTATCTCCCGGGTCAGTCCAAAACCTGAGCGATGCCGCCTTGCAGCAAGCTCTTGGCCCCCTGCGCTCACTGACCGATGCTCGGGTGTCCACTTATTCTTACGACCGACTCTACGGTGTGACCGTTGAAACCGACCCTAACGGGCGCAAGATGATCTACCACTACGATGACCTGAACCGATTGCAGTGGATCGAGAGCCAGGAAGGGCACGTGGTGCAGAAGTACGACTACCAGTACGCACAGCCCTGATCAAAGAACCGTACTATCGTTCAAAGTATTCTACCCACATCCTTACTTCCTAGCCAAACCAACCTATGAGACTACTTCAACCGACCTCCACCACGCTGCCAACTATTCTTTGCTGGGTATTCTTATTGTTCTTGAATGTGCCATTTGCTGCTTACTCTTCTAGCCCTAGCTATGAGAAGGTTCCGGTTCATACTACTAACGTTGAAGTTACGCCACCTATATTTCCAGTGCAGGCGGGAGACATTTGGTTAGAAGCTGAGGAAGCAGATGCTATTGGTTCTATATGGAGCCTAGAGGATGATCCTGACGCCTCGGGAGGGGAGTACCTGCAAGTTGCCTCCATTCCGGGAGGAAGCAGTTTTACCCGTAATGATGCAGCCCGTCAGGTGGTGTTTAATATAAATGTGACCCAAGCGGGTAACTACCACCTCTTTGTGCGTCACAAGTCATTAAACGGAGAGGACGATTCTTTCTTCTTCAAAGTAAATGATGGAGAGTGGATACAATGGAATACCCTACACCTGGGTGGATTCTACTGGGAAAAAGCACTCCAGGCCTACGCACTGGTGTCTGGCGCGAATACCATTCGTATTGCTACGCGCGAGAGCGATTTTCGGTTGGACCGAATTTATCTTACCCAACATGGTGACTATCCCTACGGAAAAGGGGAAGGAGATACTACCTCGCCTCCTCGCTCACAAAATTGGCTGGAAGCGGAGGTAGTGGTGCCAGGGACTAATTGGACCACGCAGGATGATGCCCAAGCATCAGCAGGAAAGTACGCAGTTTTTCCGGAGGGGCCGACAGCCAGTGTGCCCTCGGAAAATGCTGCCGACCAGTTAGTGTATACCGTTGCCGTGCCACAAGAAGATAACTACTTTTTGTTTGTTAGAGCTAATGCCCCAGACATTAGTTCCAATTCACTCTGGTTCAAGGTAGACGATGGACCTTGGATTAGCAAAGGACGGCTTGATACTGGTGAGGGTTTTGTCTGGAACATACTACCATTTAGTCCTTTTAGGCTCACTGCCGGAGCTCACCGGATAACAGTTGTTTACCGAGAAACCGGGGTAGAGTTGGATCGTTTTTACCTGAGCAACAACAGCGATTTTCCGACGGGAAAGGGAGCTGAAGTAGCACCGCCGCAGGAGATTATCATTGATAATAAGAGTCCAGGATTCAGCACCAATGGCTCTTGGGTTATCAGTAGTCAGCAGCAAGGTAACCGTTACGGGCCGGACTATGTACACGATGACAATAAAAACAAGGGCAGCAAAACGGCCACCTTTCAAGCTACGGTAACTCCCGGTACTTATCAGGTCTACGGCTGGTGGAGTGCTTCGAGCAACCGTGCTACCAATGTGCCCTACGACATCGTCACAGCCTGCGGCGAGATCGCTACCACTACTGTCAATCAACGCGCTAACGGTGCCTCCTGGCAACTGCTTGGGACCTACAACTTCAATGAAACCGCTCAGGTTATTCTGCGTACCGACGGCACCAACGGTTACGTGATTGCTGATGCCATTAAGTTGACGTCTCTTACGACTTCTACTGCCCCTGAACGGGTAGCCATCGATAACACCGATCCGGGTTTCAGCACGACCGGCAGTTGGCAGACTAGCACGGCTAACTTAGACTCATACCAATCCGATTACGCGCACGACGGCAACTCCGGTAAAGGAAGTAAAACGGCTACCTTTCAATCTGTTGTGACCCCCGGTAGTTATGAAGTATTCGCTTGGTGGACTTCTCATCCTAACCGGGCTACCAATGTGCCCTTCGATGTCATCCATCAGGCTGGCACGAGTACGGTAGTTAAGAACCAACAGCAGCAGGGTGGGGGCTGGGTGTCGTTGGGTACCTATGACTTTGGCACCGCCGCCCAGGTAACCATCCGAACAACAGAAACAAACGGCTACGTGATGGCTGATGGTGTGCTGTTCGTTGGCGGTGGAGAAGGAACTTTTACTCCTTGTAAGGAACCCTACACTCCCCCCACCCCCCCGAGCATCGTCAACAACCCGCCGGACGGCACTACTGCACCCAGCGTGGGCGGCGATTTTCTTCCAATTGGGCGCCCCATCAGCAACGTAGTAGGCTACGTGCGCAGTTTCACGCCGCGCGAACTGTATAACCAACCCAGCCAGGTAACGATGAGCACCCCGGTGAGCGACGTGAGCGTGAGTACGCAGTATACCGACGGGCAGGGCCGCCCGATTCAAACGGTGGTCCGGGGGGGCAGCGGCAGCGCTAGCCAGGACATGGTGCAGCGGGCAGAATACGACCCCCTGGGCCGTGCCGTGCGGCAGTACCTGCCCTACACGGTCAGTAGTTCGACCGGAGCCTATCGCCCCGATGCGCCTTCCGAACAGTATAATTTTTACATTAGCGCCCCCGGCGACGTGACCCGCAGCGAATATGCCTACGCGGAAACCCGCTACGAAGAGTCGCCCCTGGGCCGGGTGGTGCGGCAGGGCAGCACCGGAAAAACCTACCGCGTGGACGGCGAGCACGCCGTAACCCAGCAGTACCGCAGCAACACCGGCGGGGATGCCGTCCGTCGCTGGACGGTGAGTAGTACCACCCCCAGCACCCCCGGCACCTACGGGGCCGGGACACTCTACGTTACCACCCTGACCGACGCAAATGACCACCGGGTGACCGAGTTCACCAACCAAACGGGGCAGACCGTTTTGAAGCGGGTGCAGGGGCCCGCGGGCAATATGGACACCTACTACGTCTACGACGTCTACGACCAACTGCGCTACACCATTCCCCCGGAAGCCACGCAGCGGTTGTCGGGCAACTGGTCGCAGGCCGGTAGTACTACTTTTCAGCAGCAGTGGATGTTTGGCTACCAGTACGACAACTGGGGCAATGTGATCGTAGAACAAGTGCCCGGCGGGGGCACCACCTACTACGTCTACGATGCCTGGGATCGTCCGGTGCTGGTGCAAACCGCCACCATGCGCCAGCAGAACGCCAGCCGGTGGGCCTACACCAAGTACGACTACCTGGACCGCCCCGTGCTCACCGGCATCTATGCGCCGGGCAGCAACCGGGCCAGCCTGCAAACCGCCGCCCGCAACAACACCGTACGGGCCATGAGCACCACCTCGGGCGGAGTAGGCTACAACCTCAGCCAGGGGTTCCCCTCGGTGAGCGAAGCGAGCATCCGCAGCGTTTCGTATTACGACAACTACTCCTTCCCCCACGCCAGCCAGGCGGCCTACGGGGCCGGGGGCACCAGTCACCGCAGCGCGGTGAAGAGCCTGATGACCGGCAGCATGACCCGGAAGCTGGACGATAACACCTGGCTCAAAGACGTGACCTACTACGACGAGCAGTACCGCCCGATTGTGACGGCCAGTGACAACCACCAGGGGGGCACCGACCGGCTCACGACCACCTACCGCAACGCGGTGAACGACGAGGTGCTCAGCACCACCCTGACCCACAACGGCCAGGAAAATCATACCATCACCCAGGGGTATACCTACGACCACATGGGCCGTCTCACCGGCGAAACGCACCGGCTGGACCAGGGCGCAACCATGACGCTGGCCACGCACACCTACAACGTATTGGGCCAGCGGGTGCAAAAGCAGATGAACAGCGGGCAGCAAACCGTCGACTACCGCTACCACATTCGCGGCTGGCTCACCAAGATCAACGAGCTGGGCAGCAGCGATGACTTCTTTGCTCAGGAGCTTTTCTACGACTACGGATTTGCGCAAAAGCAGTACAACGGCAACCTGGCCGGGGTGCAGTGGAGCCGGGCCGGGGGCCAGCAGCACGCCTACGGCTACGTATACGACGAGGCAGACCGGCTCACCGGGGCCGACTACCGGCACCGACCGGCGGCAGGAGGCTGGGCGGCTACGCCGGGCAACTACACGGTGGACCAGGTGAGCTACGACCGGAATGGCAACATCCAACGCCTGAAACGCTACGGGCAAGTGCAGGAGCTACAGTATGCCCTGGATGACCTGGACTACGACTACAGCGGCAACCGCCTGACGGCCGTCAACGAAAGTGGCGACGGGCAGGCCGAGCTGGGCTTCAAAGATGCCGGTAGTGGCAACGATGAGTATGCCTACGACGCAGGAGGCAACCTGACCCAGGACCAGAACAAAGGCATCACCAACATCACCTACGATGCGCTGTTGAACCTGCCGCTGGTGGTGAGCCTGAACACCGGCACCATTCGCTACACCTATGATGCGGCGGGCAACCGGCTCTCGCAGCGCACCGAAGACGAGAACGGAGTGCTGCTGAGCGAGACCGACTACCTGGGGGCCTTTGAGTACCGCAACGGCGAGCTGGCGCTGGTGCACCACAGCGAAGGCCGGGTGAGTTTTGCGCAAGGGGCCAGTGGCAACTATCACTTTGACCTGCGCGATCATCTGGGCAACGTGCGGGTGACGTTTTCGGACCAGCCGGTGACTACCACGGCCACAGCCACCATGGAAACTGCTGCCGCCCCCACCGAGGAAGCGCTCTTTATGGGAGTGGCCCAAAGCAGGCACACACTGGCCTTCCACAACACCACGGATGCCAGCAGCGAGGAACTCAACCCCAACAAAGTAGCCACGCTGCTGCCCGGACAACAAGGCCCGGCCAAGAGCTTGCTGGTGCACGCCGGGGATGAAGTGCACCTGGAAGTGAACGCCCGCTACGAAACCGTTCCATCTCAGGTGCAAGGGATGGAAGGCATCGCCACCCAAGTGGCCGGAGCGTTGCAGCAAAGCGCTGCCGGACTGGAGAGTGCCGGGGCTGCTTCGGGAACCAACGGTTTAGCCGCCGGGGGTGCCTTAGCAACAGGCCAAGAACAAGCCGTACCCAAAGCCTACCTCAACTATCTGTTGTACGATGAGAACTACCAGTTGGTAGACCAGGGCTTCCGGCAAGTGAGTGAAGCGGCGGCGGTAGGCAAAGCCAACCCAGAGGTCAGCCCGGAAGCACTCACCGTGGACATTGCCGTAGCAGAAGATGGCTTCCTCTACACCTACCTGAGCAACGAGGTCAATGGCAGCGCACTCAGCGCGGTCTACTTCGATGACTTTACGGTGGAGCAGCAGAGCTACATCGTGGCGGTGAATGATTACTATCCCTTCGGGGGCAGCCACGATCAGGAGACCATGATCGGGGTAGAGAACAAGTACCGCTACCAGGGCAAGGAGTTGCAGGCTGAACTGGGGCTTGATCTGTACGACTTCCACGCCCGGCAGTACGATCCGCTGTTGGGCAGGTTTTTGAGCTATGACCCGGCCGGACAGTTTGCCTCAGGCTTTGTGGGCATGGGGAATAATCCGATTACCGGAGTTGATCCGGACGGGGAGTTCGTGTTTAGCGCCATACTTCCAGGGGTGGGGGTGTTCATAGATGCAGCACTTTGGGGAGCGGTCATTGGGGGCGCAGGATATACAGCGAGTGCGGGGCTAAGTGATGGTGGTTTTCAAAATTGGGATTCTGGACAATTTTGGAAGTCGGTAGGAATAGGGGCAATATCAGGAGTGGCTACGGCTGGTGTGGGATCAGCACTTGGTCCAGTAGGGAGTGGTGGTATAGCAGGTGAAGTTGGAAGGGCTTATGCCCACGGGTTTGCACAGGGAACGATCTCAGAATTTTCAGGAGGTGATTTCATAACCGGGTTTGCTTCCGGAGGTTTGGGTTCTCTAGGTGGGTCAGCCTTTATGATGTATGGAGGAAAAGCTGCTAATAGTACCGCAGGTTTGTATGCTTTCTCAGGTTTAGCGGGTGGTGCTGGTTCTGCTGCTACAGGCGGTAATTTTTGGGAAGGGGCAGCACTGGGGGTGATGAACGCTGGATTAAACCACGCAAGAGCCAACATTAGTGCTGCGGGAGCGAGATATTTTGCTAACAAAAAGGCGTTTTATGACTACCTTCAGAAAAATTCTTTTGATAAAAATGGTAACCCGATAAGAGAAGTATCCGGATGGGAATTGGAAAACGGGGATGCCATTGCACTGCCTTATGATAAGAACTACGTGACTAAAGGTGGCACTTATGTCAGTCGCAATGATGCTTTAAACGTTGTGCCAGGTAAATTCAATACTAAATGGGTTCAATTCAAAGGGACGGGGTATCAAATTCACACACATGCTCACACCCATCCTCAGTCATATGGTTTGTACCCTCAGGGTTATCAAGGCGGTCCAGATGCAGCTATGATCAGATTTGTAAACAATCCTATAAGAATACTACATAACTCTAATTTGTATCGTGTTGGATTGGGGAGTAGCGGAGCGTTTTCTATTCAAAATTTAGGAAGATGGTGATGAAATTATTTGTTCTACTAGTGTGCGTATGGCTTAGCGCATGTCATGAGTCTGACCCAAAAGCTGAAAAAAAGACCGATGAAGAACTTGAGCTTGATCTGTCAAGACCTTTTTCTAAATTGTACCATAAAGCAAAAGCAGGGATGCTTGAGGCAGAGGCTGTAAATAAAGTGAGAGATTATTTATTAGCCAATGGAATGGACATAGACAGTTTATATGTTTACAAAATCAACTATACGGATACCTGTAACATATCCAATAAAACCAGCTTTACCTCTGACCCAATTGATGCGTGTATTGCAGTCTTCAACATCGAGCATAAAGTCAACCATGACTACTATTCGAGGATTGATGTCGAAAATGCTCGTAAATTGAAAGATTACGAGAAGAATAATGAAAACTACTCAGAACCTCTTCTTATTCCTTCTAAACCTGATTTCCTGAGAAAGGAAATACTTCTTCATTACTATTTTGAGCAAGACTCGCTAGTGGATGTATTATCGCAATAAGAGCTTTACAATTTAGGGTCTGGATTGAGAAATAACTTAGGGCCATGGTAGTGAAAAGCATATTCTTAATTTCTGCGATTTTTCTATTTTCTTGTAAAGTGAATAAGGGGCATTTATCGTCCAACAAGTCAGATCGATATGTTTCATTGGTGGATTACGAGGGAGAAACTTCAGTTGAAAAGATAGCAGCAAAAAAAGTGAAGAATTATTTGCAATCAGTGGGATTGGTCGTGGATAAATTTTTTGTTTGTGGCATTGATTATCCAGATGCTATTGACTCAGCACACGAGAACTCGTTTACAATAGTGTTTGATTTAGCTCATAGAAAGACTATAGATTATATGGATAGTATTGAAATTGTTAATTCCTCACTTTTAGAAAAGCATAGAAATGAGGATTTTATTCCGGTGGCCATACCTGCTACTGGTAATATTAGTGGGTTAGATAGGCATATTTATTATTATTCTGAGAAGGATTTGGTAGTGAATATATTGTCACAGTAGAAGACATAAGTACCTGCGCGATCATCTGGGCAACGTGCGGGTGACCTTCTCAGATCAGCCGGTCACTACCACAGCCACGGCCACTATGGAAACTGCTGCCGCCCCCACCGAGGAAGCGCTCTTTGTGGGAGTGGCCCAAAGCAGGCACACACTGGCCTTCCACAACACCACGGATGCCAGCAGCGAGGAACTCAAC
>JBASAY010000207.1:0-8054 GCA_049650865.1 Tunicatimonas sp.
ACCCTGGCCCGCTTCTCGCTGGCTACCACCGAGACGTACAAGAACAAAGCCGGTGAGCGGGTAGACGACACGCAGTGGCACAACGTGGTGCTGTGGGGCAACCTGGCCGAGTTGGCCGGACAGTACCTACAGAAGGGCAAGGAAGTGGCGTTGGAAGGCAAGCTCAAGCACCGCACCTACGACGACCAGCAGGGCAACAAGCGCTACGTGACCGAGGTAGTGGCCAACGAGTTCCTGATGCTGGGCAAGAAGGGCGAAGCTGCCTAACGAACCAATTTAACCGGCGTAGCGCTACTGCGCCGGTATAAAACGAACCCCCTGGTCGGGCTCGACGACAAACAAAAAGAGCGATCTCGTTATAAGATCGCTCTTTTCTATTTCCATCCTGACCATTCCTTTCCAACAGAACAAACATCCTGCCCATCCTGATCCTAATCGTTAGTAGCTCACGAAGGGCATTTGGTGATCGTACTGGGTATCGTCAACCAGCTTGAGAATAAAATCAGCCAAGTCGGCGCGGCCAATTTTGGTGCTGGCGTTTACCCCTACCCAACCTACGCGGTAGTCATTTTTCTTGGGATCGTCGGTAAGCCGTGGGCCGCGAACAATCACCCAGTCCAGGCCGCTGTCGCGCAGCACCTTGGCGTGTTCAATAGCATCGTTTAGTACCTTGGGTACCGCCACCTTCATAATAAAGCGGATGGCCTTGTCGGGAAACTTGGGTTCGTCTTTCTCGAAGGGCAGTCCCCCTCCCGACAGTGAAATAACACGAGACACTCCCGTCTCCTTCATCGCTTGCACAATGTTCTTGGTGCCATTGGTCTGTAACCACTCAGGCGATCCCTTCACGTGGCCAAAGACGCTTACTACCACATCGGTGCTATCAATGGTCTTTCGTACGTCGTCGTAGTTAAGCACATCGCCCTTTACCAGGGTCAACTGCTCATGCTGGGTAGTAATCTTTTCGGGACTTCGCACCAGCGCCTTTACGGCGTAGCCCTTCGCTAGAGCTTGGGTCAGAAATGGTTGTCCGGTACGGCCGGAGCCGCCGAAGAGCGCAATCGTTTTCATAAGTAACTATTTTTAGTTTATGCTTTTGATAAATGAATCGAACCGGCTCTCCAAATCAGGAAGCCGGGTGAAGCCGCTCGCTAGGCGGTAATAATTACCTTTGTCTTCGGCAAATACCGTGGGGAAGCCACTCACTCCCAACTGCTGCGACCGTTGGAAATCAGCTTCGGCCAGGGCCTGAGATTCGGGCTGCCGCATCTGCTCGACAAAGGCTTTTCCATTGAGGCCAAAGCTTTCGGCCAGCGGAGCGTAGGCCGCGGTATCCTGCGGGGCCAGTCCGTCGTAGTAAACCGCCTTCTGCAGTGCTCCGGCAAATAATACCGCTTCATCGGGACGGTGTTGCTTGAAAACGCTTAGCGCTATTCCCAGTGGAACGGAAGTAAAAACGGTGGTTCCTTCTTCCAAAACTCCTTTTAGAAACCCTTCGCCAAAGGTAACGCCCGTAGATTGTTCTACTTCCTTGTAAGCCCACTTGATGTAAGAGGCTACCTCACCGATAGGCCCAATGCGCGAGCCGGTGATCATTCCCCCCGACACTACCTCAAACGAAACATCCGAACGATGATCTTGATAAAACTGCTCCATCACCGGCGAAAAGCCGTAGCACCAACCACATAGCGCATCGTATACATAAGTTACTTTCATAATTGATAATTTGATTTGCTTAGTTGGTTAAACCAACGCATATTAGTGGTATATGGTTGATCAACCGGTACTCACCTTTTAGTTAGTAGGCATGCATAAAGCGATGAAAGTAACCCCGCGGTGCCCCATCCGCACCACGTTAGAGATGCTGGGCGGAAAGTGGAAACTTCTAATTATCTACCAAATTGGAAACCGGGCAGTACGCTTTGGGGAGCTGAAGCGCTCCTTGCCGGATATCAGTGAGAAGATGCTGGTGCAGGAGTTGAAAAGTCTGGCGGATAGTGAGTTGGTCATCCGCCACAGCTACGGAGAGGTACCTCCCCGGGTGGATTATCGACTCACTGAACAGGGGAAAATGGCTTTGCCCCTGATCGACCATCTGAGAGATTTTGGCCAGGGGTACATTGAAAAATAAGTCAAAAAGAAGCGCTACCTAGCGGAAAGCTTGCAAAAAGCTTTCGATGCCTTTCTTATCCATCAGCACGTTGTCGCCTCGCTGAACCAAGAAGTCATTCAGCTCACTGGGATCGAAGTAGGAGAGTGAGAATACTCCCGGGTGAGACTTTTTGTACTGCTTTAAAATTTCTTTAGCGATCTGAGATTTACGAGTGTCGTGTATTGTAACCATACCCAAACAACGCGCTAAGCCGCAAAATAATTCATTTCTGCGGCCCCCTACTCTTTTGCGTTGGCTGATCCGCCTACTGCTACAGTATAAGTCGCCCGCCCATAAATCCATTTGCCTCGGTCGGTAACCCCTTCAACAGTCACTTCGAAGGCGCCTAACTCATCAGCATTGGCTACCGTAATCTCTTGCGCGCCCCCCGCCAGTTCTACCGACGGTTGCCAGTGCAGCAGTCGGCGGAAATCGGGTTCGTAGGGAGCCAGAGAGTCCGATGGAGCAAACTCCTGGGGGGCAGTGTACAGCGTGACTTGCTCCTGCCGGGCGGTGGGAGGCAGGGCCGGACCGTAGGCGTCTAGCAACCGCGTGTACACCGCGATCACGCCATCAAAGCGATACTCTCCGTAGTAGGTGCGGCGGTTCACGGTCTCGATGCGCTCAATCTCACGGGGCGAAAAATTTACCAGATAGTTCACGTCCTTAATAAGCACTCCGTCCATAAATACCGCCGGTTCCCCTTCTAGAAAGGCGCGCGTCGGAATGTCGAAAACGTCGAAGTGATAAATGCCCTGCCGGTCGCGCAGGCGAACTCCGGGCATTAGCTCGCGGCTCACCTCCACAAAGTTGGGCAGCGCTACGTAGTCGTCGGCACGCACCGTAAAGTTGGGGGCTCCGTAGAAGCGGAATTCTTCCCGGTTGCGGGCCACCGTAGAGTCGACCGGACGAAACAAGTCGTACTGGGCATTGATGCGCGAACGCTGCGTGTACGCCGCAAGTAACTCGGCACGCACCGCCGCCGAAACCTCCGGAAAAATCTCCTGCGCGTAGGTGTTCTCCGGGGCGAACTTCTCATCAATCGACCACCGCGTGCTAAGTGTGGTGTCGGCGGTTTGCAGTACCACCTCCTGTTGCCCCTGCCGCCGCCGGTTGATTGGAATCTCAAAACGATTCTGCTGGTCCACAAAGTCATACTCGAAGTAGGGGTCAGCCCCCGGAATAGACAAAATGACCGTCCGGTCGGTAGTGCTGGCGTCCATGCCGGTAACGGTTCCACTGAGGGTAAGTCCGTCGTCTTCTCGCGCGAAGCGCGGAGAATCTACCTGATCTTGTTCACCAATGGGTAAGATAGGGCGTTGATTAAGTTCAACCGCACTCACCTTACGAACCCGCACGGCCACCCGCGCCGACTGCTGAGTATCTGTCAGTTGCCACCGCACCACCACGGGCTCGCGGGGCTGATAGTACGTTTTGTTCAGTTTGATTTGCACGGCTTCTTTAGTCGGAGCACCTCCGACTTGGCGGGTGGTGCCCTGACCCGAAGCGCGTAGTTCGTCCTCGTAGGGGTTCACCACCAGCAGCGGCTGCGTGGCAAACGTAGCGGGACCTTCGTTGCGCATCCACTGGGTATAGGCGCGCACCTGGTACCATCCGCCCGACAGCGTATCGGGCAAGCTAAGTTGCCCCTCCCCCACGCCGTCCTCAATCAGAAATATTCCCTGCACCACGGCCCCGCTACGGTTTAGCACCTCGGCGTATAGCACCGTGCTGCGGGGGGCGTCTCCGTACAGCGTTGCCTGTAGCCAGAGCGTTTCGCCCGCACCGATTACCTGCTCTGAAGTTTGCAGAAAAACCCGCTCGCCGGGCGCAGTCGGTGCTTTTGTACTGGTGGCGAACAACAGCGCTGCCGGTCCAAGCAGCAAGCCTGCCAAAATGAAGAGGGTTTGTCTCATAGCTACCAAAATGAAGGAACCTCAGTGGTAATGCCCGGCAGCAGGGTACAGTCGTAGCACGATTCCGGTGCTTCCGGGTCGCCTTCTATACAGCCGGGACTACCGCCGGGCGACCCGCCCGGACCGGGAGGTATCTCCCCTCTCCTAACAAAGATTCGTTTCTCGGTAACCGCTGACACCTGAAAGTAGCCTAGCACGCGCTCCCGGTCGTTGGTAACGCTACGTACGTTGCCCGGAATGGGGGCGGGCGGCGGGGCAAACACCGAACCACCGTCGATTTGTTGCTGCTGCACGTTGGCCCAGAAGCGGTAGGCTTGCTCTGTGATCGCGTACTGCCGCACCAGTAAGCTGTAGCGCCGTTGCAATTGCAAACCACTCTTGGCTACAAAGTTGATCTCGCGTTTCGCAATGCGGTCGGTGCGCAGGTCTTCGGTTGAAGCTACGTTCAGGTAGCGGGCCTGTGATCCGGAGCGGAAGCACAGCGGGATGACCAGTTGCATGGGCCGGGCCAGGGGAGCAATAAAGGAGTAGGTTTCTCGCCATTCCCACTGGTAGTAGGCCGCTCGGTCGGCATCGCTCCCCGCATCCAGGTAGAACTGCACGCCCCAGCGCTGGAGTATCGTTCCCAAAGAAGATTGGTAGTCCTGACTGGCCAAGGCGTAGTAGATACTATCAATGGGCGGCACCGCAGGCATGGTTTCGGACGAAGAAATATACGTCTCGCCACTCGGCGAAACCACGTGCAGTTGGTACGTCTTGCCCACCTGTCCCCGAAAAGCGCTAGGGTTGGTGATGTACTCACCGTCACCTGCTTCGAAAAGATCAGCGCGGACGCCTTCTTCATCGGTGATATACACCTCGGCACCGGTAAGCGCTTCTCCCTCAAAGGTTTGTAAGGTCGGAGAGGTGTAGGTAAGCCGTACCGAATAGGGTTCGTCGGCGTTGGTAAGTCGGCCATCAACTACCAGCAACCGCTCACCCGACAGCGACTCGTCCAGGTCGATGCGCTCAATGCACCCGGCCAGCAGCAGCGTCCATCCCAAAAAAACGACAATGTGCTTCATCAGAACTTAAAGTTATAGGTGACCGAAGGAAACGGGCGGCCCAAAATAGACAGTTGGTAGGCCGATAGCCTACCGCCCGAATCGTTTAGGAAGAAAACAGAGTAGGGGTTGTTGCGTCCGTAGAGATTGTACAGGGCGAACGTCCAGCTCGAGTCCCAGTTCTTTTTCTTCTTCAGATTTCCGTCCACCGAAAACGACACATCCAACCGGTGGTAATCGGCCAGGCGGTACTGATTGCGGTCTGAGAAGTGGGCAATATCCTGGTTCCTCACCCGGTAGGTGCCTTCGGGCAAGGTAATGGGCCGCCCGGTGCTGTAGGTGAAGTTGAACCCCAGTCGGATGCGACGGGTAAACTGGTAATTACCCACCACCGTAAAGTCATGCGGCTTGTCAAAGTTCGAAGGGTACCAGTCGCCCTGGTTGATGCGCTCATTACTGCTGGCCCCTTCTACCCGCCGCAGGGTACGGGCGTAGGTGTAGGACAACCAGCCGGTGAGTCGGCCCAGGTTTTTGGCCAGGTACGCTTCCACCCCGTAAGCCCGGCCCACCCCAGTAAGCAAATCGGTCTCCAGACGATCATTCATCAAGATTTCGGCTCCGTCGCGGTACTCTACTAAGTTTTGCAGGTCTTTGTAGTATACCTCTACTGACGACTCGTAGACGTTGTTGCGGGCGTTGCGAAAGTAGCCCAGCGCGTACTGGTCGCCGATCTGCGGGGGCACGTAGGCGTCGCTCAGCTTCCAGATGTCGGTAGGAGTGATGGCTGCGGTATTAGAAATCAGATGGAGGTTCTGCCGCATCCGCTGGAAACTTAGCTTCATGCTGCTGCGCGGACTGAGTCCGTAGCGCAGCGCTACCCGCGGCTCGAACCCCTGGTACGACGCGATGGTTTCGCCCGCCCCGTAGCGCACCGAGTCGACTACCGCACCGGGCGACCGGGGAACCCCTGTTTCGTAGACCGCCACCGTGCGGGGGCCTACCGCCCGGTAGTGGTTGTAGCGCAGCCCCAGCGTAAGGGTGAGCGCGGGCGAAACGGTAAATTCATCGTTGAGGTAAGCTGCCAGGTCCCAGGCGCGCTCCTCGGCCAGGTCTTCGGGAGTGATGAGCGAGAACTCCCCATCGGGTCGCAGTTCGCCCGGCGCAAAGTCGTAGCGAGCCGCATTGATGCCCACGTCCACTTGGTGGCGTTCCCCCCAGAAGCGGGTCAGGTTCCAGCGGGCCTCGGTGGTGGCGAAGGTAGCGTCGAGCGACGAGGCGCGCGTGCTGTCCTGAAAGTCGCCCACCTGGTAGCCGAAGCGGGAGTGCGTGAGGGTGAGGGCCGATAGCCACTCGGGTGAGATCAGGTAGTCCCAGTGCAGGGCCGCCCCCTGGTTTTGGTAGCCGTAGGCGGTGGTACCGGCGTAGTTGAAGTCATCGTTGCTGAGGTAACCGGTAATTCCTACCTTATGCGCTTCGTTGAGGCGGTAGGTCCACTTCACGTTGGCGTCGTAGAACGAAGCGGTGCTCTGCCGGATGTCCAGGTCGTTGACCCGGTTCAAAATCCAGTCGGAGTACGACGCCCGCCCCCCGATGATCAGGGAGCTTTTTTCGGGAACGAGCGGCACCTCTATCGCCAGCCGACTGGCCACCAGCCCGATGCCGCCGCTGCCGGTCACTTCGCGCAGGTTACCTTCCTTGAGCGATACGTCGAGCACCGAGGCGACGCGTCCGCCGTAGCGCGCCGGAATGCCCCCCTTGTAGAGGGTCGCGTCGCTGAGCAGGTCGGCGTTGAAGGCCGAAAAGAAGCCAAACAGGTGCGAAGGGTTAAACACCGGAATGCCGTCGAGCAGGATCAGGTTCTGGCCCACGTCGCCGCCCCGCACGTTGAAGCCCGCCGCCCCCTCTCCGGCCACGCTCACCCCGGGCAGTAACTCGATGGCGTTAATTAGGTCAACCTCGCCCAAGAAGGCGGGCATCTTCTGCACCTTGCGGATATCCATGCGCGTGGCGCTCATCTGGGGGCTACTCACATTGTTGTCGGCCGCCCGGTCGGTGATGGTGATTTCCTCGAGGCGGGCGGTGGCTTCGTAAAGGTCCACCGAAAAGGTGCCGTCGGATACCACGCGCACTTCCTGCGTCTCGTCTTCGAAGCCCAGCGAGTTGATGGTAAGTGTATGAAAGCCCACGGGCAGCACGAACGAGAAGTAGCCGTTCAGGTTGGTAGCGGTACCCAGTTGCGACTCCTGCGCCAGAATGGTGGCTCCGGTCACGCCCTGTCCGGTAGCTCCTTCGCGCACGTATCCGGTCACAGTGGCACTCTTCTGTCCCGGACTCAGCGAGTCGCCCACCACAATGAGGCGTTCGTCGGGGCCGCGCCGCCGTAGGGCTGCGGTAAGGGCGTTCGGATTTTTCTGGAGCAGTACGACCGAGGAGCCCTGGTAGCGCTGGTAGGTCAGCTCGGTGGAGGTAAGCAGTTGGTCCATCACCTCTTCGAGGGAGGCATCGCGGAAGCTGCCGCTAAAGCGAAGGTCAGCAACCCACTCGGGGCGAAAGAAAAACCGCACCGGCTGCTGGGTTTGGAGTTCGGACAGCACGGTAGGCAGCGGCGCATCGGTATAGGTTCCGGTGTAGCGAAGCTCGGTGACCGGCTGCGCCAGGAGGGATACGCTGCTGATCCACCAGCAGACAACCAGCAGTAGTTTTTTCATGGGCAGGAAACTTCCGGCGGAGGTTAGGTAATATTGTCCGTCCGTTTGGCGAACGGCCAACCACAAATTTAGGGTATTTTCTCACACTTCCGCTGACTGCCGTTGTGAAGGGGTGTAGGACAAAACTCCATTAGGCGCACTGTTTGATGCTATCAATGATTTGTTGCCACTGGTTACTTTTATAGGCAACCCTGAGGTTGGCTAGCTGTTGTGCCCCTTGGAGGGTCCAGCGCTG
>JBASAY010000208.1:0-2163 GCA_049650865.1 Tunicatimonas sp.
TTTATGATGAGAAAGACTTGCTCAAGTAGCGCCACGTATCGTTGTAAAGTCGTGTTTTTGATCCCCGATAGTCGCCCAATTTCAGACACGTTGATGGTGCTACCCACCCGGGTAGCGATCAGTTGCAGCACATTGGGGATTTGGGTTAGTCCCTCAATATTGGCTAGCTCTCTGATATCTTTTTGCAATACCGCATTTATGTAGGAGGAAAACCATTTGTCCCGTCTAGATTCGGTTTTTCTCTGCACAGCCTCCGGATAACCCCCCGTGCATATGGTGTTGATTATATCCGGCCACGAAGATGTATTCGGCTGGAACTTATGATCTTTGGAGGTTAGCACTTTCAGGAAACTAGCTTGTCCACCCACTAGCTCGACTTGAGAAAGCGGCCATAGGTTATGGGTCTCAATGCGTCCTGCCAACGAGTCAGCAATCTTAGGAAAGGTCACCACATCAGCCGATCCGGTCAAGATGAATCGTCTACCGGTACGATCTTGGTCCACAAGTTTCTTGATGCTCAAAAATAATTCAGGAGCCCTTTGCACCTCATCTAGCACTACTTTCTTGCTCAAACCTTCTAAAAAGCCCAAAGGATCACGCTGAGCGGCCGCCAAGGTAGCTGGGTCATCTAGGGTGACCATCTGTGCCTGAAATATTTCCTGATCGATGAGTGATTGGCACAGGGTACTTTTGCCGACTTGCCGGGCTCCGTTCAGCACAATAACCGGAGTGTCTTCCAGTGCTTCTACGATTAGCCGAGTGATAAACCGATGTAACATGGTGCCAAAAATAATCTTTTAAATCTACAAATTTACCCATTACGTGGGTAAATTTGTACCACTGCGCGGGTAAATCCGTAATTGATTATCGGCAAATATTTCTTTTCGACTCACGGTTTCAACTTTACCGGCCAGGGTTGAGCACCGACGCGTTGTATCCAATCCAGATACTGCTTCTCCATCTGCTGAGTAGTCTTATCCTGGGTATCGCTCAGATCTTTTAGCTCCGTTGGGTCAGCAGCCAGATCGTACAGTTCCCAGGGTTGGTTATGACGGCGAACCAGCTTCATATTCTTTTCTCGCACCGCCTGATTGCCTTCATGTTCCCAGAAAAGCGATTCGCCACGCGAGATGGACCCGCCGCGCAAGACTGATACGAAACTCTGGCCGTCCACCGGCAGGATGTCGCGCCCCTGATACTGCTTCGGGTACTCCGCCCCCGCTAGCTCCAGGCAAGTAGGCATAATGTCGTTGATGTGCACCGGCTGGTTTATAAGCTGATTCGTTTCAGTAATTCCCCGGGGCCAGTGCACGATCAGGGGCGTAATGGTGCCCCCTTCGTGGGTCATGCTTTTATAGAGCCGGTACGGGGTGTTGCTCACGTTAGCCCAGTGCTTCCCGTAGGAAGTAAACGAATCCTTGGTGCCTAACTCGGCTTCCGGAGCACGGTTAAACTCTTCGGACGAAGCGCCGTTGTCCGACAAGAACAGAATGACGGTATTGTCCAGGACATCCATGCTGCCCAGGGCCGCTAGCAACCGCCCGATGTTCTGGTCCAGCCGATCAACCTGGGCGGCGTAGATTTCCATCTTCCGCGCTTCGGCCGCCGGGTCTTCTATTGACGACCAGTCAGGGAAATCGGCGGCGGACAATTTAGTAGCTGGAGAAACCACGCCGAGTTGCTGCTGTCGCCGAAAGCGCTGGCTGCGAATGGCCTCGTGCCCAGCGTCGTACTTACCTGCGTACTTAGCAATATCCTCGGGCCAGGCCTGCAACGGAAAGTGCGGCGCGATGTGGGCCAGGTATAAAAAGAATGGTTTCTCTTCTGCCGTTGCTTCCTCAACAAACTGAATGGCTTCGTCGGTGAAGTTGTCGGTAGAATAAAACGTTTCGGGGTCGGGGGTTACTTGTTCGCCGTTGCGGTAGATCGGTCGATCAACAAATTCGGAAGGGTAGAAGTATAAACCACCGCCGTTCGGCAGGGCGAAGAACCGGTCGAAGCCCCGCCGGTCAGGCCAGTGGGGTCGTTCGTCACCTACGTGCCACTTGCCCGACATAATGGTGCGGTAGCCTTTCTCCTTTAGCACTTCGGCAATGGTGACGCACTGCTGGTTTAGGTGGCCCTGATAGGACGGGTGGCCCCGATCCTGGCTCATGTGCCCCA
>JBASAY010000209.1:0-26674 GCA_049650865.1 Tunicatimonas sp.
TGCAACTGATCGCTACCCGGGTGGGTAGCACCATCAACGTGTCTGAAATTGGGCGACTATCGGGGATCAAAAACACGACTTTACAACGATACGTGGCGCTACTTGAGCAAGTCTTTCTCATCATAAAGATTCCGGCGTGGACTCCAAATGCCGAAGGGCAGTTCGTTAAGTCTCCAAAAATTTACTTGAACGACACCGGTCTTTTATGTCACCTAAGTGGAGAAAATACCGGTAGCTGAAACGCTCAACGCGGTAAAGCTCTACCCCAATCCGGTCAGCGCTGAGTTGCAGATAGCCTTGCCCACGGCAGAGGGCGTATCGCGGGTGCGCATAGAAGACCTGCAGGGGCGTTTGGTGCTGAACGGGCAGCTCAGCAACGGCCAATCGCTGGATGTAAGCCGATTGTCGCCCGGCACTTACTTAGTGCGCACCTGGCACGGCAACCAGTGGCACTTCCGAAAGTTGATCAAGAGGTAGTAGCATTCCCCCACTGCAGTGGGGGAACCTCCTTTAAATCAAAAATACTATCCACGTAACCCCCTGTCATAAATTTATTAAAACTTTATTGGAGATTATTCTACGCACTTTCGTTTCTCTTTTACCTAGTTAGTTTTAATTAACGCTACCATGACGATGAACCACCTTCCGCTTTTGATTTTCTTATTCATTGGGCTGTTTGCGCCGCCTTTGTGGACTCAACCCAACGAAGACCACCCGGCGGCGGAAGCCACCTTTGCCAATCCGCTGGACGTGCAGTTCGGTGATCCTTATGTGCTGCGCACGGGCGACACCTATTACATGTACGGCACGGGCGGCGGAGCCGACAAAGGATTCGCCGCTTACGCTTCGCAAGACCTGGTGCACTGGCGGCCGGAAGGGCAGGTGTATTTTCACGACAACCCGAACAGCTGGAGCGATCCCCAGGCCAAATGGGACGGTGCCTACTGGGCTCCCGAGGTGTACGAAGTGCAGGGAAGGTTTTACCTGTTCTACAGCGCCCAGTGGCGGGTGAACCCCACCGACGAAGAGGAGAACTTCCGCATTGGGGTGGCCGTTGCCGACCAGCCCACCGGGCCGTTCGTTGATCTGGCCGACCAACCGCTTTTCGACCCCGGCTACCCGATTATCGATGCCAACGTGTTTTTTGATACCGACGGCAGCGCCTACTTGTACTACTCCCGCGTGGCCTACCAGCATCCGGTGGAGAGCCAGGTAGCCGACTGGGCCCGAGCGCAAGGCTGGTTCACCGAGATTGAAGAAAGCTGGGTCTACGGCGTGGCGCTTAAGCCCGACTTTTCGGGAGTGATTGGTGAGCCGGTTCTGGTGCTGCGCCCCCCGGTGAGCCTGGACGATAAGCAGGCCGAATGGGAGAGTCGGTCCGTAACCGCGCGCGAGGTAAACCGCCGCTGGACGGAAGGGTCCGTCACGTTCAAAAATGAAGACACTTATTACCTGATGTACTCGGCCAACTATTTTGGGGGTCAGCATTATGCGGTTGGGTACGCCACCGCCGCTTCGCCCTTGGGTCCCTACACCAAAGCGGCCGACAATCCGATACTTGAGAAAAACATCGACCGAGGCGGCACGGTGACGGGCACGGGACACAACAGCATCACCTACGGGCCGGACGGCGAAGAGATGTTCTGCGTCTACCACGGCAGAACGACTCAAACGGGCGAGGAGAGGGTAGTCTTCATCGACCGGATGGAAGTGAAAGAGGGAAAAGTAACGGTCTTTGGGCCTACCACCGTCCCGCAACCACTGCCCTCCGGGGTTAAATAAGGTCAGCCTATGAACGTGATCGCATCAGGGAAAAAACTGAGGCTCTTGGCGCTGGTGCCGCTTCTGGGAGCTTTGAGCCTCTTGGCCCAAGAGGCTGCACCAACCGGGTCCGAAAAACTGTCTTTGGACGGCACCTGGAAATTTCGGACTGATTTGTATCACCAGGGGGGAGATGAGCAGTGGTACGCCCCGCAGTACGATGCCTCGCACTGGGACGAACTGGTGGTGCCCGGCAACTGGGACCTGGAAAATGAGTACGCCGACTACGCGGGAACCGCCTAGTACCGCACCACGTTCGCCAGTCAACCCAATTGGCAGGATCAGCGCGTGCGCCTCTACTTTGAGTCGGTGTACAACGATGCCACGGTTTGGCTGAACGGCCAAAGGGTGACCGAGAACAACCTGGGGTTTCTGCCCTTCTGGACCGATGTGCAGTCGCAACTGGTGGCCGAAGGGCCGAACGTGCTGGTGGTACGGGTGGACAACGTCTTCAAGCGGGGCGCTATCTGGAACTGGGGCGGCATCCGGCGGCCAGTGTGGCTAGAGATCACTCCCCCCACGCGGCTGGAGTACCAGCGCATCACGGCGGTTCCTGACTTGGCGAAGGGAACGGCGGCAGTTTCGGTAGAAGTTGGGGTCAGCAACGCAGCTACTTCGGAAGCGACGGTAGGCTACCGGCTGCGCATCAGTCGGAACGGCCAAACCGTGTACCGTACCGAATCGCCAGAAGAATTGCGGGTGCCCGCTGGAGACAGCGCTCGGGCTACCCTTCGGTTTGCCCTGGCCAAAGACCAGGTAGCGCTGTGGCACTTCAACCATCCGCACCGGTACACGGCCCGGGTAGAACTGCTCCGTAACGGGCGAGTCACCCACCAACTCACCGACCGCTTCGGCATCCGCCAGGTAGAAATAGACGGCTACGCCTTTAAACTCAACGGCGAGGCCGTGCGTACGGTAGGCTTCAACCTGGTGGCCGAAGACCGCACCACGGGCAACACGCTGCCGCTGTGGCGCATCAAAGAAGACGTAGACCTCATGAAGTCACTGGGCGTGAACATGGCCCGCCTGAGTCACCTGCCCCTACCGAAAGCCTTTCTGGACTACCTCGACGAGCGGGGCATCATGACCTTTGAAGAAGTGTCGCTGTGGGGTAAAGACGCTCTGGTCGACCCCGAGCATCCTACACCAAAGGAGTGGCTGGAAAGGATGGTAGCGGCCAAGTACAATCATCCGAGTGTGGTAGGGTGGAGCCTCGGTAACGAGATCGGGTACTTGCACGACAATCCCCTAGTCCGGGAGTACGTGCAGGGGGCGGTGCGGCACGCCAAAACGCTCGACCCCACCCGCCTGGCCGTGTACGTATCGCACTCCGCGAACGACCAGGCGAATGACCCGGTGGAGTTCTCCGATCTGATCATGCTTAATAAGTACGGGGGATGGGGAGGAATGGCGGAGGCAACCAACCGATTACACCCGGGAAAGCCGATCTTCATGGCGGAGTACGGCAAGGAGCTCAATAGTGAAAATCCCGCGCAGGCCACGATTGATGCTCAGGAGATGCTGGAAGGACTTCGGGGGAAGGAGTACGTAGTGGGTGCTTCGCTGTGGACCTTTAACGATTACCGCAGCTTCTGGAAGTCGACCCCAACTTGGACGACCCCACCCTCGCAGAACCGGGCGTGGGGGGTAGTGAACACGTTCCGCCAGAAGAAACAACCCTTTTTCACCTTTCGAAAGGAATACGCCCCGGTGCGCGGTCTGTCCCTAAGTACGCAGGGGGCAGCAGCAAGCGTAACCATCACTCCCCGGCACGTGCTGGATATCCCGGCGTACACGCTGGGGGGATACCGCTTGGTTTGGGCTACCTACAATCAGCAGGACCAGCTCACGAACGGTGGTTTGGTCAATCTGCCCGTCATCAATCCGGGCAGCGAACAGCGATCCTTTCCGATTGGTTGGTCCGCCGACGCATCAACCACCCGGTTGGAGGTGCACTTGCTGGACCCCCAGGACTACAGCGTGCTCGATACGGTGGTGCACGGGCAGGCTCCCCAAGCCACCACGATCCGGTCGGTGCACACCTCCGCTACGAAGGCCCGGGTGGTGTTTGCGCCGGTAACTAATGCCACCGCCTACCACTTGCGCTACCGGGCGGCGGGGGCAGACTTTGTGGAAAGTCCGACGACCACCAACCACTTCATCGAGGTGGATAGCTTGGCGGCGCTCACCGAATACGACTTTCAGGTAGTTGCGGTGAATCCAGCCGGGGCAGCCTCACCCTCCGAAGTGGCTACCGCGCGTACCGACGCGGACGAACTGCCCCCGATCATCTGGAAAACCGTTCCGGCCGACCAGGCGTTCTTCGTCGGCTATACCGTAGAGATGGTAGACTACCTCTACGAGGTGGCCTACGGAACAGCGCCGGGCCGCTACGCTGATACCCTAAGTCTGCGAAACGTGGGCGTGCTGAAAGTTCCCCACGTGAAAAACGGGCAAACCTACTACTACCGGATGCGCTCGCGCAAGCAGTGGGGCTTCGCCAGCGAGTGGACGCACGAGGTAGCCGTGACGCCGAACGGCGAAGCAGCCCCCGATAAACCCCGGGTGCACGGCGTGCTTCGGCAGGATTCGGTGGTGGTGATCAACTACGACCCGGTGCCCATGAGCACGGGCTACGAAGTGAAGTTGACGCATCAGGAAACCGGGCAGGAGCAGCTTGTTCCGATCGGGGCGGCGCAACTGTTCTTTTCCTCGGTGGCGCTGCCTACCGGTTGGCCACCGAAGGAAGTGCGAATAGCGCTAAGAAGCATAAACCGGCACGGCGCGTCCGACTGGGTAGAGGTGCCTGACCCTACCCGGTAGCTCGTGAGAACCTCTCACTTTAGAAAAATCAAATTCAGTGGTTACAAATTGCCCGGCAGTATCCACTACTAAGCATCCGCCACCCAAAAGGCGCAGTGCTTATGAGACTTGTATACTGCTTACTCCTGGTAATAGCCGCATTACCCACCCTCGGACAGTCCGGAACTGATAAGATTTACCTGCCCAGCGGTGATGCCGTGGCGGGCACCATCACCGCCCTCACCACCCAAACCATTGCGTACACCGCGGGAACGGCCGAACAATCGCTGCCCGCCGGCCGATGGGTGCTGGCCATCAAACAGACGGGCGAGTTTGCCCTGCCCGGCCGGGCGGCCACCTGGCAAGCAGGAGCCGACCCGAAAGCCCACCGCATCATCACCCGCGACGGGGGCATCGTTACCGCCCGCTCGCTGTCGGTTACCGACCACGACCTAACCTACCTACCCATCGAAGTCCCGCAGCGACAGTCGCTCTCCAAACAGGAAGTGGCGCTGGTGATCTACCGCGACGGTCGCCACCAGCTGATGGCCTCTCCGGCTGATGCCGCCCGCGGACTCGCCCAACTCTCGCTAGCCCCCAACCCAACGGCTAACAAAAAGTCGGATGAGATAAGCGCTGACGGGGGAGAGGTGCTGGTGCTCGACGACGAGCGCAAGGCCCACTTTGAGAAGATGGCCCTGGTGAAGGCCAACGACTTTGGCAAGTACCTCAGCATCGTCTCTGACAAAGACGAGGTGGAAGAAGACAAGCTGATGGCGGTGTCGCACGCCGTGATGCTGTTTATGAGCGACTCGTCTAAAATCCAGGTATCCTCGCTGAATTCCGACAGTAAGCAGTATACCGTGCCCGTGTACCTAGACCGACTGCGGATGCTGCCCTACGACAAGGTGGAACTGCTGTGGGTAAAGGCCATGATGGTGAGCAAATTTCGCAAGGGCGTAGACGGCCGCTACTACGGCATGATCGCCGCCCAGCAACTTTTCCGGGGTTACCTCGACAATGAAATTGTGTACCAGGACGTGACCGAAAAAGACATCGAAGTGGTACTGGACCAGTACGTGGTCTTCGACGAGGGCAAGCGACAAAAGAAGTGGGACGTGCTACTGTCGAGTGTGAACGTGAAACAAACCCGAGAAAAATAAGCCATGAAGTACCTAATACTCACCGCCACCCTCGTGCTCTACCTGCTGCCCCTGGCCCGGGCGCAAACCGTGCTGTTTCCCTACGAAGAAAACTTCGCCTGGCAGGTGAAGCAGATCGACGAGTTCATGGATCGCTTTAACAACGCCGACTATACGCCTATCCGTCAGTACGTTAAGGATCAGTATAATATTAATGATGTAAGTCGGACCGACGTGCTGCGCAGCTTATTTAATTTGGAAAAGAAGCAGTGGAATAAGTCAGATATCGTGCGCTTTCTGTCAGAGGTGAGCGATACGCTGCCGCCGCCCTACCTGGACTTCTACGATGCCGATTGGTACGCCGAGCTGCGCTGCCAGGGGGTGCAACGCGGCAAGAAGGTCTTCTTCACCCTGGTGCTTTCCATCGAGCTGGACGAGGCCACGGGCGGCTCGCGCTGGATCATCAACAGCGTTAACGCTGACTTTCTGCCCGGCGCTACGCCCGAGGGACTCGCCTTCGCCGTGGACGAAACCTACGACGTTTCTAAAGCCCTTCAGCCCACCAGCTTCGGCACCGACTTTATGAACCTGGTGAGTGCCCTAAGGGACACCGCCCACCTGGAGAGCTACGTGGTGCGGGGGGCGGTAGACCAGCCACTCACCGCCTTTCTCAACCAGCTCTACCGCCGCGAACTCACCTTCCGGCAGGTGGATCACATTGTGTATCATTTCTTGCAGGTGGACGGGTGGGTGTTTCAGGTGCAGGACTTTCACCGCGCCACCACCAACTCGGGGTGGCTGATCAATGACCTGCTGCCCGTTAGCGACGCGCAGAAGAAAGCGTACCGCAAAAACGCCCTCTACCTACCCTAAACAACGTATTATGCATACTAACCGACTTATTATTTTTGGGTTATTTTGGCTAACCTGCATCAGTGCTACGGCCCAAACAGCGCAAGACTCACTGGACGATGACACCCTTTACGCCATGAAAAAGGGGGCCGAGCGGGCCGTGCAGGACTACAACGCGGCCATGCGCGAGCTGATCAACCCCCGCATCTCTAAGTCGTACCGCGACCGGATCGTTACCGAATTCACTACCCCCGGCAACCGGCAGATTTTTACCGAAGCCGCCTACGTGGTGTACGACTACGACAGCGACTACCTGCCGCCGCTCGACAACAAAGAGCGGCCGGTGCGTACCTACCTCACCGATTTCAATATCTTTTACCAGGGCACCACCGCCCAGCAAACCCTAGAGGTGTACTACTCGCTGCAGCGCATCTACGACGTGCAACGAGACGCCCAGGGCTACTACGTGATCGTTGACTTCGAAAGCCTGTACGGCGGACTGTTGCCCCAGCCCCGCCGGGCCACGATGCGACTAAAAAAGCAGAAGGATCGCTGGAAGGCGCTGATCAGTTACGTAAAGTTTAACATCGCCCAGGAAGCTCCCCGGGCGGAAGATACGGCCCCCGCCGAACCACTGGCTGCGGCAAAAGTACCCGCTGAGGCTACCAAGGAAGTTGAGGTTACCGAAACAACCTCAGGAAGCGACGCCTCATCTTCGGACGGAGACTTTGGCGGGCGGTTTTTGGGTACGCAAAACCGCTACACCCGGGGCAAAGCCTACCGCATCGCCTGGGACGCATCATCCGAACAGCCGGTCTCGCTGGATTTGTACCAGGGGCAAAAGCTAGTTAGGCCGTTACAGCAAGACCTCACCGGCGGGGCGTATACCTGGTCGGTGCCCAAAGACTTACCCAAGGGGGGTAACTACCGTTTTCAGTTGCAGCCCGAGTCCGGCTCGCCCCTGCAGAGCGGGGTGTTTCGCATTAAGAAGAAAACCCCCTGGGGCCTCTACATCGGAGTGTCGGTGGCAGTGGCGGCCGCGGCGGTATACTTCCTGCTGCCCAGCGATCCTGCGCCTAATTCTACTGTTGAAGCGCCCTCGCGTTTGGTAGACCCTCCCGCGGTTCCCGGTAATTAAAAACACTTAAGAAAACCTATCCCTATGAATAAGCTGATACTTGCTGCGCTTTTACTAGCCACTGCGTTGCTTACTACTACGTCCTACGCCCAGGTGGCCGGTTTTGATGAACGTCCGAGGAATGCTTACACGATCACCAGTTCTGCCGATGTCAACGAGCTTATCGCGCAAACCAATGGATCAGATCACTACCTGATCGGACAGTGGCGGGATGACATTGCTTTCTCCGGCTGGACATCCGAGCCTACTACCTTCTATCGGGAGGCGTACGCTCCGGGACAGTTCTTTTTTGTGATCGCTAACGCCAACGCGTCACCCGCCCTACGGGGGTTCACCGGCTTTGGGACTGAGCCCGGCGACGTGGCGCTGCTGAGTGACATTGCGGTCAGCGGCAATAACGTTTACGTACTAGGCACCTTCTCTGGTACGCTGTATGTGGATGACGATGGTGAGCCCCGGGACCCCATTAAGTCTCTAGGGGGCAACGACCTGTTCTTAATCCACTGGGATCTGAAGGGCAACTTGCAGAGTTTTAACCGCCTGGGTAGCGAGGGGGACGACTTTGGCGACCGGCTCGCCATTGATAACGACGGAAACCTACTGGTGGCGGGACGCTTCGAGGGAAGCACCAATTTTCTGTTTGATCCCGATGACAATTGGATTGGCCCTGTCACTAGTGACGAGAGCGATTTGTTCGTCGCAAAATACCAACCCGAATTGGGAAGTGGCTCCATTCTCGATCTTGCTGTCCTGGGGGGCTCCGGCCGACAGAATCGGGTTACCGGACTGCTGATCGATGAGAACAATGAGGTGTATGTAAAGGGGCAGTTTACGGAGGAAATTTGGGTGCAGGAAATAATTTCCAATGGCCCGGGCGGCAAGCAACGAACCACTACGGCGAACAGCAAACAAGTCTTCATCACCCGACTCAACCAAACGTTCGCTCCCCGCTGGATCACGACGCTGGAGTCTGACCAGGAGTTTACCGATGCGGGAGATATGGACTACGACGTCAGTACTAAACAATTGCTCGTAACGCACGAAGTCAGGAACGAACCTACCTACCAGGGACAGTCACTGGGGAAGACCCCGCAGGGCAACGATGTTTACGTACTGCGCGCTGACGCGGCTGACGGTAGCCTCATCAATCACTTTCTGATCAGCAGTCCGAACTTTGAGGATAGTAAGCAGATTGTAAGTGATCAGCGGGGTAACTACTTCGTGAACGGTACCTTCCGGAACGAACTGATGATTGACCAGGGTGGAACCAGTAAAACGCTAACGCGTGATGGAACCCAAAACACCTTTCTAGCCGCATTTTCAACATCAGGCAGCCAGCGGGCCGACGACCGCCTGGTGTACCTAAGTGGCTTTTCTAACGCTGGCAACGTGTATGCTACCCGGGGGATGACCGTGCTAAACGAGGGTTCTGAGCTTGAGGTGCACGTTCCGATGGTGTTCAACCGCGAAGCCTTTGGGCTAGACGGTGCCCCGTTACAAGCCAACCCTTCGAGCACCGTTGATATTCTGGTAGGCCGTTACCGCTTCCCCAGCATCCCCCGCATCACGGAAGTAGCGCCCGTCCGAACGGGCGACCGCTACGGGCTAAGTGCTCGGGGTATCCGCTTGTTTAGCTCGAGCGCCCGGGACTTTACCTACCGGATGGGCGAGGGGGCTCAGCTTCTTGAGGGAGCGGTCAGCGGTACCATTGATGGTAGTGATCAGGTGTACGAAGTAGAATTGCCCGTCCCCGACACCTGGGTAGCCGGTACCAATTATCCATTAACGCTGAGTAAGAGTATCTACCCCGACTTCTACCAAGCAAGCGTCAAAATTCCCCCGGTGGTCACCCCCCTGTCGGCCGATGCTTCCGGTACTTGCGATGAAACGATGTCGCTCACGGGCCGTTACTTTGGCTCGTCTTCGGGCGGGGTAAGCGTTGCTTTTGAGCGCGACGGTGCCGAAGTACGTAGCGCCGAGGTATCAGCGGTAGCTCCTACTACACTTACGGTGTCGGTGCCTACCGTGTACCCCCAAGACTACCAGGTGCGCGTGCGGGTGAACGGTCAGGAAGCAACCGCCGGGACTTTCCGGGTGCTGCCCGCCATCACCCAGGTTAGCAATACCACGGCGCTGCCCGGTGGCTCTATTACTGTCAGCGGCTGCGCCTTTATCGACGCTACGCACGGCACCAACCTACTGGGGGTAAGCCTGCAACAAGCAGGACGGGCGGCGGTGGAGGTGTCTACGTTCACCGTGGCTCCCGAGCAACCCAATAAGCTTGAACTCACGCTGCCCGGTACGCTTTCGCCCGGTACCTACGCGCTAGCTGTTACCGTGAACGGACAACTGGCGGCGGGAGATTTCAGCATCGAGGTAGTAGATGCCAACACCACCCTGCCCTTGGTTACTGCGCTGTCCTCGGGTGGCGAAGCGAGTCCGGGAGATACTGTAGTCATCACCGGCAAAAACCTGGGAAGCGATCCTGATCTGATCACCGTAGAAATGGTAGAGGGGCAGCTGCTGCCGGTAAGCGAAGTAAACGAAGCCGGCACCGAACTAACCTTCGTGATTCCACCGGACCTTCCCGAGGGGAGCTATCCCACGGTGGTGGTGAACGTAGGCGGCCAGCGCGCCGTCGGTTCCCTAGCGGTGCAGGTGGTTCCGGAAGTGGAACCCCTGGAAGAGCTAGCCATCACGCTTGCCCCCGACAACCCAACGGCGTACGAACCAACCGAAGCCGGGTTAACCCTCCGCACGCAGGTAGCAGGAAAGACCGACAACGACATCGTGCAACTGGTTATTAGTGGTTTAAGCGATGACCAACCACAGGAGGTGGCTACGCAGTTGCAGAACGACGAATACCAGGCAGTGCTCAGCGAATCGCAGTTAGACGATCCCCTGGGCATTGAGTACCGATACGTGGTAAAGAATGGCCCAACTACCCGCGGGGCCTCCGACGCGCTGCGCGTGTACCGACGCTACCCCGACCAACCGATGACCTTGTACAAAGCAGATCAGGCGGAGCCCACGCAGGCCGACTACCAACTGGTATCAGTGCCGTTCCGAACGCAGAACGTTCGTGACGCCATGACCGGACCCCAGACGTTTAGTCCCGACAGCATACGGTTGCTCCGTTACGCCACCGGTAGCAGTGCGTACCAGGAGTTCGGTACTGACTTCAACGACCTGGAGCCGGGGCGTGGGTACTGGCTGGTAAAGCGGGCCGGAGTACCGCTATCGGTGAAGGGGACCGCCGTAGAGGTAGACGCTGCGCGTAGCTTTACTATTCCACTCAAGGAAGGGTGGAACCTGATTGGCAACCCTTTTCCCTTCGAGGTAGGTACCGACTGGCTCGGGACGTTAGACCAGCGGGTGTTTCGCCGCGACCAATATGCCGAGGGCGACGGGACGCTCCGGGCCTACGAAGGGCTTTTCGTAGAGAGTACTATTGATACAGTGGTGCAGGTATCGGCGGTGAGCGACCGCAATGCCCGCACCAGCCGGAGCACCACGGGCATCAGCCAGTTTGCTAATCATGCTTTGGATGATGCGGCCTGGTTCATCGGGTTCACGCTATCCACTTCAACCGTTACGAACGCGCTGGCCGGATTCGGAATGCATCCGAGGGCGCAGCCGGGTTACGACACCTACGATGCAACGCTCTTACCCCGATTTCAACGATTTGTTGAGATGCAAATAGATAACGAATTGACTACTAAAAGATTAGAGCGAGATATTGTAACCACTACTGATCAGCACACCTGGCGATTCAAAGTAGCGGCCGACCCCTCGGCTCAGGAGGTTCGTCTGGCGTGGAACAGCCACGGGTGGGGCCGCAACGATCGCGGACTGTGGTTGCGAGACGAGCTTACCCAGCGCCTGATCAACCTACGCGAAGTGTCTGGTTATAGTTTCAGTACCGGAGCTGACCCGCGCGCGTTTACCTTGTTCTACGGTCCACAGGAGGGACTATCAGAGTTGATGGCCGTGCCGCAGGTGCAGGTGGGGGCGGGGTATCCCAATCCGGCCACCGATAGGGTGGTCATCCCTATGAGTATTCCTACGGCGAAAATCGGGTCAATAGCATTTCTCACTCTGACCGATGCTACCGGACGTATCGTACGTAGCGAGCAAAAGCGTTTGTCGTCAGGCTTTAACGAACTGTCCTGGAACCGACGTGATAACTACAACCGTACCCTTCCAGCGGGCATGTATTTCTATCGCCTTCGGGTGGGCAACCAGAAGCGGTACTTTACCGGAAAAATAATTTACCATGAGTAAGCCCGCCGCCCGCATTGGTGATATGCACGTTTGTCCGATGGTCACTCCCGGGCTGCCGTCGGTGCCCCACGTGGGCGGACCGGTTATGGGTCCGGGCGTGCCTACCGTTCTTATTGGGGGCTTGCCCGCCGCCGTGCTGGGTGATGCTTGCGCTTGTGTAGGCCCGCCCGACACTATCATGATGGGCTCGGCAACAGTGTTGATTGGCGGTAAATACGCTGCCCGCCTGGGCGACCCCACCGCCCACGGGGGCACTATTTCGGTGGGCATCCCCACGGTGCTGATCGGGGGGTAATCGTAAGCTGATTGTTTTTCATTTCATCAGACATTGATTGGCAAGTAGCTCTACTCGAGATGGGTTTTCCCAATTAAGCCCACTGCCTCAGCAACAACAAAAAAGGGTTCTTCCGAACCCTTCTTGAATTAAATCTTACGAACCGTTGCTGTTTGCCAGGGCAACCGCTATCGTTTGAAAAACCGAATCGTTCGGTTAAACTCAGGGCCCGTTACCCGTAAGAAATAAATGCCCCTTCTTAGGTCACTCACATCTATCTGTAGCTCTTCTCCGGACTGGACTTCCTGGATCATTATATCGCCTCCCAGGCGAAGAACGGTCAACGTTACTTCACCCTGGTTTCCGGCGATATCCACATTTAACACGTCGGCAGCGGGGTTGGGGAAGATGGATACGCTACGCTTAGAGCCGTACCCCAACCTGTTAAGAATAATCTCACTGATTAAAGACGGGGTGTAGGTATAGAATGATAGCTCGTCTAGTCCGGGCACTTCGTAGGGCGAGAGCACCTCGCCAGGAACAATCTCCGAAGGGGCATCGGTGGCCTCGCCGGGTCTGCTCCAACCAACCTGCAGGTGGTCAAGCCCCCACCGCTCTCTCATCATCACCTCAACGTAGTAGCTCTTGCCCTTCACCAGCGCTATGGCTTCCGACTTTTGCGATTTGTATCTGTTCCACTGCCCTAGCCGCGTGTAGGCTTTTGCGTAGGCCACCGCTTCGGTCGAATCTCGGTCTACGGCCGCAGTATCCGAACCTATGTACAGCGCAACCTCATCGTCGCCGCTTACCCAGAAGTGATACTCGCCGCTTTCCGGGGCGCAGATATAACCGCGAAGCCGCACTACGTAGAACTCGTTTTCGGGCTCAATGGCCTGAATGGGAGTCTCAAACGAGGGGAGTAGCGCCCGCAAAGTCGGGTTGTCCGGGTAGCGATCATCCTCCTTAAGTTTGCTTAGATTATTCTGACGATAGTCGGTCCACTTCTCCATCAGCAGGCTACCACGGGCGGTACACTCCGAAACTTGGGTGCCTGAGGTGCTGATAAGTTGCACATCATCGAAGGTAACGGCAACGTTGGTGCCCCCCAGAAAGAACTTAAACCACACGTCCGCATCGGTGGCGGAGGCCTCAAAGGTGTAGGTGAACTGTTGCGGTTCGGTGGTCAGCGTTACGTACTCTTCCCAGTAGATCGCATAGTCCTCGACCGACTGCTGCAGCGCGGGCCGGACGGTGGTCGGCGCTTCGGCCTTGGCCAAAAACCGCAGTTGATAGGTTTCGCCTTCGGTAAGGGCAACCGGCTGGTACAGCTGTAGGTGCCAGTCGGCGGTGCCCCCGTCGGTAATATTCACCCTGCCGTTGTTCGGCCCCGACAGGCTGGAGTCACTCACCACCACCAATTCAGCTTCCGATTCAAAGGTGAACAAGTCCCACCCGGCGGTGGCTTCGTCAAATTCGCTGTTCACCAAGATGTTTACGCCGGTAGTGGTAAGCACGGTGCACGCCCGTTGGGAGGGCCCCCCGCTTACGTCTACCGCCTCGATGCACACCTCGTGGGTGGCGGCGGCCCAGATGTTTTGCAGCGTGGCCGTGGTTTCGGTTACCGTGCCGTACAAGCCTCCGTTAAGGTACACGTTGTAACCTGAAACTCCCACGTTGTCCGTAGAAGCATCCCAGGATAGGGTGGCGCTCGTGCCTAGCACATCGGTGACCGTAACGTTCTCGGGCGTGGTGGGTGCTTCACCGTCCACGGTATCGGCATCGTACAGGGCCACCTGGTCGATGTAGATACTGGTGGCGGGCAGTTCGCCCAGGAAGAACTTAAACCATGCTTCGGGATCGTCTTGCCCGGCGGTGAAGGTAAAGGCAAACTCCTGAGCTTCCGGGCCAACGGTAACAAACTCGCCCCAGTAGATGGCAAAATCACCGGAGGTCTGCTGGATAGCCGGGTTTAGCGTAACTGCCTCATCGGCTTTGGCAGTGAATTGTAGTTGGTAGGTGTTGCCACTCTTGAGCGCCACCGGTTGGTAGAGCTGTAGGTGCCAGTTGGCCGTTCCGCTGTTGGTAATAACCACATTCCCGGCGTTCGGCCCCGACAGGTTGGCATCCGTTACCACCGAAAGCTCACCGGTGGCTTCCTCAAAGGTAAACAGCTCCCACCCGCTGGTGCCCTCGTCAAACTCACTGTTGGTCAGGATATTTACTCCCCGCGTGGTGAAATTTGCGCAAGCGCCTTCCGACTCGTTGCCAGCATCGTCTACCGCCCTAACGCACAAGGTATACGAGGTTTGGGCTAACAGATTATCCAGCGTTGCCGTCGTGGTGGTTACGGTGGTCAGGCGTTGGTCGCCGTTGTAAACGTTGTATCCGCTTACCGCGGCGTTATCGGTAGACGCCCTCCACAACAAGGTAGCAGCCGTGCCGGTCACGTCACCCACGGTCAGTTCGGGGGGGGCGGTAGGCGCCTGGCTGTCGGTAGCCGACGGATCGATGAGCTCAAAGTTGTCAAAGTAGAAGGTGTTAGTTTGCGCCCCCAGGAAGAACTTAAGGCCCGCATCGGTTGCCGCAGCCGAAGGGGTCACCGTAAAGGTAAACGTTTGGGCCTCAGCGGTGAGGTTGATGGTTTCGCCCCACAAAATTCCGTAGGGATCCACGTTCTCCTGAATGTTTAGGTACAACGAGGTGCTGGAGTCGGCTTTGGCCATAAAGCTCAGTTGATAGCTTTGGCCTTCGGTAAGGGTAAGCGTCTGCGACAGTTGTACGTGCCAGTTTTCGGTGCCGCCGTCGGTCACCGTAACTTTACCCGCGTTTTCGCCCGACAGCTTGGCGTCGGTGGCCACGCTAAGGGCTGCTTCTGCCTCAAATAGGTAAGTGTCCCAGCCGGTGGTGCCTTCGTCAAACTCTCCGTTCACAATGAGGTTGGTGCCGCCCGCGGTCACCTCTACGCAACCGGGTTCGGAGCGGTTGCCGCTGGCGTCTACCGCCATCACGCACAGGGTAGTGCCACCGCCCGAAATGCCACTTAACTCAACGGAAGTGCCGCTGGTTGTTAGGGCTAAGTCCAGTCCGTTCATGACGATGTAACTCACCACTCCCGTATCGTCGGTAGCTGCGTCCCAGCGCAGATCCAGGGTGCCGTTGGTAAAGTTGTCGTAGGTAACGTTGGTCGGGGCGCTGGGGGGAGTGGTATCCGCGGCGTCGCCCGACACCGTTTTGAAGCTAACCGCGTCTACGTTGAACCCGACGGCCGACTCGCCCAACAAGAACTTAAACCAGGCGGTAGGATCGCTATCGGTGGCGAAGAGGGTAAAGCGGTAGGTTTGGGGGGTAGGACCTACCGTAATGGCTTCTTCCCAGTACACTCTAAAGGGGTCGCCACTCTGCTGCAGCATGGCGGTCACTAGCCTTTCCTCATCGGCGCTGGCCGTGAAGCTCACCTCGTAGGCCAGCTCTTGAGAAACCGCCACCGGTTGGTACAACTGAATGTGCCAATTGGCTTCTCCGGGGGAGGCAATGTCTACCCGCCCAGCATTGGCTCCCGAAAGCCGGGAGTCAGTAGATACCGATAAGGTTGCCTGATCGGGGGCAAAGGTGTAAATGTTCCACCCGGTGGTGCCCTCGTCAAATTCGCCGTTCTCCACCAGTTCGCCGTCGCCGGTTGACAGCGTGATACAGACCCTTTCCGACTCGTTGTCAGCTTCATCGATAGCACTCACACAGAAGTTGTAAGCAGTGTTTTCGGTAAGGTCGCCGATGGTTGCTTTCAGGTTGGTGACGGTTTTCAGAAAGGTATCGTCTTGGTACACCTTGTAGCCTACCACGCCCTGGTCGTCGCTGGCGGCCGTCCAGCTAATTTCTACGCGGGTATCCAGGGTGTACACCGAACTGAGGTTGTTGGGTCTTCCGGGAGGGTAGGTGTCGGGCGGGGCGGGCTGGTCGGTGGTTTCGGCGTAGTACACCCCGCTGCCTCCGGTGCCCACGTAGAAACGCCCGAACACTTTTCGGTCGGCCGAGAGCACCTGGGTTCGGTTACCTGCTTTGGGTGACTTATTCACGCGTTGCCAGGTGGCGCCCACGTCGGTAGAGCGGTAGTACCAGGAGATCTGGTCTTCCGCCTTCTTGCCAAACACGTAGATGGTCGGGTAGTCCGACCCATCCTGGGCCTTGCCCACGTCCATGAGCTGCGCTTCCTTGATACCGGTCAACTTCATCCAGTTGTCACCCGCGTCGGTGGTCATCCACAGTCCCTGTCCGCCCAGGGCGGCAAGCACGTGGTTCTCCTGGCCAAACACTCCCCGCAGGGTGCGGTAGTCGCCCCCGTTGCTGGGCAGCGATGACACCCGCTGGAAGCTTTCGCCCCCGTTGCTGCTTCTCAGGAAGTCTCCGTTCACGTCGTATAGGTAAAAATTTCCGTTTACCTTATCAGACGCCATGGGGTACGAATAGGTGTAGACCCAGGTTCCTTGTCCGTAGTTGCCGTTGGTGCCGACCGAAGCGCCGAAAGACGCTCCGCCGTCGTTGGTATACTTCACTCCGTCGGCCGTCACCACCAGAATATTGTCTTTGTCGTTTCCGGCAACGACCACCTTGCCGCCTCGCCACGAGCGTTCGTAAGCCTCTACGATCGAGTAGGTAACGCCCCCGTCGTTGGATATGGACATGCCGCCGGGCGTCAACTCCCAGGTTTGTCCCCCCACGGCTACCACCACATTGGGATCAGACTCAGCCAGGGCCATGCCCGACACGTCTTGCATGCGGGGATCGTCTGAGGTGGTTCTGATATTAGGAATGGTGGTGTAGTCTTCCAGGCTGGTGATGGTAAGTCCGCTCACGTCGCCCGAGCCGATGTGCAACACCGCATCCGCGTTGTCGGGGTGGGCGGGAAGAATATAGATTCCGACTACTTCCTCGTGTCCGAAGGCCCGGTCATTGGTCCACGTCACGTTGTTGGCGGTCCAGTCTTCGGTGTAGTAGTAAGAATACCAATCGGTGAAGTACACCTTATCGGGGTCTACCGGATCGAAGGCTATTTCAGAGATGGCGGAGCCGGGGTACTCATCGGGCTGCCAGGGAATAATGTTGTTGACGGTGGGCTGGACTTTGGCTTCCCAGGAGTCGCCGCCGTCGGTAGACACGTAGAATTGGTCCAGGCTATTGTAGCGCGCGTAGGCGGTCATCACCACCTCGTTATCGTGCGGACTGGCCGTGATGGTAACGCTACCGTTCTGCGGCAGATCAAGGCTGGTCCAGGCATCATTAGTCCGAGGAGATTCTAGTTTATAAGCACCTTGCGTATCAAATACGGCGTATAGCTGGTCGGCATCCTTCGACAAGCTCATGTCGAACACATTGGTCATCGTGGAGATAGCCGCAAAGGAGTCACCGCCGTCATTGCTTCGGTAGATGCCGTGCCCGCGTACGCCGACAAACATTACCTGGGGGTCGAACGGATCAAAAACAAGTACGCTAGGGCCTTCGCCCACGTTGCTGCCGCCGGTGCCGCCGCCCCATTCCCAGCGGCCATCGGGAATACCCTCGACCTTCGACCAGGCCGCGCCGTCGTACTTCCACAGTCCGTCGCCCAGCGAGCCCGACCAGATCTCCTGGGGGTTGTGGGGATTCACCTCCAAGATATTTCCCTTTCGGAAGGGGTAAAAGTTGCCGCCGTAGGTCACGTTCAAGCCCATGGGCGACCACGTTCTTCCCTGGTCGGTAGATTTATATACATCAGACTCGCCCCCGTCGGGGTACATGCCACAGGCGGCGTAGATGACGTTCACGTCCGAAGGGTCCAGGGCCAGGCCGTTGATGCCGTAAAGATTCGACTGCTCTCGGGGAATCCAGCCGAACATCTGCACCAGCTCATTTTGCTCGGCATCATAGCGATACGCCCCACCAACGTCGGTTTTGACGTAGATCAGGTCAGGATCGCTGGGGTGGATTTTGATGCCGGTAAGGTAGCCACCACCACCGATGGGCACGTTGTCCCACCGGTAGTTTTCGGGCACGAACTGGGCGAAAAGAAAATGCGCACTCGCGATCCAAGCGAACAGGAACAGGGGTAGATGACGAAGCTTCATAGATCAGGATTTAAATGGAGAAAAGTACTTAAAAAAATTAGGTTAGGTTAAATTGTGTGACACAGTGCATAATTTTGAGCTTAAGGCAATACAGTACCCAATTCTAAAGCTCACAATGTAAATATTAAAATGTATATTTAACAATAATTTTGCGCTGTTTTTTAATCTGCTAGAAACTTGGGGGAAAATTGAGCGCTGATCGGGAAGGGAGCAGGAAGGAGAAGCGCTGAACGAATGGGTAGGGTGCTGCCTGCGGGTTATGGATCGCCAACTATTAATCCGGCACGGCTAACGCACCCGTGGGCTTGAGAAGACAGACCAAGGGGCGGCAGAAAACTATTGTGCAGTTAGTCCAGACTATGCTCTATCTGCTCGCCGAACGTTTGGGCAACCAGGTCCGGAAGTCGGCTGTGTCCGCTGGGGATCATGTGCAACGAAGCGTCTACCAGACTGGCAAAGTACTTGTCCAGCGCCTTGAGGGTCAGTATCTTATCGTAAACACCTAAGTAGAAGACCACCGGAACTTTAGCGGCTTCAAGTTTCATTCGGATAGCCTTTAGATTGAGGCGAAGGGTTCCGTAGAGGCGCATCGTATAAAAAATACGAGCCCGGGCTTCCCGACTGCTCATTTGTTTGATGGTGATGTTTAACAAGGTGGTGTTGAGCAATTTGTATCGACGAAGCATGGCGAGCAACGAAAGAGAAGCGGCCGGATGACGCACGTACCGCTCCAGGCGCCGGTAGACGAAGGGCAGCCGTTGCGTGATCAACTCTACCGCATTGGCCTTGATGCCGTAGGGAGCAATCAGATGCAGCTCATCCACCCGATCACCAAACAGCTGAAAGGTATACAGCGCCACTTTGCCGCCTAACGAAAATCCCAACAGGCTAAAGCTATCTATCCCCTCAGAAAGCAGAAAATCTCCGAAGATGGCTGTCCACCGTTCATCGTCTAGGTAAGCCCGCTGATCCTCCCAGTTGCTTCCGTGGTAAAACAGCGAAACACTGTAGATGGTATAGTCAGAAAACATGCTCTCGTAACGCTCAAACATAGTAGCATCGCGGCCAAAGCCGTGGAAGCTAACCATGACCCGGGGGCCGGTGCCTATTTTAATGTGGTGAAGCATTGGTTGTAGGGTTTTGGTTGAGCGTTGATAAAACTACGCGTAGTTTAATTTACTTGGGACTAATGATGCGATGCTTCTTCTACCGCCAGTTCGGGCGAAGCAGATTGATACTGGTAAAAGGCTTGTAGGTAGTCGGCTTCGGCTGCAGCAACGGGCAGTTGCGTGTCGGAACCATCCGTCCTTCCCGCCTGCACTGCTTCCAGGCTGCGCACCCGCTCGGCCACCGCGGTGTTCACGTTGCCCAGGTAGCCTCCCAGCAGCGCTTCCATCGCTGGGCCCGAAACAGTTTCGCCGAAGCGGCAGGTAGCCAGCATCGCCTCCGGATACGTGCCGGTCTGGTAGCGTAGTCCGTGCGGCCAGGCCACCGGCTCCGGTAGCCGCTCGGTCGACCGTGGCTGCAGCACATCCGTAAGCAGCTGCTCTCCGAACTGCTCGTAGGCGACCCCTTCCGGGTGCCGTACCTGCACCGCGGCGAAGTGAATGTTGAGGCGTTCCATGGCCTTTCGCAGCGACTGAGGTGCTACCTCGGTGGTGGGCTCCTGGGCGTGGTTGCCCGCGTCGCCCAACAGAATCAGCACATTGGTTTGTTCGGGCTGGAACACCGCCGACTGTAGTGCTTGCTGCAGTCCGTAGTACACCGCCTCGGGTTCATCCTGATCGTACTGTACGTCGGTGCTGAGGCGGCCGAGCCAACGAGGCACGTCGCTCCCGGTGGGGGCTTCTACGTAGGCCCAGGCGCCCTCAACGGCATCGCGGTAGGCACCCGCCCCCACACGGCCGTTTACTCCCGAAAGCAGATTCAACAGCACCTCGGCACTCGCCGACAGGGCGGCTTCCGTACCGGGAGTGGCATCTACCAGCACGAATACGTTGGTGGTTTGTAGGGCTTCCGCCGCTCGGGTAAGCTGCTGCTTGATGGCCTCCAGCCGGTGGTGGTCGAACGTGTCCTCGGCGACTATCCCCGCCGGGGGCAGCGCGGCGGTCGGGGGGGAGCTAAGTTGTTGGGGCATCCACCAGAGCAGCGGAAGCAGGCCGACGGCCAGCACCAAGGCAACCGCCAGCTTGGTACGGGCGGCGGTAATGTCAGATTGATTAATGGGTCTCATCTTGGTATTTGTCTATTATATGTTCCAAAAGCTGCTCTTGCGTTTGCCCTGGTCGGGGTCTTCTTTCACGAACACCGAGGGACGTGGGGCCGGGGGCGGAGGGGCAGTTTCCCTGGATTCCTTTCCGATGTAGTCCAGGGCGGCCAGCTTCGCCATCAGGGTGGCCAGGGTGTCCATCAACGTATGAATGGTATCCAGCGAAGCGTACAGGTCGTGGTGGTCGTAGGTAAGTTCAACGGTAGAATTGATCACCGCCTCCAGGGTTCCCGGATGCGTATCCGACCATTCGTGCAGGTAGCGCAGCATCTCCTCCTTACCACTGTCCGACATGCACAGCAGGCATGTCTTAAGTACGCGGGCCAGCCGCACGTAGAATACCACTAGATGAACGGGCGGCTGGTGCGGAATCACCATCCGGTACGCATCCAGGTGCTCGGCCACCTGGTACGTGATGCGCTCGGCCCACTCTCGCAGGTTAGTGGTAAGCGATTGTGATTCACTTTTCACCTTAATCTTCTGTACTACCTGACGGGCGTGCCCCGCCGTCTGCACTAACTGGTCGGTCAGGGTGTCGTACCACCGCTGCAGGCTCGGATGAGCGCTTACTGTGGCGCAGGGCGGCAGGTAGCTGTCTGATAATTTCACCTCATGCCCCAGGGCCCGCACCCGCCCCACCGACAGGTGGTAGTTACCCAATTCGGTTACGCTGAGCTGATCGGTGGGGACGATCAGCAACTGGTAGGTGGGTTGGGTGTTCGGGTGGCGGACGGGTACCTCCTCGGGGTCCGGTTCGCCGGTGGGAACGCGGACGAAGGGGTTGACGCTAAGGATAACCTCGAACAGAGTTGGCTCGTCGGAGCTTAGCTGGTAGGTGGCGCGTAGGGGAGTGCGCTCGTCGCGAAAGTCGATTCGGGCGCCGCCCGAGCTCACGGCCTGGCAGGCCAGCAGTTGAACCACAATCTGGCGGGTGTCAGAAACAGATACCCGCAGGTCGAGCGCCGTATCGCCCTCGGCCACGGGCAACAGGCCGTAGTTGAAGGGAGTGATGCTGCCCGCCCAGGCGTCGCGCACCCGCTCAAGCCAGGCGTTTTCGGTCTGCACGAAGTGCTGCTGGCGGATCTTCATGCCGTCCTGCCAGTGTACGGTGGGGCGTTGGGTGCGAGGTGTCATAGGTTAAGACTGATAAGAAACGCGCACGGCACTTACTACCTGGTTGCTGTGCAGTTGATTCTGAGTTACGTTGAGGTCAGGATTCACCAACTTCTTTCGCTGCCACCACCGCGGCGGATGCACGAAAAATACCCACTCGTGGGGCGCTTCGTAGGCCTGGATGGGCTGCTCGGCAAACTGCCGGTTGTAATCGATGATGAATGAGTGAAATAAATCTCCAAAGGAAGAGGCCGCGGGGGCTACCACCGTGAAGAGGGTTGAGTCAGATTGGTGGAGCGACTTGCTGAAGTTAAAGCGAACGGGGATGGTCTGCTCAAAGGTGAATTCAGGGGCGGGCTGATCCTGCGGATACTGCCAGGTAGCGAACAGGGGCGGAGGCATAGACTGCCACAGCTGAAAGGCTTTGTGCAACCAGAAGGGAAGCAGAAAGCCCAACAGGGCACCCGACAGCGCGAAGGGCGGTAGGGGCGGACGCACCAGCGCGACCACCAGGGCGTAAACCAGCATACCCGCCAGCCCGATAACCAGTGTCAGCAGTCCCTCGCGCAGCAGCAGTTCGCGGCGGGTCCACAACAGGATTCGGTACATAAACACTGAGTGTATAATGCCCATGGCTAGGCCCCAGACGGCGAGCCATCCGTACTCCTGAGCGGGGCTAAGTTCAAGCAGGGATAACCCGGCCGACAAACCCAGCAGAACAACAAAAATAAGCGTATAGCCCAGCAGCTTGCCCAGCTGAACCTTCGCCAGGCCCTTGGCCGCCAGGGTCAGCACCGTGGCGGCAATTCCCAGGATGCCCAACGTAATGTAGTAAGCAGTCATATCAAGTAGGTGGTGTGTCCTAAACGTCCCATAAACGAGGTATCCTCCTCCAGGCAGAAAGCCTGATCCTCAGCGGCTACCTCGATGTCTGTATGATAGTCAACGCCCGCGGGCAAAAGGTAACCGGCCAGCCAGCTAATAAAGCGATGCAAAGCGCCGCCCTCCAGAAACTGGAGCAGCAGCTTGCCCGGCACCGGCCCGAGGGTGAGCTGCCAGTAGGGCCAGGGGTCGTCCAGGGTATCGCCCAGCACCGCATCGAGCCCCAGGGTTGCCTCGCCGAGCGCCGTCACGTCGCCATCGACTGCCACCGGGGAAGTGGGATAGGCTGTGGTGAGCCGGACGGGCACGGGCAGCAGCAACGAGAGACAGCGCTGTACGTCGGGCAGGCGCCCGGCCAGGCGGTGTAGGTGCGGGGCCAGGTACAGGAAGCCTTGCTGCTGTGCCGTGGGCAGGTCGGTGGGGATTTGCCACAGTTTCCGCAGCAACCCTCCCGCTTCACTACTGGGCCGGGCGGGTTGATGGAAGGCGTGCTCCTGGTGCTCAATAGCAATCTTCTGCCGGTAGAACTCCTGCTCCAGGGGCAAGAAAAAGTGTCGGGCCTCGCGTTCTTCGCGCTGGTTCTGCTCCACCTCCTGCACCGCCGCTTCGGTGTCGATGCCCGCCCCACGGGGACGGGTGTCGTGAAATACCCCTTCGGGCAGCATATCGTACAGCCCCTCGCGGGCCACGTTTACCCGAAGGGCTTCTGATGATCCTACGGGGGGCATCACCGCCACAATATCATCGCGGTACGAGCGGCTAAAACTACCCTGCGGACAAACCAGCACCGGCCATACGTCGGCGTCGGTGGTGGCCAGCAGCTCGTTCACAAAGCGCTCCAGCGTAAGGTTGCGCAGGGCCGGGGCATTGGTAGTTGCCGGATCGTTGCGCTTACGCATGCTCCTGCAGTTCTACCACCAACGGAAACTGTAGCGAAGTGCGGGCCGAGAGGTGCGCGCCCAAATCTTGTTCGGCCACCCGGCGTTCGTCGGGCGTTAGGGTGGGAGTAGCTACGCCAACCACCACGGTTCGCTCGAACGAACGGCGGGGGTCCGGGGCGGGCCGTAGTCCCCGCCGCACCACCACCTTTTGAGCTACTTCTCCCAGAAATATCCGGCAGGCAGCCTTAATATCTTCTTCGGTAACCAGCGTACCCCGCGACAGCAGCGCGCTTTGCAGGGCTTGCTGCCGTGCCTGATCATTAGGGCGGGGCCGCCCGCCCCGGGCAGGAAGCAGCGTCACCGCCGTAGCGTGAAAGTCTGCCCCGCCCGCCGGGACGGCCGGGGTACCCGAGGGCACTCCGTTGGCCAGCTCTCCCGTAGTAGACCAGTAGCTGATCCAGACGTCTTCATCCTGGGAGTGATTGATGATGAGGTAGTGCGTGGCGCTGGCGCGGGTGGGCGACGCGGCCAGACTATTCAGGCGGGCGAGTTGCTGCTTCAGGGCCTTGATCTCCTGGGTAAGCCGCTGGCTTCCGGACGCCTCGAAGGCCGTCGCTTCGTCGCGCAGCTGGTTGAGCAGGTAGTCGATCAGGTCGGCCGCTTGCCGCGGATCAAACCGCCCCACCCCGTGCTGCCGGACGGTGTAGGCCGATGAGGTACTGCCGTCGGAGGCGGGCAGGGGGTTGCTCGTGTACTCTTTTCCAGCGCTGGTTACTACCTGGTGCATATCCAGAAACTGGTCGGCGGTCGTCAGTGGCACAATGCGGTTGGTGGCGCTAATGCGATACGGCCGCTTGCTGCCCTCAAGCTGGTGGTTCAGCACCGGGAAGCAGTTGGTGGCGCATGCCAGATCGCCAGCGGTCTCCGGGGGTAGGCTCGCCGGTAATGCTACCCGAAGCCAGCGGCGGGGCAACTCCGCTACCGCGTCGGGAAAGGCTTCGCGCAGCGTAGCCGGTACTTCGGCGGGTGGCAAGGCGGGTACGGTGACGGTGACAAAGTGGGAGTGGTAGACTTGCATCACCCGCTTGCGCTGGGCGGCCGCCACCGGCTCCGGACCGAGCGGCTGCGGGGAGGGAGACTCAGCCGAGCCAAATCCCAGGGTGCTTTCCAGAACAATGTCATCGGCGAACCAGCGCAGGTAGGGCAGAGCCGTTTGGTAGCGGCTTCCGTCGGTCACGTTGCTCCAGTTCAGGTAAAAGGTAAGCTCACCGACAGGCTCGGAGGATTCCGGCAGGTCCAGTCCCAGCCAGAGGGTGCGGGCGGGAAGTCGTTGCCCCTCGGCCGTGGTCGCCACCTCCTGCTTCCGCCGGGGTGTTTCCATCGCGTAGAGGTGGCGACCGGACGCTAGGTGGGTTACCTCGGCGTTGCGCAGCCGGAGGGGGGCGGCGGGCGAGAACCTTAGGTTTCTTTTGGTGGCCTGGGGCGGGTTGGTCGTTATCACCTCCTGGGCCACTGTAAAGGTGTCAGTCACGCTGAGTTGGTGCGCATTCGCGGTGGGGCGGGCGTGCAGCAGGGTGTGGGCGGGGGTAGGGGCAACCGCCACCTCGGGCAGCAGCAGCTGCGACAACTGCCGGATGGTGCGGGGGTGGGAGTGCTGAAAGGCCTGGGCGGTGCGCTCGAACTCTACGGCGCAGGCCCCGAACAGCAGGTCCACCACCGGATCGAAGCCGTCCATGCTGGCCTCATCGTAGCCCCACACCGAGGCGGCTTGCTTGAGCAGCCGTTGCTTGATTTTATCTCGTTTAAACTCGCGGGGTTTGAAGTGGGTAGACACGGGCGCGGGGGTTAGGCTAAGGATAACGGACTAAAGAACATGTACTCGCGGTGCACCATCCGCTGGTTGGTTTGGGTGATGGTGCCCTCGATGGTGATGGTGATGCGCTTGCTGAAGCGGTTCACCTGGCCGGTCTTCGGGTCAGCCACCGGCAGCTCGTCTACCGTAACCGCTGATACCACCGCCGACAGTCGGCGCTCGTAGTCGCCGATGGTCTGCCGGACCAGCTCTTCCAGTTCATCCTTCCAGCGATGAATGCTCTGGATGTTGTCGAAGTCTTTGTCCCACACGTAGCAGCCGTAGGCGGGGTCGTAGCGGCAGCCGTGGTAGTGGGTGCGCAGCAGCAGGTGGATATGCTGCCGGATGGCCTCTTCCTGGCCGAGTAGCGGGTGGCGGCCCGGCCGGGTGAGCTGGGCGCACTGGAGGGGAAGTCGGTAGAATGGTCGCATACTTAGTTAATTCTTACGATCGCTCCCTTCACAGTGGTCGCTGCATCTCCTGATACGGTGGTGTTGGCACTCTTAAGAGTAGCATCCGCCTGTCCTTCGGCCGTAAGGCTTACATTGGCTTTCATGTCAAGGTTAAGTGCTTCGAGGCTGGTGTCTAGGGTGCTGTTTAGCTCGATGTTACCCGTAGCCTTAACAAATACGTCTTTCTTTTCAGATTCAAGCAGCACATCATTATTTAAAGAACAGGCGCTTAAATGTTCTAGTGCTTGAACGTAAACATGTTTGCCAACCTGAACGACACTAGATTTGGACTCGTCTGGGTCAGGACTACCGGGATCGGGAGTATGGGCCATTTGGACCTTGCCGCGGGCGTTCATGACAATGTTCTCCTCAGCTTCCATCCGGATGTTCTTGGCATTCAGGTTGAGTTGCCCCTTCGTCTCTATCGTGATCGTTCCTTCGCCTTCCATCTCCAGCTTAATCTCGTTGTAGTGGTCTTCGTCTTTGCGGTGGTAGATATGAATCTTCTCTTTGCCGCCGGAGTCCACCAACCTGATTTCGTTGCCGTTGCGGGTGCGGATGATCTTGGTGGAGTTGCTGGGGCTGGCCCAGGGCTCGGGTTTGGATTCGCCGTGGTACACGTTGCCCAGCACGAAGGGCCGAACGGGCTGGTTGTGCTCGAAGCCCACCAGCACCTCGGTGCCAATCTCCGGAATAAAGTGAAAGCCGTGTAGTCCACCCCGTTCGCCCTTGCCCGCGTAGGGCTGGATGATGCGAATCCAGGGGGTGGTTTCGGCCCCTTCCTGCCAGGGAAATCGCACTTTGACGCGTCCCA
>JBASAY010000210.1:0-21135 GCA_049650865.1 Tunicatimonas sp.
GTGCTGCATCACCTGGTTCACCTGCACTTTTTGGCGGCGGGGTGTCTGTTCACCTGGGCCATCGCCGGTCCGGACCCCGCACCGCACCGCTCGAGCTTTGCCCTGCGTTTAGGAGTGTTATTTGTTAACGTAGCTACGCACGGGTACCTTAGTAAGCTAATGTACGCCTACCGCTGGCCCCGGGGCACCCACCACGCGCTGGCAGAAATTCAGGATGCCGCGCAGTGGATGTACTACGGGGGCGACGTAGCCGAAGCGCTGCTGGCCGTTGCTCTATTTTCCGGGTGGTACCAGACCCGGGCCCGTCGTCACGGCCAGCCGACCGCCGCTGTGCCGGGCAGCTATTAAAATGGCAAATGCCATTTGTAAAACGCAGCTTTAGATATATTTGCGATTAATGAGTTCTCAATCTTCTTCGGCAGACACGCTCACCGCCCTGTGGAACCACTTACCAGGTCTCGCCTGGGCAGTGACTCCGGATCGGGTACTGGTGGCCGTAAGCGACGATCTACTGCACCTTCTTGCGGTGAGGCGGGCAGCCGTACTTCATCAGGATATCAGCGCCTTATTTTGCCACCAAACCCACACCCTACCCGTAGGGGGACTCGCCGCTCTAGTTCAGCACCTAGAAGAAGTTTTGAGCACCGGCCAGGAGCAGACATTGCATGTACCAGCTAAACAAGTGGATCACCGCTCGTTCAGGTTGCAGTACCGCCCGGTTCTAAAAGATGATTCGTCGGTGGCGTTTGTTGTGCATCAGGCTACCGACGTTACTGAGTTGTCGGATCCCCCTACCGTTGAATCCAAATTTCAGGCTTTAGTGGAAGCTTCTTCCCAGATGGTCTGGATAACCAACGCGGCCGGTGAGCTGGTGGAGGAGGCGTCCTCATGGGAGTCGTTCACTGGCCAGACCTTCGCTGAGTACCGGGGCATGGGCTGGGCAAATGCCTTGCACCCCGAGCAGCGCGAACGCGTAGTTGACAGTTGGCTACAAAGCATTCGTAACCAGACCAATGCCCAAGCCATGGTGCGCACCCGGCACGCCAGCGGTACGTGGCGCTGGTTGGCGATGCGTGCCGCTCCCTTCCGAAATGCGGCCGGGCAGGTGGAGGGGTGGATCGGGATGAGTCTGGATTTTACCAGGCAAAAGCAAACCATAGATGACCTGCGCAAAAGCGAAACGCGTTATCGCGCGTTGGTCGCTCACCTGCCTGGTGGAGCGGCTTTCGAGGTGGATCATAACCTGCGCTACCGGGTGGCCGATGGGCAAGCTCTGCGAGAAGAAGGAATGCTTCCGGCTGATCTGGAGGGTAAAACCCTCGAGGAAGCGTTCGGCCCCGAGGCTGCCGCTACCTACGCGCCACTCTATCAGCAAGTCCTGTCGGGCATACCCTTCGAGTTAGAGCATCAGGCCCGTGACCGTACGTACGTGTCCCGGGGGGTGCCCCTTTACGACAAGGCCGGAAAAATCTATGCTGCTCTAGCCGTGTCGTACGACATCACCGAGCGGAAGCTGGCCGAAGAGGCACTGCTCCAGGCCAAAGAAGCGGCTGAGCAAGCCGGGCGGGCCAAAGAAGATTTCTTGTCTCACATGAGTCACGAAATCCGTACCCCACTGAACGCGGTGGTCGGCTTGGCCAACCTATTACTGGAACAAAGCTTGAACCCAACGCAAACCGAGCAGTTACAGACGCTGAAGTTTTCGGCTGATAACCTTCGCAGACTGGTAGACGATGTTCTGGATTTTAGCAAGATCCAGGCGGGTGGGGTAGTGCTTGACGAAACTTCCGTACGACTGGCTGACCTGATCAACAGTCTGCAAAAAGCGCATCAACCCCACGCCCAGCAGCAGGATACCCGGTTAGCGTTTCATCTTGACCCAGCCCTGCCCCCGGAGGTGTGCCTCGACTCGCTTAAGCTGTCGCAGGTGCTGCACAACCTGCTGAGCAACGCTCTCAAGTTCACCCGGAAGGGGTCCGTTACCCTGGAGGTATCGCTGCCCGACGACCGTCCGGTGAGCGACCGCTTTTCTATCAACTTTTCGGTGCGCGATACGGGTATCGGCATTCCGCCCGAGAAACTAACTACGATCTTCGATGCTTTCACCCAGGCCGACAGTTCTACGGCCCGGAAGTACGGCGGCACTGGCCTAGGGTTGTCCATCACCCGCGACCTGCTCGCGCTGATGGGTAGTCGCATTGAGCTGGAAAGCGAACCGGCTGTCGGGTCGCGGTTCTTCTTCACGCTCCCCGTGTCTATTGCCATGCCAGCAGAGCGCACAACCCCCGCTTTGGTGCCCGAGGCAAACCTCTCTGACCTTCAGCTACTTATGGTAGAAGATATGGCAGTGAACCGGATGGTATTTCAGCAGTTTTTGCGCCACTGGTGGCAAATCCAGTCCGACGAAGCGGTCAATGGGGAGGAAGCGGTGGCGATGGCCAAGCAAAAGCAGTATGACTTGATTTTGATGGACGTGCGCATGCCGGTGATGGATGGGTATCAAGCTACCCAAGCCATTCGCAGCTTGCCCCACGGCAAGTATGAGCACACCCCCATCATTGCTCTGACTGCCGATACAGCGGAAGAACTGCACAAGCGGGCCAACCCTTCGCTATTCACCGATGTGATCACCAAACCTTTTGCTCCCGAAAAAGCCCAACAAACCATTATTCGCCACCTGACTACGCGGTCACCAGACCGAGCCGCGGCGTCTCACCACATCGTTAAACCGCTTTCTGATAAGCTCACTGCCCTGTTCAACGATGCCCCCGCGGAGATAAGTCCATTTTTAAACGGTGCCCTTGCCGAGCTGCGCACCTTGCGCGCCACCCTGGGCCAAGCGCTGTCGAGCCAGGACAAGCAGCATTTTGCGGATGCTGCGCACCGGGTTCGGCAGATGCTCGATTTGCTTGAACTAGGCGCATTGCAAACCCACCTGAACGAAGGGGTACAACTACTTGCGGAAAGCCCTACGGTAGCGCAGATCGACGAAGTCCGTCGGCGGGGCAATACGCTTATTGACCAGGCCCTCTCTATCGTTGAGAACGCGCTAGAGCATTCTTCATCCCAAAAATGAGTCTATGAACCATGAACCTAGCCCCCCCCAAGCGACTCGATGCGTTATTTTCGACTGTGACGGAGTGCTGGTAGACAGCGAAGTGATTGCCAACCGCACCGTACTGGAAATGCTCGAGCCCTACGGGTTTACGATGACCGCCGCCGCGTTCGGACGGGAATTTGCCGGAAAGGTAGAAGAAGACATCCTACGGATTATCCAGGAAGAACATCACATCGATTTGCCCGACGACTTTAACCAGTCGCTGCGGCAAGCAATTGACCACCGGCTGGATAACGAACTGCAACCGATTGCGGGCATGAAGGAGGTGGTGGCAGCGGTAACGCCGCCCCGGGCGGTGGTGTCGAACAGCCGCCTGGTCCGGGTGGTTGCCTCGCTAAAGGTAGCGGGGCTCTCCGACCTTTTCGGTGACAATGTGTTTGCGGTTGACTTAGTAGATCGGCCTAAGCCCGCGCCAGACTTATACCTACTTGCTGCGCAGCGCTTAGAAGTGGAACCAGCGGCTTGTTTGGTAGTGGAAGACAGTGCGAGTGGGGTAACGGCGGCCCACCGGGCGGGGATGGCAGTGGTCGGTTTTTTAGCGGCCAGTCATATCACCGAGGGCCACGGCGATGCGCTGCGGGCAGCAGGAGCCTACGCAACTGCGGCGAATGCCACCGATCTCATGAATCATCTACGCAGCGCGGGCGCGGTTCGGTAGGTACTCCCCCCCTCAAAAGACTAAACCCCCACTACGTTTATTAGGCGCAGTGGGGGTTGCATTGAAAGGCTTTGGTAGATACCAATCAGTCGTGGCCCTCTTGCTTTACGAGTTTATTGTAAATACCCAGTAGCATGAAGGGGGCGGCCCACTGACCCACGAACAGCGCTTTGTCGTTTTCACCGTCGGTGAGTTTGTAAGTAAGCGAAATGGCCATGGAGCCTAAAGCAGCCCATAAGAATACGTCAGAAGGAATCTTGGCGGTCTGCTCCTCGATCATGCTGGCGACCTTGCCTTCCTTATGCTTTGACTTTGAAAATAAAGACATAGTGATTAAATTTTGAGAGTTAAAAAATCAAATACAAAAGCTCTGTACGGAGCAAATGTTTACGAATCAGTCGCTTTTTAAGAAATTTGGGGCTGATTGGCGGCTACTCGGCGTCAGCATTGATTGAATCCTTGGCCATCTGGGCTAATTTGGCATCCGCATCTTTCTGCTTCTCGATCACGTTGCCAAATATTTCCGCCGCTTGGTCGTAACCCAGCCGCTTGGCGTAGTGGTAGGCCGCCCCGTAGTTGGCGATTTCGTAGTGGGCAATCACCTGGGCGTTGGATAACAGTCCGGCGTCCACCACATCGGCGTCAGCCTTGGCTTCCATCAGCTCCTTACCTTCTTTGATGATGCCTTCGGTACCGGTGCACTTCACGCCCTTAGGCTCGAAGCCTAGCTCCTTACCAATCGACTCGATGTTACTGCGGTTCTCCTTGGTTTCTTGCTGATACTTTTCAAACTCAGCCTTTAGCGTATCGTGCGACACGTGCTGGGCCATTTTTTGGTAAGCAGTTTCCAGTTGCTCCTGTGAGCTATACAGGTCTTTCACTTTGTGCTCGAACAGGTCTTTGAGGGTTAATAATTTTTCGTCAGACATTTTTTTAAGGTTAGATGAGACGCACCAGCGGTGCGTATGGTAAGCCAACAATCTAGCGCGGCGACTGTTTAGGATTTTCACGCCTTAGTTCTCGCGTAAGGGTTGCCAGATTCGGTTAATAGTTTGAAGTGGCTTTCTACGATATTAGAAAATAAAAAAGCAGACGCCCCGGAGAACGTCTGCTTAAATCTAGCTTAAACCAAGTTGATACTTACTCAGGAAGTAGTACCTGATTAATGATGTGAACAACTCCGTTGGTAGCGAGAATATTCACGCTGGTCACGGTGGCATCCGCACTATCTGCGTTGAGGTCGGTAATCGTCACCGGGTCGGCCACATTTACCGTGAAGTCTCCGCCTCCGGCAGAAGTTACCGCGCCGCTCGCTAAATCAGTAGATAATACGGCTCCTTGCACCACGTGATACAGTAAGATAGATCTTAGCGTAGCGGGGTCAGCTGCTTCAATAGCCGCCACATCCGCGAAGCCCGCGGCAATAAAGGCGGCATCAGTAGGGGCAAATACGGTATAGGTTGCATTGCCACTTAGCAGTTCTACTAAGTCTCCGTCAGTATCATCGGCGTTCTGAAGGGCTGCCAACAATAAGGTAAATTCAGGGGTGTCTGCGGTGGTAGAGGCTACCACAATCTCAGCAATAGAATTTGTGGGTGCTACCAGTACCCCATTGATTGCGTGAACAATTCCGTTTCCTTCTTCCAAATCAGGAACGACTACCTGAGCACCACCGTTCAGGAAAATTCCATCATCGCCGTTGTTACTGATATACACGACCTCACCTATATCATTATCGTCGTCATCATCGTACAGCGTAGGCACCGAAGAGGCTCCCGCCGCAATTTCCGACGAAGGAACCGTACTTCCTAGTACGTGGTAGAGCAGAATATCACCTAACCCATCGGAAGCCAGCAGTGCAGCAGCATCGGCGAAGGCACTAGCCTCGATGTAAGCCGCAAACGCATCGTTGGTAGGCGCAAATACCGTGAGGGTCGCCTCATCGTCGGTCAGTGCTCCCGCCAGGTCGGCCGTTTCAACGGCAGTGACCAACGTCGTGAATCGTCCGTCCGCATCGAAGATCGCGGGTTCTAGTACGGTGCCAAAGCTGTTTAGAATAAACTCCGGAACCAGTACGGCATCAATCACGTGCACCACTCCGTTGCTGGCCGAAATATCAGCCCGATCAGCCACTACGTTAGCGCTTTCGTTGATGGTTACCCCGTCAGAAGCGTCGATGGCTATATTGCTACCTTCTAGCGTTTCTTCCGAAGCGGTTAGCTCAGCAGCTGTTTTGGCGGTACCCAAGATATGGTACTCTAGTACTCGCTCCAGTACGTAGTCCGGCACATCGTCTAAGCTTGCGAAGGTATTTCCCGTAGCGGTAGCCAGGGTCGTTAGCAACGCGGCGAATGCATCGTTGGTCGGAGCAAATACGGTAAGGGTAGCCGTCTCGTCACCGGCCGCGTCGAGCAGACTGGGTACCCGTCCTAAAGCGGCTACTAGCGAACTGAGCGCATCGGTTTCAGAAGCAATTTCAGCAATCGTTTTAGGGGCCGGTACAATCACAAACCCTTCAGGAACCAGCACCTGGTCAACGGCGTGAATTACCCCATTGGTCGCTTCGATATCAGCCACCACCACGTTTGCTCCGTTTACGGTAACGGCGGTTCCGTTAACCCCAATGGTCAGGTTTTCACCGCTCAGCAGGGTAGGTACGGACTGCCCGTCGGTCAGATCCGTGGATAGTACGGCTCCGTTAGCTACGTGGTACTGTAGAATTTGGACCAATGATTCTTGGCTAATATCTTCTAGCTCTTCGATACCGTCGGCACTGGCCAACAGTGCATCGAAGGCGGCATCGGTAGGAGCGAATACGGTAAAGGGTCCCGCTCCGGACAGCGTGCTTACCAAATCGGCACTGCCTAAGGCTGCTACTAAGTCATCAAATCGGTCGTCGCCCTGGGCGATTTCTACGATGTTTTGCGTAGGTGCCGGATCAGGTGTGTCGCCACCGTTGTCGTCATCGTCGCCGCAACTGGCTAAAAACAGCAGTCCCAGACTAAAGGCTCCGGTAAGGCGAAGCAGGCGGTGAAAGTTAATAATTGGCTTTTTCATTGTTAAAAGAGATTACGTGTAGTATGATTTTCAAATATGTCTCTCTAACTCGCCAAACCGTCAATGTCTTAGTCAGAAGCCGGATACTTTCACTAAAGTGGTGTGAACCGTTAGATGAACGGAGTGAACCGTAGCACAGGAGGTGTGAAGTATCTATCGCTACGGACTCGAACTTATCGGATAGTTGGTACAGCTGGCAAGTTTGGTGATCACAGCAGGGGCCAACGCGGTTCGTAACGGCTTCTTGATCGCAAGGAGTACTACGCTAACTGGCACAAACGGACTACTTCTGATTTATCGCACCCACCGATGCGTCGCTTTGATCAGGAAGGTGTTCCTGATCTCACCGCCCAGCAGGTTGTCCGACAGGGAAGTCAGCACGTCTTGGGTAGGATCGCCGGTGGTGGTGATACCCTGCGACCATACCAAGAATATCTCCGAATTGGGCAGATACTCCCAGCGAGCGACCATGTTAGAGCGGAACTGGATAAAATTAAAGTCAGGGTCGTTGAACCGATAGTCAGCCGTACCGTCGCGGTCTTCGTCTACCGAAAACTCATCACCGTAACGCGCGATTTGGTCAGAAGCAAACACCACAAAGCGGTCGTCGAAGTTTCGGGCGGTAGGGTCGCTACTCACCCGATTGAAACTGCCGTACTGTCCCTTCGCCACAAAGGGCTGACCGTAGTACTGGATGGTTAGGTTCGGAGTGATGCTGTAGGTTGCCCGCAGGGTGACGTTAAACGTGCGCTGGTCGATCCGGCTATTGAGGTACACCACCTCGGCACCCTGCTTAATCTGGTCGACGTACTGATCAAGGCGACGGCTACGCTCCAGCTCCGGAGTGAGCGAGATCGAGAGGGCGGGAATAATCTGCCAGTTGGTGTACACCCCCCAGAAAGCCGAGGCGACCGTCCCGTCGTACGACCGACCGCCCCGAAAGAAGGGGAACACCTGAAGCTTTTTGGTACTGTTGGAGCCTATCTGAATGAAACCTCCGAAGCCAGCCGGCCGGCGCAGGGCGGGCCCGCCCCGTAGCGTCGTTGTAGAAATGTCTTGCTGCTCGGCGGTGATGCCTGTGCTAATCGACCAGAAGTTTTTAAACTGCGTGTGCGCGTTGGTGTTATAAGAGCGCCCCAGGGCCCGCCCCGACCAATCCCAGTTCAGGTAGATGTTGTGGTTCCACCGTAGCCACCGGAAGATACCAAACGGCTGAAGCCAGCGCCGTTGCGCCCAGCCGAAGTAGCTGATCTGCTCGCTGTTTTGCAAAAACCCGATGTCATTGAGTTCTAGTCCGGGCGACCGCCAGGTGAGTCCGGTTTCGAAGATCCACTTTCCATCCGCTTTTCCAATCCGTACGGTGCCGCCGTGCCCCGCCAAGCTGGTGCGGCTACTGTCGACCGACAGATGATCCGCATCGGGCCGTTGAAAAAGCCGCTCAAAGGCGGTTTGGGTGCGCGTAATGGCCTCCGGCGTACCAGCTACTTGGCTGAGCACCGCATTGGCACTCACGTACCAGGCTCGGTTGTTCCAGCGGTGTAGCACGTCGAGCCCGCCCGAGTAGGCCGAGCGGTGCAGAAACGAAAGGTCTTCAGTGCCCGCGTTAAGCTGACGGTTTACCGCCGTGGCAATCACCCCCACGGTGGTATTTCGTTCGTTTAGGTCTTGTTGCACCCGCGCCACCGAGTAACTGGTAAGCGGTTCTACTACCTGCCGCAGGCGGGTTCCGGCGCTATCGATGCGGGCGTACTCCCGCTGCGTCACACTGTTGAGCAGGCCAATAGAGAGTCCGCTTTGGGTTTTGCCACTTACTTTACTGGCTCCAATAATCGTCGTATTCTCCGGTTGGTCCACGTAGAAGCTAGCGTCAGAATCTTCGTCGACGATGCGGCTGGGCGAGCTCCCGATTCGGCGCGAGTAGAACACCAGATCAGCGTTGTAGGCTCCGCCTGCTTCGGCTTCGGTCAGATTGTAACTGAATATGTTCTGGTTCTCAACGAAGAAGGGACGGCGTTCACTAAAGAAAATCTGGAAGCCCTCGAGGTTGATCGCCCCCGGATCGGCCTCAACCTGCCCAAAGTCGGGGTTGATTGTAAAGTCGACCGCAATGTCGTTGGTAATGCCGATGCGCCCGTCGAGTCCAGCCGTGAAGCGGTTTTCTACCCGAGAAGCAAACGGATTTTCGGCGTCATACTCGCCACCCGCATTCAACTGGCCGAGTACGTAGGGTTGCACCTCCAGTGGCTTGCGGGGGGTAACCCCCTTGATGCCGCGCAGCTTACCGAAGCGACTTACCCAACCCTGCTGCGACTGCCGAAGCGGCGCCCAGGTATCGCGCTCATCGTTACGAAAAAGCATGCGGGTGCTCTGTAGCCCCCAAATCTGCTCCTCTGCCTTGCCAAACCGAAGCTGCGAAAAGGGAATCTTGCTCTCTACTGTGTAGCCCAACGAATCAACCCGCGACTTAGTCAGCCAGGTGGGATTCCAACTGCCGTCCCAATCGTTGCCATCTTTGCTGATAAACTCATCGTTTTTAACCCCGGAAGCCGAGGTGGTGAACGAAAATCCGGTGCGCTTGTCGTTGAAGCTATCGAAGTTGATTTCGATCCAGTCGCCCGGAAAGTCATCACGCCGTCCGAGTCGCACCTCGGGACCGTCGGCGGTGTTGTCGTAGCATCGCCAGGCGATGTAGAGAAAGCGTTTGTCGTAGAGTATCTTGAATTTACTCCGCTGCGTGGCGGCGGCCGTATCGCTGGGCTGGTACTGCGTAAAGTTTTGGCTCCAGGGCACCTGCTGCCAAACCGAATCATCGGGCGTTCCGTCGACCACCGGTGGGTCGCCGACAATTTGCTGGGTGGTGTAGACCGGAAGGTCCGTTGTTAGGCTATCGGTTTGGGCGGTAGCGAAATGACTGAAACAAAGAAGTAGTAGGCCAACGAAAACCCGCTGACCAAATCGTTTAACGCCTATCAAAACCTCTAATTAGTGGTTACTCATTCTTTGCCCCAAGGTACACTATCTCATTCATACCTCAGTGTCTTGGCCGGATCAAGGATAGCCACTCGGTATATTTCGCTCCAAAAACACCTCCGCCGCCCAAAACAAACGCTCCTTCTGATCCCCATCCATACGCTCCAGCGTGCCCAGCATCATGCGCACGCGCTGGTTGGCGGCAAACACCCGGCGGTGTCAACATCAGTTACTCCCCAGAAATTAGTTTCTCGGTTTAAAGATTATCCACTTGCATAAGCACAAGCCGATTGATATATTGAAAAAAAGTTGTGTTATGAGAATACAAACATCTCTTCATCTGGACGAAAAGTTGCTAGAGCAACTGACGCAAAAGGCCGCCGCCGAGGAGCGAAGCCTAAATGATTACGTAGAGGATTTGCTCCGGCAAACAATTAGCGAGGTTCCGAATCACGATACCCAGCAGGCCATTCACGAAGCTGAGCATAACGCTGATCTTACCAAAATAGATGATCTGAACGCCTATAAAAAATCGCTTCTCTCAGATGTATGAGCTGGTTGAGACTACCCAATTTCGTAAAGATTTAAAGAGGATTTCGAAACAAAATAGAGAAGACCTTGAGAAGACCTTTGATGTGCTAGAAATACTGCAACAGCTTGGTATAGATGGTATCCCAGATACGATGAGGCCCCACCGTCTGAAGGGAAACTATAAGAACAATTGGGAATGCCACGTTAAGCCTGATCTACTTATCATCTGGATACAGATTGAATCACCACAAGAAATCAGACTTATCCGTTTGGGATCGCACGCTGACCTATTTGCTTAGTCCTTATTACTTGTCTGCTTCGTATTTCGCTCCAGAAACCCTTCCGCTGCCCGAAATAGTCGCTCCTTCCGATCCCCATCCATACGCTCCAGCGTGCCGAGCATCATACTCATCCGCTGGTTGGCGGCGAACACCTTCCGGTGGCTGTCAATAAACCTCCAGTACAGTCCGTCTATCTCATCAGCCCAGTCGCCCGACTTGGAGTAGTTGCTCATCTTGGCAATGTAGTTGGCCCCGCCGATGTAGGGCTTGGTGGCAAAGGTGCCGCCGTCGGCAAACTGACTCATGCCGTACACGTTGGGCACCATCACCCAGTCCGACGAGTCCACAAACATCTCCATAAACCACTGGTACACCGCGTCGGGGTGCACCTCGGCGAGCAGCATGATGTTGCCCAGCACCATCAGTCGTTCGATGTGATGGGTGTAGCCGTGCCGCACCACCCGCCGGATGCTATCGTCCAAGGGCGGCACGCCGGTGGTGCCCGCGTACCAATGGTCGTTGAGTTGGCGCTGGTGCCCGAAGAAGTTGCCCTTTAGGTCGTGCGTATGGTACATGCCGCGCATAAACTCGCGCCAGCCGATCACCTGCCGCACGTAGCCCTCCACGCTGGGGAAGTGTGTATCGTGTTCGGCGGCGTACTCCAGGGCTTTATCCACCACCTCCTCGGGAGTAATCAGCCCTAGGTTGATGTAGGGCGACAGCACCGAGTGAAACAGGAAGTTACGGTTACGGTCGATGGCATCTTCGTAGGGGCCAAAGTCCTCGAAGCGGTTCTTCAGAAAGTCCTGCACCCGGTACAGGGCCTGTCGGCGGGTAGTGGCCAGCCAGAAGTCAGCGGTGTCGCCCGGGTGGTCGGCGAAGAGTTCGTCTACCAGCACCGCCACGGTTTGGGTATGCTCGGTGGCTTCGCTCTGCGCCAGGTCGGGAATGCGGATGCCCTTCGGAAGCTTCTTACGGTTCTCAGCATCCAGCGACCACTTCCCCCCGACCGGCTCCTGGTGCTCGTTGATGAGTATATTTCGCTTCTTGCGCTGCTCCGTGTAGAAGTACTGCATAAAGGGCCGCTTGCTGCGGTCTAGGTACTCCTGAAAATCAGCCACAGTGTTAAGAAACAGGGGCGAATCAGCAATGGTAACTTTCAGCCCTTTCTTCTGGCAGAAAGCGTGCATCCGCTCGGCAAAAAACTTATCTTCAATCACGTAGGTGGTGATCTCCTCAATATCAGAGTGCTCCTCAAGCGTCTGCGCCAGTTTATCCTCGTACGAAAGCGCTTGGTTGTCGGCCGTTAGGTGCCAGTACTTGAGGGCGTACTCTTTCTCGATCTCATCAGCGTGCGAGCGCATGGCCGACAAAAACAGCATCAGCTTGTGCTTGTGGTACTTGAAATGCGTGCACAGCCCCACGTCTTCAGCCATAAAAAACAGGGTAGCATTACTGGGCTGAAGCGTTTGGTGGCTCGGAAAAAGCTGGTTGCCGAGAATGATTGCAAGTTGACGATGCGACATAATAAATTTCAGGATAATTAGAAATTAAGAATTTGAAAATAAGGAATTACAAATGAGCAAAACATACTAGGAATTTCTTGAGCTTTCAACCATTCTTAATTCATTCATTCCTAATTCTTAATTCTCATGAGTAGAACGTACTAGGAATTCTTCCGGCGCCTGCCCATTCTTAATTCATTCCTAATTATTAATTCACTCATTCGTAATTCTCAACTCCCATAAACCTTATGCGGTGTGAGTAGTTCTGGAAGTAAGAAATTTTTAAGAACAGCAAACATATTTTTACTATGGATAAGTTAAGAAAGCAAAAAGAATACGAAGGCAACCCGGTTGGTTTAGAGAAGGAAACCGCGCTGGAGATGGCCAAGCACCTGGATAAGCACCTCGCCTCATTTGTCACCCTGTATCATCAGTATCACAAGCACCACTGGATGGTGGAAGGGCCGCAGTTTCGCGACCTGCACCTCTTCTTTGAGGACAACTACAACGAGATTCATACAGGTTACGACGCGATCGCCGAGCGACTCACCGTGATGGGCGTGGCTCCTACCTGCCACCCGGCCAACGTGGCCAAGCTGGCTTATATCGAGCACGAGGAAGAGGGAGTGTACCGCATCCGCGAGAGCCTGGAGCACGATATGGAAGCGGAAAAAACCATCGCCATTGAATTGCGAAAAACGATCAAACGGGCCAACGAATTGGGAGACTACGCGACGAAGTCGTTACTGGAAGGACTGCTGGTTAGCACCGAAGACCGGGCGCACCACGCCGAGCACTTCTTAGGCGAAGACTCGCTGGCCGTCGGCTTCCTGCACGACGAAAAAGAGGCCGTAGCAGCGGAGTAAACCACCGCCGACTGCATCTACTGAGGGACATTACCTACCGGTACTGTCCCTTTTTCATGCCCTGTATCCAGTAGAACTGAGACAAATGCACCCTAACCGTTGTCTCTCTTGATACCACCGGGCCGTTTGTCCCCTACAATCTAAGCTGGCACCGCTAAACGGGCGCGTTTGTTAACCAAAAAGTGGTTGGTGGCTACCGTTTAACGGAGACAGGGCACTAAAATGTGGTTCGACGTAAGGAAACGTCAGCGGCAGAACGCTAACAGGTAGTTCACGGCTGCCGTTCGCCGAAGACGGGGTGCTAACGAGTAGTCGGGAGGAAGAAAAACTCTAGGTTTAGCGTCTAGTAAGACTCACTACCGCTGTGTTACCAGAGAATCACATCACTGAATAAAGTAACTGTCTCCGTAACCTTTCACGCTACCGCAGGCGGTGTAACAAACACTGGTGGACCTTAATCATTACCGCTGCCTCACCCAACAGACCGATAATTTCGTGTACCTCAGCTTCTTCCAGGTAGAAGCACCCCCCCAATCGGGGAATGGAGAGCAGGGTAAACCGGCCGCTGGGCAGCCGAAACCAATCATGCTCCGGCAGAGTATCCAAGTGGTGCCGTAACTGATCAACTTCTTCTTCGGTAAGATGGAGGCTAATGCTCTGGTACGTGAGGGCGTAGGTTAATCCGTGGGGGAACCCGGCGAAACATCCGTGCTCTGAGCGGCAAAGCACCGTGTCGTAGGGTTGTTGCATGATCAAAAGATAAAGGTTGTTAATAGTTGTAAAAAAGCGTGATGGTTCGGTAACACCAATTCATTAAAAAAAATTAGCCATCGTTACGAATTTTTTGATTTTTCGCCGCTTCATACTATTTGTGCAAATATTTTCTAGTTTTACCTACGGGATCAGATCGGGCTTATACCAGCACCATGGCGCAAAAAACCAAGAAGAGCAACCAGTTTAAAAAGAAGCCCTCTGCCCCGCGGCGTAAGCCCCGCCCGTGGAAGAACCCCCTGAAAGACCGGCGGCTGCACCTGGCCGTAGGTTTCTTCCTGATCGTGGCAGCCCTGTACCTGCTCATCGCCTTCGTTTCGTTTCTGTTTAACGGGTTGGCCGACCAAAGCGTGGTGGCGTCGGTACTGACCAGTGATGTGAAGTCGGCCGGACTGGAGATCAAGAACTGGTTGGGCTTGGTAGGGGCCACCGCCGCCTACTTGTTTATCTTTCGCTGGTTCGGGGTGGCCTCGTTTCTCATCCCCCCCCTGCTATTGGTGTGGGGCACCCGCATTGTGTTTCGGCAGCGGATGGTCTCTCCCCACCGCGCCTTTCAGTGGGTGGCTTTCTTCCTGGTGTGGACAAGTCTGCTGCTGGGCTACGCGGTGTACCGGCAAGCGGCGGTTGCCGAGTGGGGCTTCTTGGGCGGAGGACTGGGCTACGAGATGGCGGTGCTGAGCAGTAGCCTGATCGGCTGGGGCACTTTTCTGCTGCTGCTGCTGGCCCTGGCGGTGTTTCTGGTCTTTTTCTTCGACATTGCGCACTGGTTCAACTTTACCGCCCCCCCCGCCACTGCTCCTGCGGCAGCGGATCCGCCCCCTAGCGAAGCGTCGTTTGCCGAACTGATGGAGGAGGTGGACACCACCCCCGAGCCGAGTTCCCCCTTCGACCAGGAGGAAGCGGGAGTGGAAATTATCCCCCCGCCCGAACCCGCCCCCCCCAAGACTGCGGCCAGCCATATTCCGCTCGACGTGGCCCCGCCCCCCCCGGCCGAACAGCTGTCGCTCGAAATCGAAGAACCCGGGGCCGAGGAAGAATCCGGCACCGATATCGAGCACTACGATCCTACGCTGGACCTATCGTCGTACCGCTATCCGGCGCAGGGGCTGCTGGATGCGGGGCAGTCGGGGCAGGTAGAGGTTGATCCTCACGAACTGGAAGCGAACAAAGACCGCATTGTTGAAACGCTGATCAACTTCAAGATCGGCATCTCGTCGATCAAGGCCACCATCGGCCCCACCGTAACGCTCTACGAAATTGTGCCCGAGGCCGGGGTTAAAATCTCTAAGATCAAGAACCTGGAAGACGATATTGCCCTGAGTCTGTCGGCGCTGGGCATCCGCATCATCGCCCCGATACCGGGCAAGGGAACCATTGGCATCGAGGTGCCCAACAAAAACCGCGAGGTGGTAAGCATGCACTCGGTGGTGCTCACCGAAAAGTTTACGCGTACCAAGCAGGAGCTGCCCATCATCCTGGGCAAAACGGTATCGAACGAACTATTCATCGCCGATCTGGCCAAAATGCCCCACCTCCTCATCGCCGGAGCTACCGGGCAGGGCAAGTCCGTCGGACTCAACGTGCTCATCACCTCGCTGATTTACAAGCGGCACCCCTCGCACCTCAAGTTCGTGCTGGTAGACCCCAAAAAGGTGGAGCTGTCGCTGTTCAACAAGATCGAGCGGCACTTTCTGGCCAAGATTCCCAACAGTGAGGAAGCCATCATCACCGAAACCAAGAAGGTGATCTACACGCTCAACTCGCTGTGCATCGAGATGGACAACCGCTACGACCTGCTCAAGGATGCCAGCTGTCGTAACATCAAAGAGTACAATCAGAAGTTTGTGCGTCGCAAGCTGAACCCCAACGAGGGGCACCGCTTCTTGCCCTACATCGTGCTAATTATCGACGAGCTGGCCGACCTGATGATGACGGCGGGCAAGGAAGTGGAAACGCCCATCGCGCGGCTGGCGCAGCTGGCCCGGGCCATCGGCATTCATCTGGTGGTAGCCACCCAGCGGCCGTCAGTCAACGTGATCACGGGCATCATCAAGGCCAACTTCCCGGTGCGGCTGTCGTTCCGGGTTACCTCCAAGGTAGACTCCCGCACCATTCTCGACACGGGCGGGGCCGAGCAGTTGGTGGGCATGGGTGATATGCTGCTGTCGGTGAACTCAGACATCTTTCGCCTGCAGTGCCCCTACATCGACACCCATGAGGTAGATAACATTTGCGAGTTTATTGGCTCGCAGCGGGGCTACGAGTCGGCTTACCTGCTGCCCGAGTTCGTGGGCGACGAAGATAATGATATCCTGGAGGTGGATTTGAAGAACCGCGACGCCCTGTTCGACGATGCCGCCCGCTTGCTAGTGCGCCACCAGCAGGGGAGCACTTCGCTGATCCAGCGCAAGCTGAAGTTAGGCTACAACCGGGCCGGTCGGCTGATCGACCAACTGGAGGCAGCGGGCATCGTGGGGCCGTTCGAAGGCAGCAAAGCCCGCGAGGTGCTGATCAACGATGAGTACAGTTTGGAACAATTGTTGAATGATATGGATTAGACAATACCTACGTAATTTTTTTAATCATGAAACATATTTTATCGGCCATACTGGCCGGATTCCTTAGCCTTTCGGCAGCCCTGGCTCAGGGAGAGTACGACAAGCAGGCGCGTCAGATTCTGGACGCCATGAGTGAGCATTATCAGGCCATTGGGGCCTACGAGGCGGATTTTTCGTACAGCATGGAAATTCCCGATCAGCCCCAGCCGGATACTTTTGAGGGGCAAATTGCCGTGAAGGGCGATAAGTTTCGCCTGAACATGGGCGGGCAGGAAGTAATTAACGACGGCACTACCCAATGGACCTATTTGGAAGAAGCCAACGAGGTAAACATCGACAACTACGACCCCGAAGAAGGCGACATCTCCCCTACCCAGATTTATAACGCTTACCAGCGCGGATTCAAGTACGTGTACGTAGAAGACGAAACCATCGACGGCAAAGCCTATCAGGTGGTGGATTTGATCCCCGAGAACAACGACAACCAGTTCTTCAAAATTCGCCTGCACATCAGCCAGGACGACAAGGTGCTAAAGCGCTGGAAGATTTTTGAGAAGAACGGCACCCGCTACACCTACGACATCAACAACTTCAATCCCGAAGCCCCGGTAGACGATGCGCTATTCACCTTCAACAAGCGGGCGCACAAAGGCGTAGAGGTGGTGGACCTGCGGTAGCTACGACAGCTTATTTCGGTAGTCTTCGTAGCCAAACTCCCGCACCAGCTCAAAGGTGTTATCCTCGTGCCAGATGCCGATCGAGGGGTGCCGCACCCCGTTAAAAAAGGTGGTCTTCACCATGGTGTAGTGCATCATATCGTTAAACACCACCCGGTCGCCTACTTCTAGCGAACGCTCAAAGGCATAGTCTCCTACGTAGTCGCCGGCCAGGCAGGTGAGTCCGCCCAGGCGGTAGGCCGGTTCGCCCGGCTCGGCGTCGCGCCCCCCCAGCACCACTGGTTTATAGGGCATCTCTACGCAGTCGGGCATGTGCGCTGACACACTTACGTCGAGTACCACCGCCCGGATGCCTCGGCTGTCAATAATGTCTTCTACCGTGCTGGTGAGGTAGCCCGTTTCCCAAGCCACCGCCGAACCGGGTTCCAGGGTGATTTCCAGGTTGTACTTCTCGCGTAGCCCTTTAATTAACCGAATGGTGTGCTCCAGGTCGTACCCAGCGCGCGTCATCAGGTGGCCCCCGCCCAGGTTAAGCCATTTAGCCTGGGGCAACAAGTGACCGAAGCGGTCTTCTACCACCCGAAGCGTGCGTTCCAGAGCATGCGAGTCGCTCTCGCACAGCGTATGGAAGTGCAGGCCCTCGATGCCCTCGGGCAGTCGGTCGCCGATCTGGTCGGCCGTTACGCCCAGGCGCGTGCCGATGGCGCAGGGGTTATACAGGTCAGTTTCCACCTCCGAATACTCGGGGTTAATGCGAATGGCGCAGGAAATTTTCTTATCGTTCTGCTGCACCCGCTGGCGAAAGCGCTCCCACTGAGCAGGCGAGTTAAAGGTGATGTGGTTGCAGTAGCGCATCAGCTCGTCAAACTCGCTCTCGAAGTAGGCGGGCGCGTAGGCGTGCACCTCATTGCCGAACTCCTCGTAGCCCAGGCGCGCTTCGTAGAGCGAAGAAGCGGTGGTGCCGGGCAGGTACTGCCGGATCAGGTTAAAGGTACTGAACATGGCGAAGCCCTTCAGCGCCAGGATGATCTGAGCGCCGGACTGCTCCTGCACGTAGCGCAGCGTTTCCAGGTTGCGGCGCAGCTTCGCCTCTTCCAGCACAAAGCAGGCGGTGGGCACGCGGTGAAAGTTGATCGGCATGGGTTGAATTCTGAATTTTTTATTACAACCTAGCCCGGGGACGGGAAGTTTCGCGGGTTGGGTTTTGTAAGGTCTTACTCGTCGGCTGCTATCAGACATATTTTCAACCAGTAGGGGCTATCTTTCGTCTACTAACTATAGAAACCAATCATAAACCTATGTTTACCAAACACTATCCTAACCTTGCTTGGTGGATCAACAACCACGGATGGATTGAAATAGGAAACGACGAATTTAATTATTCAATGCTGCGAGTATTGGACATCGGGGGCATGTGCTGGGAGGATGAAGAGTCTGGTTCGCTCGAGGAAAGCTTGGATAAAGCGGAACGCTGGATATCTTTGGAAATTGAAGATCGGTTCGGAGAAGAACCGCCGAAGCGTTACAGCGAAGAGTAAATAGGAAGTCAAGAAATGAGAAAGGGCAAGATCTCTCCTGCCCTACTGTCGATTTCGGCACAACTCCGTTTAGAACGTCCAGTCCTGGTTCCAGTTGTAGATACTGAAGCGGTGGCGCTGTTCGTCGTAGTCGTCGCGCAGGGTAGAGTAGTAGCCCCAGCCTACCAGAAACGTAAATACTGTCGAGATCGTCAGGGCGTTGGTCACCGATTCGGCCAGCGTGCCGAACAGCCCCAGCGTGAGCACAAAGGTAACTAAGGTCCAGTAAACCGTCATATTAGTAAGGCTGCGGTGCCGCCACGCCTGCACGAAGCGCAGAGGATGCAGGTCGCCGCCCCACTGGTGCACCAGTTTGTAGTGCTGCGCATCGACGCGGTATAGCAGCAGCGGGTCTACCAGGGGGCGCTGCCGCTTTTCAAGATCAAAGGTTTCGGCTGGGGCTACCACAAAGAAATCGTGTTCTAGGTCCTCGTCGGTGAGTTGATGTTCGCGCCGGAACCGGTTTAGCTTAGCCCCGAACTCCGGGTCGATGGGACCATGGTAGCGGTGACTGGGCAGCATGCGCATGCGGTAGTGCACGCACACCTGCCGCACGTCGTGGGCGTGATACACCTCGCCGTCGTAGTGTCGGGCGAGCCAGCGGTGTCGCCGCGGATCGTTAATCTGGGGAAGGGCGCGTTCCATACCCAGTTGGGTGATGAGACGTTCTTCCTGCTCGCCACGTTCGCGCAGCAGGGCGTAGGCGGGTTTTAGTTCGGGGCTTACTTCCGAGGGGTCGGCAGGAACGCGGGCGATAACGTTCTCGCGCTTGCGGTGCACTCTGGCTAGGGCGTCGTGTAGGTTCATCGTTAAAAAATTTTAGTGGTTTCTAGTCAAGGTAGATAATTCGTTCATCAGTTGCCTACCCGAATGACTAAAAGTTTACTCGAAATCTTTAAACAGCAAACTGGGCTGCACCCCCTGGTTGTTTTGGTACTTCCCGCTTTTGTAAGTTCCGTAATCCCCCTCGATGCTGTGGTAGAATATTTGGCAGATTTCTACTCCGGCGTAGATACGGACGGGTTGCACGCAGAACATCTCCAGCGTCCAGAAGCCCGCGAAGCCCACGTCGCCGAAACCCGCGGTAATGTGCACGAACAGGCCCAGCCGCCCTACCGACGATCGCCCCTCGAGCATGGGCACGTAGCTGTGCGTTTCGGTATGCTCTACCGTGCGACCCAGGTAGAGTTTGTCTTTTTCCATCAGTAGTCCCTCTTCCGGAATGATAACGGAGTGGGCGGTGTTCTCCCGCTTCATGTCGAGGGTTGGTTGGTCGTAGACCAGCAGTTCGTGGTGCAGCCGCAGGTTGTAGCTGTTGGGGTTAAGCTGTTCGGCCCGGAAGGGATCGATGCGGATATTTTTGCCGAGTTGCTCATGAATAGATTTGCCGGAGAGGATCATGATTAATGAGAAATTAGGAATGAGGTAATGAATAATTAAGATGGTTGGGGGCGATGGCTGAGCAAAAGTAGCTAATTTCTGATGGGAGAGGGATCGGCCCTAAAGAAGAAATTTTTTGGGTGCGATCCTTGAATTTTAGTGGGGCATCCTTAACTTTGTAATCCTAAATTTTAGGAACGCGAAAGTAGCTCAGCTGGTAGAGCGCGACCTTGCCAAGGTCGAGGTCGCGGGTTCGAACCCCGTCTTTCGCTCAGAGCAAAGCGGCCCCCGGTCGCTTTGCTTGTTTTAGAAGCCGGGATGGTGGAACTGGTAGACACGCAAGACTTAGACGTGTTTGTTCTTTGACATAGTGGGTCGATATACTTAATTTTAGATTGTGAAATCTAAAGCAAAGTTATGACGTGGCGTATCAAAAATAGAATCGCTGACGAGCATTTTGTTGAAATTTGCAAATCAGCTAATTCTATGGCAGAAGCTGCATCTAAACTTGGTTTGCATTTCAATTCTTTCAAAAAGCGCGCTTGCGAGCTAGGATGCTATGCTCCTAACCAAGCTGGTGTCGGTATCAGTAAGAGTAAACCTTGGATACCATTAGAGGAAATTATTGAGAGTAATCTTCATCCTTATTACCAGACATACAAGTTAAAGCAAAGGCTGTTGGCAAAAGGGATTAAGAAAAACCAATGTGAACGATGTGGAATTATAGAATGGAATGGAAAGAGTATTAACGTAGAATTACACCATATAGATGGTAATCGTACCAATCATTTCATTGACAATTTGATGATGCTATGCCCTAACTGTCACAGTCAAACGATCAACTATAGAGCAAAGAATAAATGAAATTTGAGTGCCCAGAGGGAAACTTTTGGAGTAGAACTTCTCAAATTCGGGGAAGCCTTTTTTCTGTCCGAGTGCAGAAATGGTAATCCCGAGCCAAGCTTCGGAACAGTCCGAAGAAGGTGTAGAGACTTGACGGGAAGCACCTACGTTCGCTAAGAATAAGGTGAAGAGAAAGTCCAGACCACAAACAGTCTGATGCTGGCCGCAAAAGCGGTAGTTGGTACGAAAATCTTGTGGCCGAAAGGCCGTGCGGGTTCGATTCCCGCTCCTGGCACAACGAAAGAGCTGATCGATACGGTCGGCTCTTTTTATGTCTGATCAG
>JBASAY010000211.1:0-109058 GCA_049650865.1 Tunicatimonas sp.
CTGCATGAGCAAATCAATTACATCCTGACACATTTTCAAGAGCCTGAGTTTGAGATTGACTTCACCGCGGCAGTCCCTGCTTCCAAAAGCAATCTGAGATGTTAATTTGATTCTGGGTGGCTACTTATTCCTCTCCTTCGTGAGACTTAAGCACAAATGCATAACAGTGGTGGCGGGCTCCCGCATGCTGATGGCGGAGCTGCGCGAGTCGTTCTTCCACCTCTGCTTCGCTGGTAACCGGAAACGCAAAAGCAAGAAATTTACTTCCCTTTTCGCGGTACAACCCTTCCGAAACGGTCGCGAGCGAGCAATATTCGTCCATAATGTGTCTCTAGTATTCAAGTTGCTGAAATGCTTTTCCAAAGAACGCGATCAGGTCAGAGGCGGTTAGTGCTTCGAACCCTAGTTCTTCGGCAGCCAAGTCGCCCGCCACCCCATGAAGGTACACTCCCAACCGGGCAGCATCCCAGGGATGGTATTGTTGGGCTAACAAAGCGGTGATCAAGCCCGTGAGCACGTCGCCGCTACCGCCGGTGGCCATTCCCGGATTGCCGCTACTGTTAAAAGATACCTGGCCGTTAGGGGCCCCCACCGCCGTGGGACCGCCCTTGAGGACCACGTACACCTGATAGGTACGGCAGAACTCCCGAAGAAGCTCCAGGCGATGAAAATCGTTGCGAGCGGGTTCGGTGAGCCGTTCAAACTCTTTGGGGTGTGGCGTGAGGATCGTACGCTCTGGCAGATCGTGCAGCAGCGCACGGTGGGCACCACAGATATTAAGTGCGTCGGCATCGATCACCAGCGACTGACTGCGTTCGCTCGCCGCCAGCAGCAGGCCGTGCAGGGCCGATTTGGTTTCCGGGGCGGTGCCCAGGCCCGGTCCCACGCCAATCGTGTCGTATCCATCCAACGGCTCGCCCTCCAAACCACTGAAGTGGTGCTCGTGCGCACCAACGGTTACCATAGCCTCCGGGACGGCGGTCTGCAGGATGTCGTATCCGCACTTCGGGATGTGCACGGTGAGCAACCCTACGCCACCTCGCTTGCAGGCGCGCGCGCTCAGCACGGCGGCCCCCATCTTCCCGTAGCTTCCGGCAATCAGCAGGGCTTTCCCGAAGTTTCCCTTGTGCGACTGCTTCGCCCGGGGCTTCCGTACGCCAACCAGGGCGGCCCCGTCGGTGTAGTAGTAATCAGTAGGCGTCTGCGCTATAAAATCGGCGTCCAAACCGATATCCAGCGCTTGCCAGTGCCCTACGTACCCTTGGTTTTGCGGCAGCATAAACGCTAGCTTCGGATACTGGAAGGTAAACGTATGCGTAGCCTGCACTACGGCGGTGGCGGGGTCGGTAAACCGGTCAGCGAACAGTCCCGAGGGCATATCGATGGCCACCACGGTGGCGGCGGAGGCGTTGATGGTGGCAATCACGTCGGCGAATACTCCCTCAACCGGTCGCGACAACCCCGAACCAAACAGAGCGTCGATCACCACCGCTTGCTGGGGCAAGGCCGGTAGATCGTCTGCCGTGGTGATCGTGGCTACCAGCGGTTCGGCTTGCCACCGCTGGCGGTTGGCCGCGTGGTCGGGCGAAACGGCATCCTCACTTCCTACCGTCCACACCTGCACCTGATACAGCCGGTCGGCAAGCAGTCGGGCGATGGCGAGTCCGTCGCCTCCGTTGTTGCCAGGGCCGCAGAACACGTACACCGGGCGTTGCTTGGTAGGAAACGCTTCGATAAAACAGTAAACAAACTCCAGCGAGGCCCGCTCCATTAGCTCGAGCGAAGCGATTTTCTCTTGCCGTAGGGTAGCGGCGTCGGCCTGCCGGGTTTGCTCAGCGGATAATATTTTCATAAGTACGGGGGTTGAAGGCGACTACCGGTACGGTGAGAACCAAAAATCCGTACCTTTGTCTTGGTAAAACCTACAACAATCTCGCTTCCGATGCCAAAAAAGATTATCCAATCGGCTGATGCCCCCGCCCCCATTGGCCCGTATAGTCAAGCCGTGCAGGTGGGCAGTACGCTCTACGTATCCGGCCAAATCCCGCTGGACCCCAGCTCCGGTGAGCTAATCCAATCCAATATCACCGAAGAAACGCACCGGGTGATGAAAAACCTGGAGGCTATTCTGCAGGCGGCCGGAAGCAGTTTCGCCCAGGTGGCCAAGTGCACGATTTTTATTCGTGATATGGGGCAATTTTCGGCCATCAACGAGGCCTACGGGCAATACTTTGCCGAGAATCCTCCGGCTCGCGAAACCGTGGAGGTAAGCCGGTTGCCCAAAGACGTGAACGTTGAAATTTCTTGTATCGCTACGGTTTAGTGCATGCGAGGTTGGCCTAGCGCGCAAGAAACCCTCGTATCGTCGCTGTCGGCGGCGGAGGTGGTGCGCCGTCTGCGGGCTACTACCAACGCCGGTACGCGCCGCGACGCAGCGTCACCTGCTCGATCCACCTTTGTGTTCAACGGGCAGGTAGATAGCGAATCCTTCCGTTTGTCGCAAAAGATAACCCGACCTAACAACTTTTTGCCCCTTATTTCAGGAACTATAGAACCTACCTCGCAGGGGTGTTTGCTCTTTGTTCGGTACCAACTGTTTACCATGACCGCCGCCTTTTTGGTGTTCTGGTGGGTCGTTACGCTGGGTTTTGCTTACTTCTTGGTGCACTACGAACGCTTGTACCACTACGCTGCCCTGTCGGTGGGGGTGGGAGCCATCAACTACGTGGTGGCGCTACTTAATTTTAACAAACAGGTAGTCATTAGCCGCCGCCTGCTTCGCGAAGTGGTGAACCAAGACGGCCGCTAGCACCATGACATTTTCATTGCTTTTTCTTCCGTAACCTAAACCCTATCCACCGGTTATATCCCTATGAAATCTGTAAGAGTACGCTTTGCCCCCAGCCCTACCGGCCCCCTGCACATCGGGGGCGTTCGCACCGCACTGTATAATTATCTGTTCGCCAAGAAGCACCGGGGCACCTTCATCCTTCGGATTGAGGATACTGATCAGAGTCGCCTTGTGCCGGGCGCCGAAGCCTACATCCAAGAAGCCCTTGCCTGGTGCGGCATTCATCCCGACGAGGGGGGTAAGGCCGGTGGCCAGTACGCGCCCTACCGGCAGTCCGAACGCCAAGCGTCGTATCAGCAGTACGCCCAGCAACTGGTCGATAGCGGTAACGCCTACTACGCCTTCGATACCGCGGAGGAACTGGACGCCATGCGACAGCGCCTCAAGGAAGCGCGGGTAGCGCAGCCGCAGTACAACGCCATTTCGCGCATGAGCATGAAGAACGGGCTAACCCTAGGGGCCGAAGAAGTTCGTAAGCGCCTAGAAAGCGGGGAGCCCTACGTCATTCGTTTAAAAACTCCGCGTAAAGAAGAAGTTCGCTTGCAAGACCTCATTCGCGGTTGGGTGGTGGTGCAGTCGTCGGCCCTCGACGACAAGGTACTGATGAAGTCCGACGGCATGCCTACGTATCACCTGGCGAATGTGGTCGACGACCACCTGATGCAGATTACCCACGTAATCCGGGGCGAGGAGTGGCTACCATCGGCCCCCCTGCACGTGCTGCTGTATCGCTACCTGGGGTGGGAAGACGAGATGCCCCAGTTCGCCCACCTGCCACTAATTTTAAATCCTGACGGCAACGGCAAACTCAGCAAGCGCAGCGGCGACCGCTTTGGGTTTCCCGTGTACCCAATTGACTGGACTGATCCCGCTACGCACGAGGTGACGACGGGGTTTCGGGAAACCGGGTACCTGCCCGAGGCGGTGGTTAATTTTCTGGCGCTACTAGGGTGGAACCCGGGTGACGAGCAGGAGATGTTTAGCCTTCAAGAAATGATTGATCGGTTTAGCTTAGAGCGTATCAACAAGGCGGGAGCTCAGTTCGATATCGAGAAAGCCCGTTGGTTCAACCAGCAGTACCTCAAAAACAAACCGGATCAGGAGTTGGCGGTGTGCCTACAAGAAGAACTTGAGCAGGTAGGTATTGATAGCAGTGACCAGAAGGCTGCCGCGGTGAGCGCCCTGATGAAAGAGCGGGTCACCTTCCCCACCGAGCTATGGACCAGCGCCCAGTACTTCTACCGGGCTCCCGAACAGTACGACGAAAAAACGGCGAGTAAGAAGTGGACTCAGGAAGCCGCTACCGCAATCAGTGCGTACGCCGATGCATTGGCGAGTACTGATAATGATTTGTCGGCTGATGCGGCTAAGGAAGTTTTAGTTAAGGTGTTGGAGCAGCAAGGGATGAAGATTGGTAAGATTATGCCCGCCCTGCGCCTGGCGCTCACCGGCGAAGGGGGAGGGCCGGACCTCATGCAAATTATCGAAGTGTTAGGGCGCGACGAGGTGGTCGCCCGAATTCGGCAAGCCCAACAAAAGCTCAGTAAATACGTACAATAAGGTGAAAACAAATTTTTTAGTTATGGGACGTAAACGATTGAATAAGCGAGAAACACCTAAAGTCAATCCTGAATTGGAGGGCTTTGACATTAAGATTGATACCTTTGGCGAGATTAGGACCAACTACGATGTTGATAAGATCAACCAATTTCTGAACCGCCATGTGGACGATAAGAAATTGCGGGATCGGGATGACGTTAGGCTAGATACCAGTGAAACAGAAGAAGATTCTGATCGGGATCAGAAGTAGGTAATAAGCTTTTACGAAAGTCTTTATACGCAATCAAAACTGATTGCGTATTTTATTTCTGCAAAGTATTAATTTACGATTACACTAATTATTTCCCTTGTTTTAATCATAAAATTACGGATAATCAAACTTTAGGGTAGTGAATCAGTATAGTAGAAGTACATCACCTCGCTATGATTCGCTTTCTGCAAAGTAACATTCTGATACTGACGGTTATTGCTGCCCTCGTTGGGGGCTTAGCAATCCAAGACGCTATGGCCCGTCCCTTTCCTGCTGAAAGTAACGCTGACTGGCGAGAAGGGGTGGTTATTCTGACGAACGATGAGGTGCTTACCGGTGAAGTGTACTACCATGCGCTCTACCAGCTCGTGCTGCTCCGTGCCCACGAAGGCCAGCCGGTTACTACCCTCACCGCCCGACAGGTGCAACGCTTTTTCTACTACGATTCTCGGGACAACATTATCCATCGTTTCGTTGCCATTGAGCAGCAGCCTCAGCGGGCTTACGTGGTTCGGAGCTTCTACGAACTTGTGGCGGAAGGTCCGGTAAGCTATCTGCGCCAGCCCAATCGTTGCGCCGCGCGCCCGCCGCACGGCAGCAGCCCCCACACGGTTTCTTTCAACTACTTCGCTTACTATCAAGGGAAAGTAATTCGCGCGCATGCGTTCGAAAGAGAGTTGTTACCGGCGCTGGCGCAACAACACCCTCGCCTTATCGACTATCTAAAGGCCCAGCAGTTGAAGCCCTACGAAGTAGGCGATCAGATTTTGTTGGTCAAGTATTTCAATCAGCAACTGACCCAGCCACTGGCTAACCTGGGGCGCCCCGAGTAACTCTACGCGGGCATTAGCAGTTATAAGCCCTATGCCTGCGCTTCTTCAAGTCGATCAAATCTCCTACCGTCATCACCAAGCACATTCGGACTATGCTATCCGTCGGGTCACCTTTGCGGTGCAATTGAAACAGATTTGCGCCATCGTGGGGGCCAGTGGGTCGGGTAAGACGACCCTGTTGCGCCTTATCAGTGGCACACTAGAGCCTGACCAAGGGACCGTTCGCTTGTCTGGCCAACGCGTCACTGGTCCTTCGCAAAACCTGGTGCCCGGACATCCGGATATCCGCACGGTTTTTCAGGATTTTGCGCTGGCGCCTAACCTGAGCGTCTACCACAATATTGCCCACCTCTTGCGCGCCTACCGCCCCGATTACCGCAAGCAGCGTATCCGCGAGCTGATCGAGCGCCTTGGTTTATCAGGGCTTGAAGACCAACGGCCCGCGTCGTTGTCCGGTGGTGAAAAGCAGCGCGTTGCCCTGGCCCGGGCGCTAGCCGAAGAGCCGGTGCTGCTGCTACTGGATGAACCCTTTAGCCAGGTGGACCCACCGCTGAAGAACCAGTTGATGAACGAGGTGACTGACATTCTCCAAGAAACGGCGGGCACCGCGCTGTTTGTTACGCACGATGCCCGCGACGCACTGGCCTGGTCTAACCAGATGGTGGTGCTTCGAGGCGGCGAAATGGTGCAGCAGGGCACTCCGCCGCAAATTTACGAGCAACCGGTCAACTCTTACGTGGCTCAGTTGATGGGAGAATGCAGTTTGATACCCACTGAGAAATTCTGCCGGTGGTTTCCTCGTTATGCTGCGCCCGGTGCGGCGTGGGTTGGTATTCGTCCCGAGCACGTTCAACCATCGGTTGATTCCAAGCAAGGGATTAGGGGGCGGGTGGTGAGGTGTACTTACCACGGAGGTTATCACACCGTATCAGTTCGAATAACTGGTGAGACTTTGTTATCATTCTATCACCCCAATAAGTTCGTAACAAACGAGCTGATTTACTTAACCATTGATCTTGAGAATGCCTTGCGGTTGAAGGATACTTAGGACAACTTCCTTTGTGACGATTAAAAGATAGGCTCCGCATTCTTGATCGCTGTTTGCTTCACTCCTTTTTCACCCCAATGATGGGTGAACGCTCAAACACGGCGTTCTCGTCGAACAACTTGCGGTAGGTACTTAGGGTGCGCACCTGCTTGGCCCCTAATGCCTCCATCACCCGGATCATTTTGGGGTTAAAGTCGCCTACCCAGGTTACGATGTAGTTGTCGTACTTATAGTCTGGGGTGCGCTGCACAATAGCAATGATGTCGTCAAAGATAAGCCCTTCGATGCCGCGCATCTGGTACTTCTGCTTCACCCCGAAGGCTACCCCGTACACCTCGCGCACGGGTAACGTCTTTTGGTAATACAGAAATTTCAATTTGCCCCACAGATTCATATTATCGCCCACTTTCCGATAGATGGTATTGACGTTGGGCAAGGCGATCATAAACGCCACCGCCTCGCCCTCGTGGTACACAAAGTAGAGCATGTCTTCGTCTACCACCGGCTTGATCTGCTTGAGCAAGGTCATGGCCTGCTCCTCGGTCATGGGCTTGAAGTTGTCATGGGTCTGCCAGGCATCATTGTAGATATCCATAAACGCCCGGGCGTAGGTCAGCGACTCATTTTTCTTGTAGTACCGCAGTTCGTAGGTGCCCTGGGCCTTCAGGCGGTCGGCCCGACGTTGGTAAATTTCGGGTAGCAGGTCGTGAAACGATCGGTGAAAGATGATCTGGTTGAAGTAGACCTGAAATCCGTAGTCCTCGAAGAACTGAGCGTAATACGGCGGATTGTAGTTTTGTCCGTAGTACGGAGGTAGCGCGAAATTCTCGGTAATCAGCCCCCAGTACTTATTATTTTCGCCGAAGTTAATGGGCCCGTCCATCGCTTCCATACCGCGCTCGTTCAGCCAGGTTTGGCACCGTTCAAAAAGTGCGAAGGCAGCTTCTTGATTGTCGATGCACTCAAAGAAACCCATTCCGCCGGTGGGTTGGTCAAAGGTATGGGCTTTGCGCTCGTTGATGAAAGCGGCTACCCGCCCGACCACCTCCCCGGATTGGTTCTTCATGATCCAGCGCTCGGCCTGTCCGTGCGAAAAAAACGTGTTCTGCTTCGGATCGAAGACAGCCTCTACTTCCTGCCGGATGTGCGGAATCCAGTTCGGGTCGTTGTGATAAATCTTGTACGGAAGCTGGCGAAACGCCTCTTTGTCCGGCGCGCTGCGCACGGGGGTTAGTTTGTAGGAAGACATACACTAAGTTGGTTGAACGCGCTAGGTTAATTGATCAGCGCTTTTTACGAAGGTAATCGTTTTCTTTAAACCACTGAAAGCACTCTTGGATCGCCACATCAATAGAAGTTTGGGGCATGCCGAGTTCGCGCACCGCCTTGGCAGCCGTAAAGTAATGCCCGTCGCACGACACCTGGGCCATTTTATAGCTCACGCTCGGGGCCTTTCCGGCTACGGTTCCGTAAACTGATCCAAAGAAGCCGAACCCTTTGGTGAGCCCGGGGGGAATGGCAAAACGCGGCGGCGCCACCCCGATTACCTTGGCCATCTTAGTAAAAGCTTCTTGGTAGCTTAGGTTTTCGTTTCCTAAAATGTAACACTCGCCGATGCGGGCCTGCTCAATGGCGTTTACGATAGCGGTAGCGGCATCCCCAACGTAGACGTAGTTCTTTCCCCCCACCGGGTAGCCGGGCACCTTGCCTTCGTACACCGCCAGCACCATGCGTCCTGAACTGGGCTTGTGGTCGTGCGGACCAATCATAAAGGTTGGGTTTACCACCACTCCGGGAAACCCGTTCCGCGCCTCGCGCCGCATAACCTCTTGCGCCAGGTACTTGGTTTCCATGTAGCCCAGGCCGTACTGCGCAAACTGGGGAAGCGAAGTTTCGCTACCTGGATGCTCTTTGGTGCCGAACCCCAGGGCATTGGCGGTGCTTACCGAAATCATGCGCTGCACGTTGGCCTTTTTTCCGGCCTCGATCAGATTGACGGTACCCTGCACGTTGGTTTGCTCGTAGGTCCGGCACCGTGAAGGCCACAGTCCGGTATCGGCGGCGGCGTGAATAATTACGTCGCAGCCCGCCACCCCCCGCTGCATCGCCGCTGCGTCGGTAATATCACCCATAAAAAGCTCAACGTCTTTCACCTCGCGGTGCCTACGCGCGTCATCCTCATTTCTAAATAGGGCTTTAACTTCGTAGTTCTGGCGCTGAAGGGCAATGAGCACGTTGCTGCCCAGCAGGCCGCTGGTGCCGGTTAAAAATACTTTCATGGATTAGGTTTTGTGCTCGCAAAAATAGCGAAGTGAACAAGATTTACCGGGGAGGTAGCAAATAGTTATCAGGTTGGCGACCAAACTTTTTGTGGTGTGCCTCCGAGCCTGGGTTAAACAGGTCTTCCTCCCAGCGTAAGGGATTGTATTGGATGTACTGCCGGATGTTATCCAACGCATTTTGGTCACGGATAATATGGTCGTGGAACCGGGCTTGCCAATTAAACGCCAATCCTGATCTTCTGCATTCGTAGGAAACCCGTCCTTTGTACCAGCGAATCATTTTGCCGATGGTATCATCGGGCATTTCCATCGGGTTGTTCGGGATGCCGGATTTGTTGGACGTTTTGGTAGGAACATGATTAATCGTAGGAACATGATTAATCGTAGGAACATGATTAATCATGTTCCTACTGCCAATAATCAGAATTATGTGAACGTGATTGGGCATGATCACCCATTCGTCCAATTCAACGTTATCAAAACGCTCGGGAATTTCCAATAGGTGGGTTTGGGCAATTTTGCCTGCTTCAGACAATACCATAATATCCTGCTGAATCTCACCTAAAAAACGCTCGCGCCCCTTGGTGCAGACTGTGATGAAGTACTCGCCCGCTTGCGCGTAGTCGTGTCCGGGTAGTCGGTACTGCTTTTGTCTTTTATACGCCACGATACGGGGGGAATCTATTCTTCTACGACGTAACGCGTGGACGTCCCATAGCCTTGTACTGCTCGGCGGGGTCTTTAGAAATTAGGATGTGGTAGGTTTTGCGGCGCACGGTGAGCTTGGGAGTGCGCAGCCAGGGGTTGTGGCGCTTCAGGATTTTGTATGAGATGCCGTGGTCCTGCGCAAACTCGACCAGGTCCTTAATAGATTTGGTCACGGTTACTGTATCAAACTGCGGTTGCACGTAACGCTGGTCTTCGGCAACGTGGAAGCCGTAGCCTTCGGGGTTTTCAATGATCATCTTGATAGAAACCACCCGGAAAAAGTAACGAGCGGTTTCTTCGTTGAGCAGCATGTCGAAGTACGAATCTACGTTCTGCGCTTCCAGTCGCCGCTCGAGTCCGCGAATGCCGATATTGTAAGAGGCGGCCACGTCGGCCCAGCTGCCAAACTTCGCGTAGGCCTTCCTTAAGTACTTGCAAGCAGCCTCGGTCGACTTCACCGGGTCGTAACGCTCGTCGACTTCCTTATTCACCTCTAAATCATAGTCTTTGGCGGTACCCTTGAGCAATTGCCAGAAACCAATGGCATCTTTGGGTGAGCGAGCGCTCTCTACCAAACCACTCTCGATCACCGGTAGGTACTTAAAATCATCTGGGATGTTGTTCTCAGCAAGAATCTCACTAATCATCGGAAGCCAGCGGTGGGCCTTTTTGATAAGCAGAATCGTGTTAGAGTGCCAGTTGGCGTTTACGTGCAGTTCGCGGTCCAGTCGCTCTCGCAGGTCAGGGTCCTTTAGCGAAACCGTTTCGCCCGCAAACGTTATTTCGGTGGGTGTAGGAATAATCATCGCCTGGTAAGACGGAACCGGAGGGGCATCCGGCAGTTCGGTCGGGGGGATTGGGTTGCCGGTGGGCTCAGCGATAGAAGTAACCGGGGGGGCACCATCCGGGCGATTGGTGCGAAATTCCCGCCACCCAATGTAGGCAATCAGCAAGAAGATGAGAACAAACTGAAAGGCAACCTGTGCCTGGATATTTTTGAACATTCCTAAAAGTTAGGCGACAGCATGTACTTGGCGTAAAAGCTATCGATCACATCTACGGCTTCTTCGGCAGAATCTACCAAATTAAACAGAGAGAGGTCGGCACTGTTGATGTTTTTCTCTTGCTTCAGCATAATCTCTTCCACCCAGTGGAGTAATCCCTTCCAGTAATCAGTTCCCACCAATACAATAGGAAACCTACCAATTTTCTTGGTCTGAATCAAGGTAAGGGCCTCAAAGAGTTCGTCGAGCGTGCCGAAGCCGCCCGGCATCACCACGAAGCCCTGCGAGTACTTCATAAACATCACCTTGCGAACAAAGAAGTAGTCGAAGGTAATTAGTTTGTCAGGATCGATATAAATATTGCTGCTCTGCTCAAAGGGAAGCACAATGTTTACTCCCACCGACTTACCCTGCGCCCCCTTGGCTCCTTTGTTGCCGGCTTCCATAATCCCTGGCCCACCGCCCGTGATCACTCCGTAGCCGTGCTCCACGATCTTCGCGGCAATCTCCTCGGCCATCTTGTAATACGGATGGTTGTCGGGAGTGCGGGCCGATCCGAAAATTGTAACACACGGTCCGATTTTGTTAAGCTTCTCGAATCCTTCTACAAACTCAGACATAATTTTAAACACTGCCCACGAATCGTGGCTCTTGATCTCGTTCCAGTCGCGGTCTTTAAAAGCCTGATGAATACGCGCCTCTTCGGGAGTAACTCTATCCTCCGTAATCTTTGAGGGTAATGACCGGTCGTCCGTTACTTCTTGCATAAACTAGTTGATGTTGGTGGTTTTAAAAGCTTTTTACTTCAACAAGTCGGCCAGGGCTACTTCTAACTTGTCAAATTTGTGGTGGAATCCGGCATCAGTTACTTTTTGGCTGCTTACCCGGTTGCCACCCAGCACCGCGGAAGCCATATCGCCCAGGGCAAGTTTAAGGGCAAAACCCGGCACATTGGGCATCCACAGGGGGCGGTGCATCACTTGAGCTACGGCTTTCGTTAGCGCTTGGTTAGTAACCGGCTGGGGCCCCACAGCGTTGTATACTCCAGCCATATCTTCGTTCTCTAGGCCGTGCATAAACAGTCGGCATACGTCGTCGATGTGGATCCAGCTAAGGTACTGCTCACCACTGCCCAGGGGGGCACCCACTCCCCAACGTACCGTTTGGGCGATGGGGGGCAGAGCCCCTCCGTCGGGACTCAGTACAATGCCGATGCGGCACTTCACCGTGCGAATGCCCAGAGCAGCAATCGTATCTACCGCGGCTTCCCAGTGCACAACCACCTGGGCCAAGAAGTCGTTCGCCGCCGGACTTTCTTCGGTGAGTAGTTGCTCTCCGGTATCGGCTCCGTAGATGCCTACTGCCGACGCTGACAAAAATGCTTTGATTGAGGTATCTTCCGCTTGCGCGATAGCATCGCGCAGCAGCTTGGTAGATTCGGTTCTACTGTTTAGGATTGCCTGCTTGCGCTCGTCCGTCCAGCGCTGGTCGGCTACGCCCGCACCGGCCAGGTGAATCACGTAGTCGGCCCCGGCAAGAGCCTGCGGGTCGATGTATTTCTCTTTAATATCCCAGCGATAAGTAAGCACGCGGGTAGATGAGGACGTAGGGTTTCGGCTTAGATGACTAACGGTATAGTTGCTCGCCAGTAGTAGCTCCGTAAGGCGGCTTCCTACCAATCCGCTTCCCCCAGTAATTAGTACGTGTTTGCTCATGCGTATAAATGCTCGATGCTTGTGGTACGCATGATACAACGGGCAGTATCGCCTTATGTTACCCGTGCAGGGGTGCCAAAAAAAGCGGAGCAGACCTTTGTCCACTCCGCTGCACCTTGGTTCGTACCAACCTTGTAGGTAATGGGTGACTACCGCTCCCGGATTTGGTTGCGGGGTAGGGTCATCTCGGCGGGTTGACTGTTACCCACGGGCGCAATCGCTTCTGCATCCTTGGTGGCCTCAATTTTCTTTAGTGTAGGAAGCGGCTTGCGGCTGGCGGTTTCGTTGACCGGCGGTTCGGCAGTAGCTTCTAATTCTGTTGAAGTCACTGGCTCTACCACCGGCGAAGCGGGAGTTTCAACAGCAACCGTACTTACCGGCGTTGCCGTCTTTTTGATTGGTTCTTCTTTTTGGACAGGCTTAGTTTTGCTAGGAGCAGCAGGCTGAGGCTTTGTCCGTGCTTTGGTGATCACGGGCGGGGCCTCGTTGGCTGCAGTTGCAGGTTGCGATGTTTTAGCCCTCTTTTTAGTTGCCTTAGTTACGCTTTTGGCCTCTTTCTTGGTTTCGACTGGCTTTTCGACCTTCTTTTTGGCGGGCCGACGGCGCACCGGTGCTATTGGCTCGCTCTTTTCTACCGCAGCCAACGATTCTGAGGGCAACGAGTAGTCGGTCTGTTTGTTGAGCACTGTTTTCAGGGCGAAGAATGAAAAAATGAGCAGCGCTACCACCGCCGTAGCGGTCCGAATTGCCTTCATCTGAAACGGCGAGACTGCGTTCTTCTTGGTAACCTCTCCGGTTTTTAAAATCCCCTTGAGCTTTTTGGTGTACTGCTTGTAGTGCTGGGGTTCTTCAGCCTGGATATAGTCGATGATGGCCGAAGAACAACGGGGACAATGGCGAAGATGACGCTCAACGTCGTGCGCCTTTTCAGCTGAAAGGGTCTCCTGAAGATAGCGGCCCATTGCCGCCCAAGAGAGGTGAGCACTTAATTCGGTAGTACGGGAAGAAGTAGGCATTACTAAACGGTTTGAGTGGTACGATTAATTTTAATCTAAATTTTATACAAATTACCGTTCAATATTTGTACCTAAACCCTTCTTTTAGGATTCTGAATTTGCACTATGCTAATAAACTCCTGTAAGTAGTCATGCAATATCTCACTATTGCGAAGTTATGGCGTAGCTGCGGATGGAATAGATTAGCCAATCGGCGCAGGGGGCCGCCAGTATTTAGAGCGGTAAGCACCTAATAGCCGTGCTGGGTTAGCATCTTGTAATATTTACCACAGAGGTACGGTTTGGGGCATAGGAACAGAATACGTACCAAGGTGGCTTACCAAAGTTGGATACCAGGATAACCAAACTAAAAAAGGCAGCTACGGGAGCTGCCTTCTTAAATACGCTGAATTCATGAGCCTCTACGATGCCTTGCGGCGGCCTCGCTTGGGTTTCACTTCTTCTTCTACCACTACTTCTTCCACGTCAGCCAGGATACGGCCGGAGTATTCATCGAAGATGATGCGTTTTTTGTCTTTAATTTCTACGATGCGCTGCGGCGGAATAATGATGTTACAACCTTCGGCGGCACCACGCACCACCTTTACCACAGCAAGGCCGTTGGATAGGCTAGCCCGCAGTTTCTCGTAGTATTCCAGTAACTTCTGATCTGCCCCTCCGATCTCCTTAGCAACCTTTTCGCGTTTGTTGAGCAGACTCTTCTCGTCGGCTTCACTTTCGGACACGATTTTGTCGAGTTCTTGTTGTTTGCTTTCTAAATCCTTCTTACGCTGGTCGATCAGCTCCTTGGTGCTGGTTACCTGTTCGTTCTTCTGCTCGATCTTAACGTAGGCTTCACGGGTGCGCTTCTCGGAGATCTGAATTTCGAGCTGCTGCAACTCTACTTCTTTGGTGATGGCATCGTACTCGCGGTTATTGCGTACGTTCATCTGCTGCTCCTCGTACTTCTTGATCAAAGACTCGGACTCTTTTACCGCGTTTTTGTAGCCCTCAACCTCGTCCTCCAGCGCCTTTACATCTCCCTCAAACTTTTCGAGGCGGGTTTGGTACCCTGCAATTTCGTCTTCTAGGTCCGCTACCTCTTCGGGAAGTGCGCCTCGGATTTTCTTAATGTTATCTAACTCGGTATCGATGGTTTGTAAACGTAGCAGGATATCCAGCTTTTCGGCTACGGTTTTTTGCGCGGCGGTGGTGCTCTCCATAAGTAAATTATGCGTAGAAAATAGGATTGGTATTGGCTTCTGCCAAATGGACTGCAAAATTAACAAATTTCTCGGACAAAAAATCCCTCAGCAACTCTTTTGTAAACACTTCACTCTCGTAGTGGCCAATGTCGGCGATTACAAGCTGGCGGTCGGCATCGAAGAACTCGTGGTACTTAAAATCAGCGGTGACAAAGGCATCTGCCCGTTGCTTCAGCGCCTGGGGCAACAGGAAACTGCCCGCCCCTCCGCATACCGCCACCCGTTGTATCGGCTGGTCTAGCAAGTGCGTGTGCCGAACCGCCGACAGTTGCATGCGCTCCTTTAGGTGCGCCAGAAATTCCTTGCCCGACAAGAGTGTAGGCAGTTCGCCGATCATGCCGGAGCCTACCTCCTGGTTCTGGTTCAGCAGTGCCTGCTGGTAGTAGGCCACTTCTTCGTAAGGGTGAGCGGTGCGCAGGGCCGCTAGTATTTTATGGGCAAGATGAGCCGGATAGATCACCTCAATGCGCTGTTCTTCTACCCGCTCTAGTTTACCCGCTTGCCCCAGGTGCGGCTGGGCTCGCTCGTTGGGCTCGAAGGCCCCCGTTCCGGTGGTTTGGAAGCTACAGTTTTTATAATTTCCGATCTGCCCGGCCCCCGCCTCACCCAGTGCCAGCAGCACGCGGTCGGCATCGGCTACCGGTGCAAAAGTCACCAGTTTATGAAGGGTATCTGTTTTGGGAGCTAGGATTCGCATTCCCTGTAGACCTAGCCGCTCTCCAATCCGGCGATTCACTCCGTGCTGCACGTTGTCGAGGTTGGTATGAATGGCGTACAGCGCAACGTCGTTCTTAATCGCTTTGATGACCGTGCGTTCTACGTAATTCTTACCGGTTAGGCTCTTCAAGCCGCGAAACACGATGGGGTGGTGGGATACCACCAAGTTACACCCCTTCGCGATTGCTTCGTCTACTACGGATTCAGTAGCGTCTAGGCTTACCAGAATGCCACTTACTTCAGCTTGCGGGTCGCCCACGATCAGGCTGGAGTTGTCATAGCTTTCCTGATAGGCAGGCGGGGCCAGAGTTTCAAGGTAGTGGGTAACGTCCTGAATTTGCGGCATGGGGGCGATTGGTGGTTTTCACCAAAGTTACGGCAACGGGCCGTCATTAGCTACCCCCGTAGCCTCATCTACTTGAACACGGTCAGCACTGAGTAAGAAGACAGCTTGTCTTTCTTGTCGTACTGCTCGTTGCGCACCATGCCTACTCCTTCCGAGAGCCACTCGGTTCCGGTGTAGATTATCTCGCGGCCCATGCCCATCGTCTTCATGGTAGCACTCATTTCGTAGGTAACTTTGTAGCAAGGGAAGGTTCCGGCTGGGGTGGTTACGTCTTCCTGGGCGGCCACGGTGCGGTCGCGAATGATAACGGTGGTCGTGTTCATGTTCATGGCCATGCCCTCCATCCCTACTTTAATGGTAGTGGTGCTCTCCGGTAGCGCTTCACCCACACTAAGGGAAGAAGGGATAACAATATGATCGCCCTCTATATCGACGTTCATCCCTTGAATATCCTGTAATTGGGAGAGGGAGGTGAGCAACCGCTGTACATCCATCTTTAGCTGCCCATCTTCACAGATGACGGTGAATTCGCCTTCTCCCATTGATTCGCCCTTTTTGTCTAGTGCTTTGCTGCTTACAGTGGCTTCGTAACCGTTATCAGTCTCCGCTACCGCGGTAATGGTATACTGACTGGTGGCTTGCAGTTTGTCCTTTTTGTTATAGGTCTTCACTTCGTAATAATGGTCTTCTTCCATCGGATAGAACGTATTATCACACTGGGCATGGGCGGTGTAAGCGAACACGGTAAGCAGGGAAAAAATACTGATTCTGGTTTTCATAGGTTTGGTTTTTGGTAGTTAATACAAGCGATTCGTTGAGGGTAAACACAGTCTTTAAATAATTTACTGGAGTTAGCAAAAGAAATGGAGCGGCATACAATTTTATCACGACAAGATACACAAATTTTTAGACTGATAGCGCTCATTAAATCCCGCAATGCCTTGCAACCCGCCGCTGTGAATGGCTAAAACTTGGCTACCTGCTGAAATCGCCCCCTTGCTAATCATGTCGTAAAGGCCGTACATCATCTTGCCCGTATACACCGGCTCCAGCGGAATGCCGGACGTTTGATGAAATTTATTGATAAACTCAACAAACGCGGGAGTGACCCGAGCGTAGCCCCCAAAGTGATAGTCGCCTACCAAGCGGTAATGCGCGTACCGCTGTCCGTTGTACTGCCGCGTGAGTTGGTCTACCGTTTCGCGCAGAAACGCACCTCCTTTTAGAGCCGGAAAGCCCAGCACGGTGGCTCGTCCGGCGGTGCTTACCAGCACTCCGGCCAACGTACCGCCGGTGCCCACGCAGCACGCTACGCAATCAAAGGGTAGTTCGGCCGGAGCGATTTCGGTACATCCTCGCACTGCCAGGGCATTGGTTCCTCCTTCGGGTAGGTAATAGTGGTAACCGAATCGCATTAGCAATTCTTCTTTGAACCCTGCTTCACCGCGCTGCCGATAGGCCGTTCGGCTTACGTAGTGCAGCTGCATGCCCTGCGCTTGGGCAAACCGCAGGGTGGGGTTGAGTGGTTCGTGCGCTTCTCCTCGGACGATCCCAATGGTTTTAAAGCCAAAGGCACGACCGGCGGCGGCGGTGGCGTAGAGGTGGTTTGAGTACGCACCACCCACCGTGAGCAGGGTGGAGTGTCCCTCGGCCCGCGCTTGCTGTAGGTTATGCTTTAGCTTGTACCACTTGTTGCCACTGATTGTAGGGTGCACTAAATCCAGCCGCAGCATGCTCAGCTGTACGCCCTGCTTCACCAACCAGGGATCATCCACCCGCTGCACGGGCGGAACGCGCACTAACCCATCCTCCATATCATTACAGAAAAACGTACCTTTACCCCAAGCTACCGTACAGACGCCTTTCAAGGCGTCTCATGGCGGCTCAAGACGGCTCAATCAGCACCCGCCATACTACCCAAAAATGCATGGACGTACAAGAAGAATCGGACGATCTGTATGAGCACTACCACTTCACGGCGGTGATTAAGCACGAACCACCCCGGCTAGATAAGTACCTGATCAACTTCATCGCCAACGTGACCCGCAATAAGGTGCAGGATGCCATCAAAAACGGCTTCGTGCGCGTCAATGAGCAGGAAGTGAAGGCCAACTACCGGGTGAAGTCGGGCGACGAGGTGGTGGTGGCCCTACCCGAACCACCCCGCGAAACCGAAGTACTTCCTGAAGATATTCCGCTCAACGTTGTATTTGAAGACCACGATCTGCTGGTGGTGAACAAGGAAGCGGGAATGGTGGTGCACCCCGCCTACCAAAACTGGTCGGGCACCCTGGTGAACGCCCTGGTGCACCACTTTCGGCAACTGCCTACCATGCCGGGCAACGACGGCCGACCGGGACTGGTGCACCGTATCGATAAAGACACGTCGGGCCTGCTGGTGATTGCCAAGAGTGAAGTAGCCATGCGCGGACTGGCCCGACAATTTTTTGATCACAGTATCGAGCGCACCTACTGGGCGCTGGTGTGGGGCTTGCCCGAAGCGGAAGAAGGCACCATCGATGTGAACCTGGGGCGCAGCCTGAAGGACCGTCGGGTGACCGCCCCCTTTCCGCAGGGAGACCACGGCCGCCGGGCCGTGACGCACTACCGGGTACTGGAGACGCTGCGTTACGTGTCGCTGATCGAGTGCCGCCTGGAGACGGGGCGTACCCACCAGATTAGAGCGCATATGAGGTATTTAGGGCATCCACTGTTTAATGATGCTACCTACGGCGGGGCGCAGGTGGTGAAGGGTACCAAGTTCTCGAAGTATAAATCGTTCGTAGAAAACTGCTTTAAGCTAATGCCCCGGCAGGCGCTGCACGCCAAGTCGCTGGGCTTCGTGCACCCGGTCACCCGAAATACCGTGCAGTTTGATTCGGAGTTGCCCGAAGACCTCCAGGCCGTGCTGGATAAGTGGCGGCACTACGTGCAGTACAACTAATGTGCCTTCTGTTTGCTATTTTCGTATATTACATAAAACGCCTACTATGAGCAATATAAGTCTTAATTCAGATAACAATCAGTTGGTAGTCACTATTGATACTTCTGACTTGGATCAAGATTATCTTTTCAAGGTTGTTGAAAAAATTGAATTAGAAGTTTTGGCGCAAAAAGCTCGTGTTGAGGAAGACACGTTAGATATAGCCGAACAGATAAGCAGAGACTGGTGGCGAGAGAATAAAAATGATTACTTAAAAGGTGTTAAACGATGAAGGTTGTCGTTGATGCAAACTTGATTTTTTCAGCACTTATCTCTAAAGCATCGCGCATACGTGAAGCGTTTTTCCTGGAAACCCACACGTTTTACTGTCCTGTCTTTGTGTTTACCGAACTTTTTAAACACAAGGAAAGTATTTTCAAAAGCAGCAACCTTTCTGACTCGGAAATTCTCAATTTCTTGCATAGAATAACCGAACGAATTCGGTTCGTCAATGAAGGTTTGGTGACCTTAGAAAGTAAGCAACAAGCCTACAATTTGTGTTACGACGTTGACGAAAAAGACACACCATACGTTGCGTTAGCCATTGAGTTAAGAGCAGCCCTTTGGACCGGAGATAACAAATTGCGACTAGGTCTAGAAGAAAAGGGGTTTACTCACTTCTACCGCCACGATACTTAGATACTGAGCATGCAGCACATCCTTGAGAACGATCAACTTACCGTCACTGTGAGCACCGAAGGGGCCGAGGTGCAGAGCGTCCGCAACCAGGCCACCGGGCAGGAATATCTCTGGACGGCCGATCCCAGCGTATGGGCCCGCCACGCTCCGGTGCTGTTCCCAATCGTGGGCAAGCTTAAAAATGATCAATACCAACTGGGCGACGAAACCTACCAGATGACCCAGCACGGCTTCGCCCGCGACCAGGAGTTTAAGGTGATTGAGCAAGCGCCTAACCAAATTACGCTGGGACTCACCGCCAGCCCGAAAACCACGGAGCAGTATCCCTTCAATTTTGCGCTCGATATTATCTATCAACTCACCGACAACGCGTTAGCCACCACCTACCGGGTGCTTAACCACGGTTCGTCGGCAATGCCTTTTTCTATCGGCGGCCATCCGGGGTTCTTGTGCCCGTCGCAAACGGATGGGCACGAAGAACAGTACTATTTGCTTTTTGAGCAGCGAGAAACCCTCTCCCGCCAGTTGCTTCGCGACGGATTGCGCACCGGCGAAACCCGCCCCGTGCTACACGACGAGCAAGAACTAGCGCTAACCCCATCGCTGTTTGAAGAAGATGCCCTGGTCTTTGCTGATGTCGCCTCAGGTTCGGTGAGCATTGTGCCCCGGTCTACCGGCCAGCCGCTAGTCACGGTTCGGTTTCCGGGCTTTCCGTACTTGGGCATCTGGCAGAAGGTGGGGGCTGACTTTTACTGCATCGAGCCCTGGTACGGGCTAGCTGATGCTACCACCACCAGCGGCGATTTCACTGAGAAAGAAGGGATTATTACGTTAGCCCCTGAGGAAGCATTCGAGGCTACCTACTCTATCGTTTTCCACTGAGTCTAAGTTAAGTAAAGAATCTTTCGGCTGCCTCCCGTTTTTGGGATAGCGATTAATTTAGTACATTCAAGATCGCTGTCGCGAGTAATTACGTAAATTCGCGTGATTTAACTGACTATTGATGCATCGTTGTATTTTTTATGCGTGGTTTTTGATTTTGGCCATCGTTGTTGGGGCCTGTCAGAAAGATAGTGTCTCGCCTAACTCCGAAGAGCCCGTGTTGCGCGAACTTTCCGTTCCTGAAGCTGAGCTAGTTACTACCATTAATACCTTTGCCTTTGATCTGATTCGTGACCTGGCCGAGCACCGTCCGCAGGACAACGTTTTTCTGTCTCCCTACAGTATCAACCTAGCGCTGAGTATGACCCTCAACGGAGCAGCATCAACTACCTTCACTAACCTGCTGGATGGTTTAGAGCACGATGTGATTGCGCCGCGCGAGATCAACAAAGCCTACAGCGAGCTGACCCCTTTTTTGCAACAGCTCGACCGGCAGGTAGATTTCACCCTGGCCACCGCCCTGTGGTACGACCGACGGCTCCGAACTCAGCCACTGTCGGAAGACCTGCTAAGCGCTTACTATCAAGCGCACGTTGGCGAACTGGCGTTCGGCCGACGTAAATCTCCGGGCATCATCAATAAGTGGGTAAGCGAGCAAACGGATGGACAGATTGATGCGCTGGTGGATGAGCTTGATCCGGATGCTTCGGTGTACGTGACCAGTGCGGTGCAGTTTGTGGGCGACTGGTCGGTTCCGTTTCGTAAGGAGGACACTGCTCCCGGGTTCTTCTACCTACCCGATGGTTCCAAGATAACTACGGACATGATGGTGGCCCCCCAGGCCCAGTACCGCTTCTTCCAGGACGAGACTAAGACCATCATTGATATACCCTACGGAAATCGGCAGTACAGTATGACACTGCTGATGTCGCGGAAACAGGATAGCTTACTAAGCTTGGTTGATGAGTTAGATGCCAATAGTTTTCGTAACTACCTCGCGCAGATGGATACGGTAAGCAGTACCTTATATCTACCCCGGTTCACTATCGACTATCAGGCGTCTCTTAAACCTACTTTATCCCGCCTGGGCATGGGGGTAGCCTTTGGCGATAGTGCGAATTTTAACCGCCTGTTTACTGACGCTACTGCGTCCGTTCCCCTTTCGGATGTGCTGCACAAGGCAGTAATTAACGTTAATGAAGTTGGCACCGCCGCTACTACGAGCACAGTCACCCAGGCGAAGAGGGGCACTGCTGCTAGTACGTCGCTTCACGTAGACCGCTCCTTTTTGTTCTTTATTCGAGAAAGCCACTCTGGCGTAATTGTTTTTGCGGGCCGACTGAACCATCCTACCCTGCCCAAAAACTTCTAGCCATCTCCGGTTTCGTCAGCCTCGCTCCCTCTGCTTCTTTAGCTCCTTACTTTACTCCGCCAATTATAAGCACTATCTTGCCTCGGCTAGCAACTTTGCTAGAACTTCCTCAGTAACGTACTTCTTAGTAGTCCTATGCGTCAAAACGTGCTAAAGATTCACCCAAAGGACAATCTTATTGTTGCGCTAAACCATCTAACTGCCGGTGAAACGGTGGCTTGCGAGGGCGAGTTCTTCAAGATTATTCACGATGTGCCCCCCAAGCATAAATTTGCGATGCACGACCTTGCTCCCGGCGACCCAGCGTATATGTACGGCGTGCTGGTGGGCAAGGCTATGGTTCCTATTTGCCGGGGCGAGCCGGTCACTACCACCAACCTGCAGCATGATGCGCAGGGCTACGGCACCCGACCGGCCTCCCGCCCCCCTTGGCCCGCCCCCGACGTGCGCCGTTGGCAAGATGCCACCTTCAGGGGTTACCCTCGCGCCGATGGCAGCGTAGGCACCGCCAACTACTGGCTGTTTATTCCGATGGTGTTCTGTGAGAATCGCAACATCAACCTAATTCGAGAAGCACTGATCCAGGCGCTGGGCTACGACCACTCGCGCGCCTTCGATTTTGACGTGCAAACTTTAGTACAGAAGCATCACAATGGGGCATCAGCGGATGATCTGCTGGCTTCCGAGATTGTGGTTAGCGCCGAAGATATCCAGAGTAAACGTGCGTTTCCAAACGTGGACGGCATCAAGTTCCTAACCCACGAGGGCGGTTGCGGCGGCACCCGTTTCGACTCGACCACGCTGTGCGCTCTGTTTGCCGGTTACGTCACCAACCCCAACGTGGCGGGAGCCACGGTGCTAAGTTTGGGTTGCCAGAACGCCGAGGTGATCACCCTACAGCAGGAAATTAAGAAGCGCGATCCGCACTTTAGCAAACCGCTCTACGTGCTGGAGCAACAGAAAAGCAAATCGGAACGCGACTTTATCGCGGACGCCATCAAGCAAACTTTTGTCGGACTCACCGAAGCCAACCGACTGGAACGGCAACCAACTCCGCTAAGCAAGTTGGTGGTAGGCTTGGAATGCGGTGGTAGCGATGGGTTCTCGGGCATATCGGCCAACCCAGCGGTGGGGCACGCGGCCGACCTGCTGGTGGCGCTGGGCGGGTCGGTGATTCTGTCGGAGTTTCCCGAACTGTGCGGAGTTGAACAAGAACTTACTGACCGCTGCGTAGATGAAGCAACGGCGGAGAAATTTGTAGACATTATGCAGGCCTACAGCGCTACTGCCGAAGCAGTAGGGTCGGGCTTTGACGCCAACCCGTCGCCGGGCAATATTAAAGACGGTCTGATCACCGATGCGATCAAGTCGGCCGGAGCGGCCAAGAAGGGCGGCACATCGCCGGTGGTCGACGTGCTGGACTACACCGAGCCGGTGACCAAAGCAGGATTAAATCTGCTCTGTACACCGGGCAACGACGTAGAGTCTACCACCGGACTGGCCGGTTCGGGCGCGACGGTGATTCTGTTCACCACCGGACTGGGCACGCCGACGGGCAACGCCGCCGCTCCGACGCTGAAAATATCCAGTAACAGTGTGCTAGCTCAGCGGATGCCCGATATCATTGATATTGACGCGGGCACGGTAATTACGGGAGAAGATACGATTGCGACGAAGGGTGAAGAGATTTTAGACTACATCATCCGGACAGCCAGCGGTGAATACGTGCCCAAGGCAGTCGGACTGGGGCAGGATGACTTCATCCCGTGGAAGCGGGGGGTGTCGTTGTGATCGAGATGGGCGAAATTTGTGAGATAAAAAAGACGTCTTTTCTTAAAGAATACTTCTTCTTTATCATTGTCGCGCTTTGCGGGTGTACTAGCATTCACATTCCCATAGAGGATAAGAAGACGCTAGTGTCACTATCTTCAAAATCGTGGCATGATAAAGAGTATCTCATTGGCGATAACGACCATCTTACTGCTACACTATTTGATATAGATACTGACCAGCCTGATACTTTAAGAGGCAAAACTCTATCAGTTGAAGTAGCTGCTGCAAATAAGCTTAAACTCGTTCTAAACGACAGCTAGCAACCTTTATCTCGGATATTTAAGGGGAAATTTAGTGGAAAGGTATTCCAAGCAAAGAACAAAATTTATATAGGTCCGGTGCCGCTAGTTTTTTGGACTTTTAACAGCGCACTGAACTATTTTAGCCAAACCAATGAAGGTAAGTTAGCTATTTATCATGACCATAGTGGAACCATCTTCATTGGGGTGATTCCGATTTTTGGTACATCAGTAGGACAGTCCAGAGCAGTATTTGAGATCAACCATGAATGAGTTTGATTACAAGTCTGCCCCCGCTTCCCGCCGTTCTCCCGCAAAATTATAGATCACCACTGACGCTACGTCTTCGCCGAGTACCAGCGTTCGGCTGGATTGCGACAGATAGGTGGAGCCGTAGTGGAATTCCTGCCGCCGCACCCGGCCGTTGGCGTAAGTAATTTCTGCCCAGGCATCGGTGAGTTGTAAGCGAATGGCACGGCTGGCAGGTGATGCCTCGGAATAAGAAGAAAACAGTCGCAGACTATCTTGATTCTGAGTAATTGCGACCAGCGCTTCACCGTTAGCTCCCTGGATGCTGGTAATCCCCTTAGCATCGCCGTCTACGAAGAAACCACTTTCAGCCGACGGCACTACCCGGAAGTTACCCGTCCCGTCGCCCGCCAGGTACACGCCTGTAAAGGCATCGTGCCGCCCGGCAAATACCTCCATGCTGTAATCATTTCCCACCAGTAAGGCATCTAGGTGCCCGTCCTGGTTGAAGTCGTCGGTAAGCATGCCAAAAACAGGAGCGAACTGGACTTGGGTAGGCAGTGCCGTTATTTTCAGTTTGCCGCCGCCTAGGTTTTCCAAGTAGCTGCTCGTCATGGTGTTAGCTTCAAGAATGCGGGCATCTTCCAGCTCCGATTCCTCAAAAATATTGTCTATTGTGGCCAACCCGTATTTTTCGTAGGTAGGGAACTGCCGCCGCACCCGCAAAAATTGCGATGTGAAGTCGTCTTTGGCGTGCACTGGGAAGGGGGCACGGCTGCCGTCTTCCGCCCGTCCGTAGGCCACGAGCACCGGATCGATGCTGCCGTTTTCGTCAAAATCTTTGGCATAGACGCGCAGTGGTTCTTCTGCCGAAGCTTGATAGCGGGTGTTCAGCCCCTGGTTGCCTACTAAATAATCGGTATCGCCATCGGCATCAAAATCTCCGGCCGTCAGGCTGTTCCACCAACCAGTATGCTGCGCAATGCCCGTAGCGGTGGTAGCATCTTCCCAGCCCTGGCCGGTGTTTCTGTACCACGTAACCGGCATCCACTCGCCCACCAGCAGCAAGTCTACCAAACCGTCGGTATCCACGTCAGTCCACAGCGCATCGGTTACCATGCCCACGGTCGCCAATCCGGGAACCTGCTCGGTAACATCGGTAAACGTACCGCCCTGGTTATTCAGCAGATAGCTGCGGGGTGGCATTGGGTACTTACCGGAGATCACGCTACCGCCCACGAATAAGTCCAGATCACCGTCTTGGTCGTAGTCGGCCGCGCGGACGGTTGCCGTGCTGGTTGTCATCGCTGGCAGAGCGGTGGTATCGGCTGCGAATTGCCCCCGTCCGTTGTTCAGGTACAGCACGTCCTGGAGTTCGGGGGCACCATCCTGAAATTCGTAACTGCCACTGGCCGCGTACAAATCGATGTCACCGTCGTTATTGGCATCGAAGAGCAGCACGCCGGTTTCTTCCCGGCTGGGGTTGGGCGTAATAAATCGGGTGCTGTCTTGCTGAAACGTGCCGTCGGACTGTTGCACGAAGAGTGTACCCAGCTTTCCGGCTGCCCCGCTCACGTAGAAATCATCTAGCCCATCTCCGTTCACGTCGCCTACTGCCAGGCCCGGTCCCAGTTGGCTGTACTTACGCGGCAGGGTGCGTTGCAGATTAAAGTCTATGATGTCGCGCTCGGACGGACGAAATTGAACTTCCCGCTGGGTAGTTACTTCTTGCATTAGCGGGGAGGCAACGGCCGGAGATAACTCCTGATTGATATCGGGTAGAGAAGTAACGCTAGCTGCTTGGTGGTTAAGCGTGATTTTTTGATCGGTGGCTACGTTGTACATCGTTTGGCTTTTCCCATCGGGCCAGATCACCTGGAGGGTATCTACCAGCGCCTGGCTTCCCACTCCGAAGTGAGCGTGCCCCTCTACGGTAGAAAGGTACCCCCGATACTGCGCGTTCTCAAAGTACTGCACCTGCCCGCCGCCGTAGCGGATCAGCACCTTGGCCCCAACCCCACCGGGGTTGCGTACGCTGCCGGAGAATCTGACCCGCAGAAAGTGGTTGTCGGACTTCGTTCTATTGTGTAGTTGATTTTCGTAGACAAAAGCGCTGTCGTTGATATTGTTGACCACCACGTCGAGGTCGCCGTCGTTGTCCAGATCGGCGTAGGCCGCTCCGTTAGAGAACGAAGGGCGAAACATGCCCCACTCCCGCGTTTTGTTGGTAAAGGTGAGGTCACCGTTGTTGCGGTAGGCGTAATTTGAGATTTCAACGATGGGGATAGAGTCGTGCATCATCATAGCACTAGCCACCCTTCCGGCGGGCCCGGCCCGGAAGTTAGCAAAGTCGCGGTCGGTCACGTCGCGGGGGAAGCCGTTGGTGATGATGATATCGCGGTAACCATCATTGTCGAAGTCGGCCACCAGGGGTGTCCAGCTCCAGTCGGTTTTCTCGATACCCGCTAGTTGACCGATCTCGCTGAAGGTGGGATGGCCTTCCGGGTTCGGGCCGTTGTTCAGTTGCAGCGTGTTGCGTACGTACTGGTGCTGAAAATCGTACTCATCGTTTTTCAGATAAGTGATGTAACGGTTGGGGCCTAGCATTTGCTTCTGGCGCAGATTACCCTCCGGAAGCATATCCAGGGCGATGATATCGGACCGGCCATCGTTGTTGATGTCTACCACGTCGGAACCCATCGCGGAGTAGCTCTGGTGCTTGAGGTAGTCGGCCACGCGGTTGGTGAAGGTGCCGTTTTGGTTATTGATGTAGAGTAGATCGTTGGTGATGTAGTCGTTGGTGATGTAGATATCGGGCCAGCCGTCGAGGTTGATATCCGTGACGGTGATTCCTAGGCCGAAGCCTTCGGTGAGGATGCCGGCTTGTTTTGTTACTTCCGTGAAGCCCCCCCCTTCGCCCCCCCTGGGGGGGGACATCTTGCCAGGCGGGGAGATATCGTTGCGGTAGAGGCGGTCGTTGTTGAGGGCGGAGCCGTCTTCTAGCTTGGGGCGGTAGTTGGTGGGTACTTTTTGGTTGATTACGTTGGTGAGTAGGTACAGATCAAGGTCACCGTCGCGGTCGTAGTCAAAGAAGGCAGCTTGGGTGGTGTTACCCGTATCGGCGATGCCGTAGTTGGCGGCTTCTTCGGTAAACACAGGTACGTCGTTTTCATTGAGCCCCTGGTTAACGTACAGCAGATTCTTTCGGCGTAGAGAGTCTTTATTAAGCGTAGAGGATACGTAGATATCTAACCAGCCGTCCCGGTTAATATCTACCAGCGCTACGCCCGAGCACCACTGTCCGTTTCCGGCTACTTGCGCCACATCGGTGACGTCGGCAAACCGCATTTTTCCTTCATTCAGGTACAGCGCATTGTCTACTTGGTTGCCGGTGAAGTACAGATCACTTAATCCATCGTTATTAAAATCCCCTACTCCCACGCCACCGCCGTTGTAAATGTATTCTTCAATGAGAATGTTCAGCGTATCGCTTTCGGTGATGCGGTTAGAGAAGGTAATATTAGACTCCTCGGGGGAGACAAGGTGAAAGAGGGTATCTGGAGTGGTTTGGCATCCTGCTACCATTCCCACTAGCAGTGCTGCGAGTCCCGCAGTTCGTATTAGCTTCATAATAGGCACGAAAAAAAGCAAGCTGAGTAACCCTCAGCTTGCTTAACAGTAACACTATTTAAACTGTAATTGCGGTTTAGTAGCCCGGGTTCTGGGTTAGTACGATATTCTCGCCTTCGTTTTGAAGATCAAGCTCAAAGAGCGGGATTGGCAGATACTCATCCTTTCCGGCCTCAAAGGTCGCTCCGGCATAAGCATCAGCCAGGTACTGCTTTTCATTGGCGAGGATACGATTGATTTCTTCAGCGGCAATGCCCCAGCGCACCAAATCGTACTTACGATGGCCCTCTCCTGACAGCTCTAGCTTGCGCTCAAAGTAGATTGCTTCCAACGCCTGCTCATTGCTGCCAAAGGTACCGTAGGGGCTAACTACGTAGTTTGCCGCTGGATCGCCATCTTCGGTGAGCACCGGCGCGTTATCAGCGCGTTCGCGCACTTGATTTACCAACTCAGTAGCTTGTTGCAAGTTGCCAAGCTGCGCTTCAGCTTCAGCAGCCATTAGCAGCACGTCGGCGTAGCGCATAACGTAGTAGTTTAATGCGGTGTAACCCGGTGTCCAGGAGCTACCGTCATTTTCTATTCCAATGCCTGCCTTGTAGTACACAAACTTTTTCGGTGAGTAAGGCCCACCATTCGGCTGGTTACGAATCCAGTCACGGCCGGGATGCGGGCCCCAGTCTAGGTAAGGAATACCGCGGCGGCCGATAGAGTGATCCAAGCGAGGATCAACCGGGCCCTGATCCGGGGTAAAAGCGTCACCGCTACCCAGGCCCTGGTCCGTATCTAACCGATTAGCGGGGCTATTGTACGAATCATCGAGCAGGGGTAGTCCAGCAGCGGTCGTGCGGAACGAGTTAGCCAGATCGAAGCTAGGTTGGTTAAACCCACAGCACCCCCCCGGGCGCTCCGGTCCGCTAGAACCATGCGGGAAATTCAGTACCAAAGCAGGGTTAGCATTATCAATACTTCCGGTACCCGCCGCCGCTTGCACTGAAAAAACGGTCTCTGCGTTGTTGTCGTTGGTAGAGCGGAACAGAGCAGCATAATCGTCTAGCAAACGATACTTATCACCATTAGCATTTACCCCACTGGCAATTACCTGGTCAAACATCCGCTTGGCATCGGCCCACTTCTCTTGAAATAAGAAAGTCTTACCTAAATAGGCCGCCGCTGCCCACTTATTGGCGCGACCGGCTTGCCCTTGGGTTTCGGGTAGGTTTTCAAAGGCAAACTGAAAGTCCGCTTCAATAAAGGGCCACAAATCTTGATCATTGGCTACCGGGGTCACCTCATCCCAGGTTTCATCGATGTAGGGCACATTGTTAAAGTTACGCTTCAGGTCAAAGTAGTAGTTTCCTCGTAAAAAACGCGCTTCTCCCGCGATGCGGTTCAGGGTTGCTTCGTCAACTCCCTCGGTCTGCGGAATAAGCTTTAGCACCGCATTAGCCCGGGCCACACCTTCAAAAGTAGCTCGATACTTCTCGAGAACAGATCCATTATTTACCTGCACATCGTAGAGTTGAATCTCGTTTACCTGTGATTGGTCACCGGGATCGCTACCCTTATTGGCTTCCATTCCTAGTACACTGCCCCAAAACCAGTTCGAAGCGTCTGAGTAGAAGCCATTTTTACCCAGTAGTTGACTGTACGCACCAATTAGGGTGCCTTCCAAACCATTGCGAGAGGCTAGCTCCGACTCACTAAGCGAAGCGGCGGGAGCTACCTCTAAAAACTCATCGCGGCAGGCTACAGTAGTAACCATAATAAAGCCTGCGGCGAGCATAATAATTCGTGTAATTTTCATAGTGTTATGATGTAGGTTTTTCGCGTAACACGATATTAAAATATAACGTTCACTCCGGCGGTGTAAGAACGGGTCACCGGGAAGTTTCCAAGATCAATACCGAAGTTGGTATCAGCCGCCCCCCCGACGCCGGGGTCTAATCCTTCGTATCCGGTGATGGTGAATACGTTGTTAACTCCCGCGAAGATGCGAAGCTTCTCAAAGCCAATCCGATCCAGTACTTCGGTAGGCAGTTTGTAGGCCAGCGTAATGTTTTGCATCCGCAGGTACGAACCGTCCTCTACGTAAAATGAGTTAGACTGGGTGTTGGTACTAAAGTTGGATACGTTTTCAAAGATCGGAATGTCACCGGTCGGGTTCTCGAAGCTCCACGAATCCTTCACCCGCTCGCTAATGGCCGCTCCGGGAAAGAGTGCGTAGAAGTCGGTAAACAACTTTGATATGTTGTAAATATCGTTCCCCAAGGAAGCAAAAGTAAAGGCTTCCAGTTCAAAGTTGCGATACTTGAGCTTAATGGTTAAGCCGCCCGTGAAATCAGGAATCGGACTACCGATGTCGGTCCGGTCGGCTTGGGTAATCTCTCCGTCATTGTTGATATCACGGAACTGAAAGCGACCGGGGGCAGCTCCTGACTGCGTAGGAGCAGCATCTACCGCGGCTTGGTCGGGAAACAATCCCACAACATCAAAGCCAAAGAAGTTAGATAGCGGTCGTCCTACGCGGTTCAGTACCGGAGTAACCCCTCGGTAATTTGGGCTAAAGCCGGGTAGGTCTACTATTCCATCGGCGAGCGATACAATCTCATTGTTTAGAAAACTTCCGTTCACATTCACCTCAATGGCTACATCACCGGCGTTTCCTTTTCCAATAATGCCTATGTCAATTCCTTCGTTGCGCATCTTGCCAACGTTCACCGTAGGCGCGCTGGCGCGGAAGCCGGTCTGTACGGTTACCGGAACGGGGAACAGCAAACCGTCGGTATCGCGGCGCCATACGTCGAATACTACGTCTAGCTTGCCGTCAAACAAGAGAGCGTCAAACCCAATGTTAGTAGTAACAGCTTCCTCCCAAGTGGTGGCGGGGTTACCAATGCGGGTGCGGTAGAATCCTTCGGCGGCTCCGGTATTAGTGCCTCCAATGTCGTAGTTGCCAAGTGCGATACTAGTACCAAATAGGCTGAACTGGTTGTTAGCGTTTACATTGTTAGAGTTGCCAATGATGCCGTACCCTCCACGGATTTTCATATCATCAACAAAGGTCACCCCGTTCATGAAACCTTCTTCTGAAATTCGCCACGCTGCTGAGGCAGCGGGGAAGATACCGCTACGCTGTTGCTCACCAAAGCGCGATGAGCCGTCGTAACGCAGTACTCCTGATACGATGTAGCGATCCTTGAAGTCGTAATTAAGGCGGCCAAAGTACGAACTAAAGGTGATACCGTTAAACTTGCCCCCAGACGGCGGGTTTGCCGTCCCCAAGGTAGAAAGCGTAACAAAGTCAGGGTTGGTAGAGAAAGGATCAATTCCTGAACCGCCTAAGCCGCTGCTAATACCAAGGTTCAACGCTTCCTGCCCGAGTAGTACGTTAATTCCGTGGACCCCAAAGTCTTGGGTATAGCTCAAGGTATTGGTAAATACCCACGAAGCAAAGTAATTACTAAATCTACTGTAGCTTACCGAAGCATTGTTCTCATTATCTTCGTAGGTACGACGCCCAAAGAACTCACCATTGGTGCTTGCGTACTGCCCGCCGAAGCTGGTGCGCAATATTAAGTTCTCGATAGGTTCCGCCTCCAGATATATATTTCCGAACGTTTGCACCTCAAATACACTGTTGTTGCGCTGGGCATCTAGTTCGGCCACGGGGTTGCTAGGGTTGTTAAAGCCCGAGGCAATGGTACCGCCGTAACCGCCAAACTCATCGTACACGGGGATGATGCTTGGCATTCGGGAAGCAGTCAGGATAATGTTCTCATCGTCAGATGAGCCGGCTCCGCCGCCGCCGCCCAGCAGAATATTGGTTGAGCGGTAGGTAGCCTGAATGTTTTCGCCAATGCGCAAACGGTTGGGGATAATATCAAACTCGGAGTTGGCCCGAAAGTGATAACGCGTGAAGTTTTGGTAGTTAAGAATACCGTCTTGGTCTTGCAACCCCATACTAATGTAGTAGCGACTGTTTTCACCACCCCCGGATAACCCAATGTTGTGGCGTTGCAAAAAGGCCGGGCGCGTAATCTCGTTGTACCAATCGGTACCTTCCTTGTTTGCCCGAATTACTTGATAAATAGAACCGGCGTCAAAGTCGGTATTGTACAGGGCCGCTTGCTCCGCTAGATCGACGCTTCCCAACACTCCGGATTGGTTACCTACTAGCAAATAATCAGGAATGATGGGTTGTTGCCCCGTTCCGTACTGAGGGTGGCGGTAGTTGGGCTCTACACCTCGCTGGATAGCGGCGTTGCGGATGGCGCGCCAGGTCCAATCGGCTTGGTCCTGCGGATTCATGATGGGGGGGCCTTGTCCGGGGTCGGTCACGCCAACCATTCCGTCGTAATACACTTTCATCGGCTCATTGCGTCCCCCGTTGCGGGTGGTGTACACAATTACGCCATTAGCGGCCCGGGCACCGTATACGGAAGCGGTGGTAGCATCCTTGAGTATCGTAGTGGTTTCAATGTCGTTGGGAGCCAGGAAATTTGTACCCCCATCACCCGATACTGGCACCCCGTCCACAATGTAGAGTGGCTCATTACCATTCAGCGCCCCAAAGCCGCGCACCCGCACAATACTACTAGTACCGGGCTGGCCATTGGTAATTACGGTAACCCCGGCTACGCGGCCCTGCAACTGCTGCTCTACGTTGCCCGAAGGCACCACCTGTAGATCTTCCGCCTCCACAATACCCACCGAGCCGGTGGTCTCGCGTCGGTCGTCTACCGAGTAGCCGGTTACAACTACTTCGGTAAGTTCGGCGATGTCGGGGGCCATGTTTATGTTTATGGTAGACTGGCCGCCCACTTCAACTTCCTGGGTGGCGTAGCCTACGGAAGAAATTACCAGCGTAGGGTTATCGCCACTTACGGTTACGTTATACTGTCCTTCTACATCGGTGATGGTACCGGTAGAGGTGCCCTTCACCAGTACGTTTACGCCGGGAATAGCACTACCGTCGTCGGCATCGGTAATCGTGCCGCTTACGGTGCTTTGGGCAAATGCGTATCCGGTGACGAAGAGTAACGTCACCGTAAATAGCAAGTACCTGGTAAATAAGTAGGTGTGCTTCATTTTACGTTATGATTATAGTACAGAAAATTTAGAATATGCTCGGGATATTACCTGGCTTGGAAGTTTATCAATTAACCTGAGCAAAACAAATGTTCGCCCCGGTAATATGATATTTTGACAACCTACAGCGTCGCTAGCGCCATAATTTTGCAATTTTACTTCACCGTAGCCTGATTAATTGTTATTGATGTTGTTTGAAAGGGGGAAGGGTCACTCCCCCCTTTATCGTGGATCTTACTCTGCTACGTTGGCACCGATGTCACCCTGGGATACGATGGTTGCCAAGTCTTCCGGACTTAGGTGCACGTTGATGTAACCATCAAAAGCGATCAACTCGTCGTAGGTAACTTCTATGTTATTATCCAGGGCCATTACCGAAGTTTTGCTCAGCCCGGTATCGCCGTCTACGTTGGTAAGACTAACTGCAATAGCTCCGCCCTCTTCCGCCGAATTGTAGTGGATATGCGTAGGGTGGTTGCCGCCCGCGGGGGTGCCCGTAACCACAACAGTAACCAGCGTGGTACCGTCCTTACGTTCGGCGAAAGTTGCGGTACCGCTCACGTTTACCCCCGAATCCGCTACGGCGTTCAGCGCGTACACCACCGACTCGCCGGTAAGGACATTGGATCCAATGTCGCCTTGTGCCACAATGGTACCTAAGTCGGCCGCACTTAGGTGCACGTTGATGTAACCGTCGTAGTCGAGCAAATCAGCGTATGATACTTCGGTGCCGTCATCGTACGCGCTTACTTCGGTTTGGCTTAGTCCGGTGGCTCCGTTTACGGGGTTTAGGCTGATGGCAATCGCCCCACCCTCGGCGGCCGTATTGGCGTGGATGTGCGCGGGATGGGTTCCATCGGCGGGCGTGTTCTGTAGCTGGATGGTTACTAAGGCGCTTCCGTTGCTACGCTCCTGAAAAGTAGCCGTTCCTTTGATGGAAGGCACCGCTATCGAGTCGAGCTGGTACACGATTTCTTCACCGGTAAACACGTTCTGCCCAATGTCGCCCTGCGCCACGATTGTTTCTAGCTGAGCGCCCGGCCCCAGGTGTACGTTGATGTAGCCGTCGTAGCCCGGAGTGTCATCGGTACCCACCAGTTCGTCGTACGTGATCGCCGCACCTTCTTCTCCGTCGGTAGCGGTTACGTTGGTCACACTTGTGCCGGTGGTGCCGTTTACCGGGTTAAACGTTACTACGATACCTCCGCCCTGGGCGGCGGTGTTGGCGTGGATGTGCGCAGGGTGCACGCCGCCTTCGGGGGTGCCCTCTAGCGATATAGTCACCAGCGTTTCGCCGTTGGCGCGTTTTTCAAACTTAGCGGTACCGCTTATTCCTTCCACGTCCTTTTCGGACAAGGTATAGGTGGTGGACGCTCCGGTGAGTTCGTTGCCACCGATATTGTTTTGCACCAGCAGAGGTCCTTGTACATCGGTGCCCTGGAAGATGCTTACGTAGCCATCGAAGCCCGCCGCATCGTCGGTTCCTACCAATGCTCCGTAATTAACCGGACTATCACCAATAGTTTCAATGTGCGTTTCACTCATTCCGGTGGTACCGGATACATCCTCCAGGCGGATGCCAATGTCTCCACCCTCCGAAGTATTGTTGTTAAAGATCCCCGCCGCGTAGTTGGTGCCGTCCGCTAGTTTATCTAGGCTGTCGAGCTGAATGGTCGCCAACGTACTGCCGTTTTTACGTTGCTCCATTAAAATAATTCCAGTAACTCCTGATCCGTCGCGCTGGAGGAGTCGGTATTCCTTGCTGGTACCAGTTAGTTCGTTGGCTCCGATGTCAGATTCGGAAACAATGGTAGGGTCACTACCGCTAAGCTGAATGGTTACGTGCCCATCAAAGTCGAGCAGTTGCTCGTAGGCTTGGTTGATGGTGGTAGTGCTTCGGCCGGTGGCTCCGTTTACCGGTTCTAGCTCCGTAACCACGGCGCCCGTTTCGGCGGCTGATTGGTTACGAAGCTGGGCCGGATGGGTATTGCCTTGTTCGGTTCCTCCTACCGAAATGAGTACTTCGGTAGTGCTCTCGCTAACTTTGGTAAACTTGATGTAGCCGTCTACCATTGAGTTGTTGCGGGCGGTAAACCGGTAACCCGTTGACGGGTCTTCCTGAACCGCGGGGGTGAATTCCGTATCTTCGTCGCAACTAGTAAGGCCGAACAGCCCGGCCCCTAGCAAGAGGGTAAATAAGAGAATTCGGTTGTGCGTAAAGTTGATCATAGGTGCTGGTTTTATTTTAATTCTTCATTTAACAGACAAATTAAAGTATTAATTTTGACATTATCTTACGTCCTCCACTAAATTATTTACGTTTTTGGCAACTTCTCCTCTCTCCTTGTCTTTACTATCCTCAGATCCGCCCAACCAATCTACGGAGCTTATTGGCTCATTAGATCGATTGGGTTATCCCGAACGCGTGATCCAGTTCGGCTCAGGCGCATTGCTGCGGGGTTTCATCAACTTTTTTATTGACCAGGCCAACCGCCAGGGGGTGTTTCAGGGGAGGGCGGTGGTAGTAAACAATACCAACTCGGGCCGGGGGGCTTTGCTTAATAAGCAAGATGGACTGTTCACGCTGTGTATAGAGGGCTTCGCCGACGGTGAAACGCAGCAGGAGTATTTAATCAACGCATCCATTAGCCGGGCACTGCCTGCCGTAGACCACTGGCCCGAGGTACTGCAGTGCGCGGCCAATCCCGATATCACCGTGATTACGTCCAACACCACCGAAGTGGGCATCACCCTGCACGAAGATGATGACCTATCGGCCCACCCGCCCCAGTCGTTTCCCGGCAAGCTCACCGCTTTTTTGTACGAGCGGTTTAAGCAACTGGGCGGCACCGCCGAAACCGGGTTGGTGATGCTGCCTACCGAACTCATTATCGACAATGGCACTAAGCTGCGCGACATCGTGCTGCGTCTGGCTGAAATTAATCAGCTTAGCTACGAATTCGTCGCTTGGGTGACCGAGCACAATTTATTCTGCAACACCCTGGTCGACCGCATTGTGCCGGGCGAGCCGGATGCCGAAAAGCAGCGAGCCATTGAGGAGGAACTGGGCTACCGCGACGGACTGCTTACCGTGAGCGAAGTGTACCGCTTTTTCGCCATTGAGGGTAATGAATCACTCCTATATAATAGGGTGCCCTTTTTACGGACCGATCCGGGCATTGTGATTGCCCCCGATATCACTCCCTACCGCGAGCGCAAGCTGCGCATCCTGAACGGGGGACACACCATCAGCGTGGCGGCGGGCTTTTTGTGCGGGCTGCAAACCGTGCACGACTGCTTGGAAGACGCGGTGATGGGCGCCTTTATCACCCAAACGATTCACGATGAGATTGTACCCTCACTGGATATTGATCCGGCGATGGCCCGAGAGTTCGCCGACGCCGTAATTGACCGCTTTCGCAACCCCTTTATCAACCACCAACTTATTAGTATTACGCTACAGTATACCTCCAAGATGAACATGCGCAACGGACTCACCTTCCGTCGGTATTATGACACCTTCGGCAAGGTGCCCGAGCGAATGTGTGCCGGGTTTGCTGCCTACCTGTTGTTTACGCGGCCCACGCAGCAAGAAGACGACCAGTACTCCGGTGAGTTTTCGGGTGAACGCTACCCGATTCGCGACGATGCGGCCGCTTATTTTTACGAACGCTGGGCGGGCGTCTCGTTGACCGACGCCGACGCACTTACCGGTTTGGTGCACGAAGTGCTGGGGCATAACTCGTTTTTGGATCAAGACTTGTTACACTTGGGCGATTTTCCGGGGCGCGTAACGCACTACATCACGCAGTTTGGCGCGCGTGGCGTACGCGAAACACTTAAAGAACTTGTTGAAGCATGAGCAGCCCTTCTGATTTACGCGCTACGCTGGTGCAAACCGCGGTGCACTGGCACAGCATTGAAGCGAACCTGGCGATGCTGGAAGAAAAGTTATGGCAGCTAAACGGACCTACCGACCTGGTGGTGCTGCCCGAAATGTTTACCACCGGTTTTACCAACGAAGCTACCACCTTAGCCGAACCGATGAACAGCCGTACCTTTCGGTGGATGCGGCAGATGGCGGCCCAGTTACAAGCGGTGGTGACGGGCAGCTACATTGTTCGCGACGGAAAGGCCTACTACAACCGCCTGTTGTGGATGGAACCGGATGGTCGCTTTGTCACTTACGATAAACGGCACCTGTTTCGCCGGTCGGACGAACACACAGTTTATACGCCGGGCGAGGAGCGACCGGTTTTTACCTGGAAGGGATGGAATATCAACCCGCTAATTTGCTACGACCTGCGGTTTCCGGTGTGGTGCCGCAACCAAGTAACTAATACCGGTGCGTTGGCCTACGATGCGCTGCTGTGCGTGGCCAACTGGCCCGCTGTTCGGTCGGACGCGTGGATGACGCTGCTGCGCGCCCGCGCTATCGAGAACCAGAGTTATATTTTGGGAGTAAACCGCGTGGGCGCCGATGGCAATCGTATTGATTACGACGGCAATTCGGTGGTGATGAACGCCGAGGGCGATATTCTGGAGCGCCGGGTGGATGAAGAGGCCCTGCTTAGCGTCACCCTCTCTTACGAAGAGCTTCGTGAGCAGCGCAAGCGGTTTCCAGTGCATCTTGATGCCGATCAGTTTTCACTGGGCCGTTGATTCTCGAACATCCTGAATGATGTTCTTACAATTTGGTGGGAAGTGCTTATATTGGCGTTTCAATCCTTTATGGGGTGTTAGCTCAGTTGGTTTAGAGCGCTGCCTTGACAGGGCAGAGGTCATTGGTTCGAATCCAATACGTCCCACTTCCCCCCTTTCTTTCTTAGATTCCTTTTCTTTTAGCCCATTGACCTGGGCAAATTGTAAACCAGCAACTGATTTGCTATCTTGATTGTAAACGGTAACGCTATGCAAAGTACGCTTGAATCAAAACCTACTTCCGAGAAAATTTCCCGCGCACTCATCTACGAGGAGATGGACGGTGAGCCCATTTACTACCGCGGCTACCAGGATGTGTTGAACAAGAAAAAAACCTTAGACGATATTATTGGAAGTAGTAGTTTGCAGGCGGTTATCATCAAAGTACTACTCAAGTATCTCTATACGAATGTCGATGATAAACAGCATGAAGTTTTTACCAATGAAACCGGATTGTATCTAGCCAGGGGTAACAATTTGGCTTCTGACATTGCTATCTATGATACCACCGCGCTCAAGAACTTCAAGTACGACGATCACTACTTTAAGATTCCCCCGACCGTCGCCGTAGAAATAGATACGAAAGCTGATCTAAGCGTTATGAAATGGGAAACGTATCTGAAGAAGAAGACCGAAAAGCTCCATGCCTTCGGATTTAAGAAAATTATCTGGATTCTTTCGGCGACGCAGCAGTTAATTATTGCCGAACCTGATCAGGACTGGATTACTCGCGACTGGCACAAACCCGTCGAAATCCTACCGAACCACACCATCAACTTGGGCGAGATGCTTCGGGCAAGCGGGGTAGAGTAGTGAGAAACCATCTGCCTTTGATGCACATTCATGCTCCGCTGACAAGGTCCCTACGGAATGACAGTGCTAGAATGCTTTTGCCAAGATATATTGTGACATCGGTTCCAACGAAATTCCTCCTTATTGCTCTACTCGCCCCGCCGTCAGTACCACCCGGATTTCGTCGTAGCTGATGCTTTCGTCTATTGCCATCTTTATGGTTTTGAGCGATGATTGGCCGTGCACGGCCACTGCTTTCTTGATCTGCTCGATTCGGTCGGCCGCTACAAGTTGCTCAGCTTCGATTTTTCCATCGGCGACGTAGGGCATCAGGTGGCCGTAGATGGTGTTCGTCGTGAAACCCCGGGCCTGGGCTACTTCTTCCACACTCTTGCCTTTCTCGAATAGATCGTAGCTCGCTTGTTTGGTGTCACTTACCCGCTGTACTGATCTCGTGGTGCGACTACGGGCCCGGCGGGCGTTACCAATCCGCGTCTCCTGGCCGTGCATTTCGGCGTAGCGCCGGATCACCTTTAAGAATGCTGAGCCGTACTTGCCGATCTTTACTTCACCAAATCCGCTGATGCGCGGCAGGTCTTCTTCCTGCAGGGGCAGGTAGGTAGCTAGTTCGTGCAGCGTGGCATCGGAGAAGATGACGTAGGCTGGTACGTTTTCGTCGCGCGCCAACTGAAGGCGGCGGGCCTTTAGCTGATTCAGCAGTTCTTCCTCTAAAGGTTGCTGTGACGTGGTGGTGGTTTCTTCTCGCTCGCTCACGCTTTCAATCAGCATCACCGGTTCTTCGCCGCGCAGCACCGCACCGCTTCGCTCGGTGAGCTTGAGCACCGGAAACTGACCGTTGTCTTTTCGTAGGTAACCTAGGTGCAGTAGATCATCCAGGTAACGTCGCCAGTCTTTCTTGCTCAGGTCGTCCCCTACTCCGTAGGTCTTGAGCTGCTTGTGCTGATCCCAGATTTTTTCGGACTTTGAACCCCGCAGGAAGTCGATCACGTAGCTTACGCCGAAGCGTTCTTCCAGACGGGCCACGGCCGACAGCGCCTTTTGCGCAATCACGGTACCGTCGAACTTCTGGTAATCCGTTTGGCACACATCGCAGCTGTCGCACGCATCGGAGGCTTCTTCGCCAAAGTAGTTAAGCAGGTACTTGCGCCGACAGGTGCGCAGTTCGCCGTAGGTAGCCATCTCCTGCAGCTTGCGCCGCATGATCGCACTCTGGGCTTCGTTCCCGTCTACCTCCACGAAGCTTTGCAGCTTCATAATATCGGCGTAGGAGTAGAACAGCATCGCATCGCTGGGCAACCCGTCGCGACCCGCCCGCCCGGTTTCCTGGTAGTAGCCCTCGATGTTCTTGGGCACGTCCATGTGCACCACGTAGCGCACGTTCGACTTGTTGATGCCCATACCAAAGGCAACCGTGGCCACCACAATCTTGACTTCGTCGCGTAAGAACTGCTCCTGGTGCTGCTCTTTGGTTTCGGCGCTTAATTTGGCGTGGTAGGGCACCGCCTGGTATCCGTCGTGGTTGAGCCGCTCGGCCAAATCTTCGGTAGAGGCCCGTGACAGTACGTAGATGATACCCGACTCATCACGGCGGGTGGCTAAGAAGTCCAGCAGCTTATTGTAGCTTCCCCGCTTCGGACTCACCCGATACGTAATGTTGGCTCGGTTGAAGCTTGATACGAACACTTTCGGATCGTTCAGTTGCAGCCGAGCCAAGATATCCTTTTGGGTAAGGGGGTCGGCGGTAGCGGTGAGGGCAATGGTGGGTACTGCCAGAGCTTGCCGCACTTCAGACAGCATACTGTACTCCGGACGGAAGTCGTGCCCCCACTGTGAGATGCAGTGCGCCTCATCGATGGCTAATAGTGATACGTTTACTTCCTTTAGGAACGTTAAAAACCGATTTTCAGAACCGATCAAACGCTCGGGGGCAACGTAGAGCAGCTTAATTTCCTGGTTCCGCAGTGATTGTGCCACCTGGGTTTGCTCATTTGGGTCCATGCTTGAGTTCAGGTAGGCGGCCGCGATGCCGTTTACGCGCAGGGCATCTACCTGGTCTTTCATTAATGAGATCAGGGGTGAAACGACCAGCGTTAGCCCGGACAGCATTAACGAGGGTATTTGGTAGCACAATGACTTACCCCCGCCCGTGGGCATGAGTACCAATGCGTCCTTCTTACTTAGTACTCGCTCGATGATCTGCTGCTGCTCAAACCGAAAGTTCTGATAGCCGAAATTTTCCCGAAGTACATCAACTGGTTTTTTCTTAACTTCTGTTTTCATCCTTGATTGATCATTCATTTTCACTTTAATCGTGCCTCTGCGCTGCGTTCTTGAGGTAAATAATTTTGCTCTTTTGCCGTAGGGGGGTATTCTTCATTAGGTTGACAAAATTGAACGATTGTCAATACTGTCAGCTTTTTCTAGTTATTTATATTGAAATCGCCCCGCAGTTTCCGAAATCTTTTGCGTACATCGGCCACGTATATGCTTCCTGGATAATCTTTTAGAAATTGAGTGTACACTTTCATCGCTTCCGCCTCATCCATTATTTGCTCTTCGTATATCCGACCAATCATAAACAGCGCATCATCACCAAGGATGTCTCGCGGATAAGATTCCAAAATGCGGTTAAGCTCACTAAGCGATTGTTCAAAATTTCCTGATCGCATGTTCACCTTGGCCTTTAACCACAGAATCTCGTCCGCCAAGGTGTGCTGCCCGTATTCTAAAAGCATGCTGTCGAGCATAGCGAGCGCCTGCTGAGGACGGTTCTGAAAGAGTAACAGTTCTACTTCGGCGTACGACTTCATCGCCGTAGCCGCGCTATCAAAGGCCGTGTTGTTCTGGATTAGTAAACTAAGGTTCATCGCGTCGTTGGCAATCTCGCGGGTAGTGGCTTCCTTGAGAACATCCAGATGGCCCTGGGCTAACGCGAAGTTACCCTGGTAGTACGACAACTTACCGTTGCGGAGCTTTGCTTCATACCCTACCAATTCTTCCTTGTTGGATTTCTCTACCTGGGCGTACAGTAACGTCGACTCCCAGGGTTCATTGAGCAGCAGATAGATATCGCCCATATCCAGCTTGCACTGAGCCTTTAGGTCCTCGGTAGCCCTTGGATGGGTAGCAACCTGCTCCAGTATCTGAATAGCCTCGCTTTTTTCGTCCAGATAGAAGGCGTACAAATTAGCCTGACTGCGCATTGCCTCCAGGGTTGTGATACTCAGTCCCCTTGGGGTGTTCTGGCTCTCGTCGATAAATGCCTGATAATCATCAATGAGGGCAGCAATTTCCTGACGGTCTACCGGAAAACGGTTTTTCACCAGCTGTTCGCGGGCGCTGATCTTATTACGCCGCGCCACTGCGTAGTTCCGAGTACGGGGGTACTTATCGACCACGTAGTCGTACATTTTAAGCGCGTTCTTGTAGTCACGGTTTTCTAGGGCAATGCCCGCCACTTCCATTACCCGGTCTCCCTCGGTTCGGTTGCGCCTGTCTAGCGCCCGGGCTTGCATAAAGGCGCCGTAGAAATTTTTCTGCTGCAGCTGCACCCAGATCAGAAGCTCATTGTAGAGGGGGTTATCGGGGCTCTGCTGCACTTTGTCGAGTAGCATGGCCGAGAGGCTGTCTAAGTCGCCTTCTTCGGTGAGCGCGCTCTGAAGCACGTTCTTCACGTAACCCATCCGGGCTAGGTCTTCGTTGGCGTAGGTCAGGTACGCTTCAATCATGTTATCTCGCTCGTTGGTACGCTGGTAGACGTTCGCCAGCTCCAGTGCGTACATTCCGTCGTCGCCCCCCGCTGCCCGGCCCGCTTGGTACACCGCAATCGCCCGATCGATAAGGTCGTTACGCACCAGGTGGCTGGCTACCGTGCGGGTTTTGTACGGATCGTTGGCCGCTTCTTCCATCACTTCTGAAAAGTATCGCTCCGCTTCCTTCTCTTCGCCCCGCCGCAGATTGATGATACCAGCGTCCAGACGGTAGATAATGTTATCCGGAAACTGCCGTACCGTTTTCTTGATGTACTTGCCCGCATCGTCCAGGTAGCCGTTGTTGGTGAGCAACCGCACGTAGCGCGTGTGCACCAGCGCAATGTTATCTTTTTTTCTAACCAACTCATCGTACAGGCTCTTGGCCTTTTCTACTTCCCCCTGATCGTCGTACTGCTGGGCCAGCGCCACCTTCTCGGCATCCTGGGCCCGCAAAGCACCTATGTTAGCCAATGTTAGTAATAGGATAACCCATGTTATTTTCTGATTCATGCTTCTGATTTGTTTTGCGACTCGGTTATTCACTAACCTAATGTATTATTAATTTATTATTCTTTCGAAAGCTATTATTAACTACTAGTCTGTGAACATGTGGATAAGGTTATTCACATCGGTGAGTTATCCCCCGGAGTGAATAACTCCGCTAATTATCTACAAGTTATAAACATACTTATCCACAATTATCTTTCTGTGTTTCAGCAAGTTACCGCATAATCTCGAAATTGTTAACTAATTTGTTGATAACTTTTGTTGAGATAGGCCGTGTGGATAACCTTGTTGATAACTGCCACTTTCGAGTGAGTAACTTGTCTTTCTCCAGTGCTCTGCCGGATCGAGTGGATAACCGGGGAGCTATCCACCGGTTATTATCGAGTTATCCACAGCTTATTCACTCGATACTGTGAATAAGGTGGCCGGGTTCACGTCTACGTTACTCATTTCCCAATTCTCACGGACAACCAATTCCTCTGGATACACTAGCACCGGCTCGGGCGCTTCATTGCGCAGAATGTTTCCATCGCCCCATGCTCCGTCATTGTTATCATCAACTAAAATACGTAGGTAGTAAGTATCCGGACGAACCGCCTTAAAGGTATACGCCGTCGGATTCTTGACTTCTCGCACTACCTGGTAACTCTTATTTAACAGCTGCAACCAGTAATTTTGGTAAGGAACGGTAACTGCCCCGCTTATCGTCCCAAATTTTTCAGGATTGATAAACGTGTACCGTTGGATAATAGCTTCGCTGCTGTCTTGTTCCACACTCATAAAGCTACCGGGTGCCGCGTAGATATTGAGGGCCTTTAGGTTCTCGCGCACATCGCGCCGGTCGGGTGGTGGCGCCGCCGGTGCTTGGCGAATGGTCAGGGTATCAATGGTCGAGTTGATCAGCGGTCCAATAAGCTGGTCATCATCTATTTGAGCGATTGAGTCTCGTAATTGCTCTACTGCCGAGTTCCGACTAGCGGTTGCCAAAGCCCCCAGTAATCTTCGTTGGTCTTCTGCTTTGTTGGCTGCCCGCAGACTGTCGATATATACTTGGGTGCGCTGCGCCCGCTGTACCCGGGCCACACTATCGTTGCGCTGCTGGTAGAAGATTACGCTGTCTACCAATTGCTCTCGGTCGATTGGAATACTTAGTTCAACCTCATCGAGGCGGTCATTCCAGGTGAGCGCGCTATCGTAGGCAATGGGTAGGTAATACAGCGTATCATAACTGAGCAGTATACTGTCGGTGCTTACCGCCACCACCGGTTTGCTAAAGGTAATCTTGCTTTTTATTACCTCACTAATGGCGTCGCTGCCTACCTCAAACTGAGTACTAAACGCTTCTGTTTTTCGGCGACTCTCCGTGAAACGGATGTAAAAAGTACTGTCCCGAACTGCCTGATCGGTAGAGTCGACTGCGGTAAGTACGGTGCGCAAGCTATCCTGACGTAGGGTGTTATACACCCGAATCACCTTTTTTTGGTCCTGAAAGTTGTGAAACAGATAGCGGGGGCGGTTGATTGTGGTGATTTCCAGAGAGTCTACCCTTTCTTGGGTACCTGCTTCTACGTCGGTGGTATCTACGGTTAAGCGATACCTGTCCAGTCCCTTATTAAATTTAAACTCGTAGTATTGTCCCGTAGCCCGGCTACTCTGCAGTATCAAGGGCTGAACGTTCTTGCGGTTTATCGGAATGGTTAGCGCTGAAAGATCAAGTCGCGTCAGTGAGTCCTGCGCCTCAACCTCCGGAGCCAGTTTACCAATAAACAATGTGTCGGCGATAAACCCGTACGGTTCTTTGTTAGATTCTACCTTGAGGTTGCTATTGGCATCCTGGTACGCATAGGCGCGGTACAAGCCAGGTTTTATGTAACGAATGGTATACGCACCTTCCTCGTTAGTTTTAGCGAAGTAGCTGGGTGGTCCGGTAAATAGATCTAGGGTATCGCGCACATCGTAGAGCGCCACGACGGCTTCTTCCTGGGGTTGCTGATTGAGCAGTTGGCGAACTGTGCCCTGAATTTTAAAGGAGTCTATGTAGTCACCGGTGCTAAAGGCGACGATCGCATTCTCCGCTTTGTTTCCTTCGGATAGATCCTGTATTGCCTCACCGAAGTTAAACGTATAGGTAGTACTATCCAGCAGGTCTTCTTCCAGATTGATGTATACCCGGTTTTTTCTGACGCTAAAGTCATAATCCTCTATTGGAGGAGTCACGATGAGCTCCTTCTTTAGGTTGCGGGCATCAATAAGCTCATTGAAGGTTAGCGTGATTTCGTTCCCCCTAAAGTTTACGGCTTCTAGCGCGGGGGTTGTGCTAACCAGGGTGGGCGGGATGGTGTCCTTCTCTCCCCCGGTAGGCACTCCCCGTCTGGCGCACGATGCTACCGAAATCAGTACCATCCAGGTAATAATCAGCCAATATTGGTTTTTGTGCATTGCTTCTTTGTTGTTTTGATACCAACGCTGCAGTGATAGATTCCTTGCCAAAGAAAAGCCTGTTCTGTGAAACAAAACAGGCTTGAACGATAGGTTGGAAAACTTTACTTACTTACCGAGGTAGATCATTACTACCGATATGTCGGCCGGCGAAACACCGCTAATGCGGGCGGCTTGCCCCAGTGTTGCTGGCTTTACATTCATTAATTTCTCTCGGGCTTCCGTCGACATTGCTTTAATTGCCTTATAGTCAATTTCTTCCGGAATGCGATATGCATCCAGGCTTTCTACCCGCTCGGCGTGGAGCCGCTCCTTTTCAATATAGGTTTCGTATTTCGTAACAATCTCTACTTGTTCTAAGCTATCCTGATCGAACTCATCGAAGTAGTCGTCTAGCTCGGCACTTAGCGTCCGTAGCGTTGCAATCGATATCTCGGGACGTTTGAGAAGCTGCTTTACCGAAATTTTTTCCTTTATCGTTGCCGTCGGCAAAGCATCCAAAGCGTCGTTGATGTCGTCGGGAGCCGCCTTCATCTTCTCGATGTCACGACTTATCTCAGTTACCGCGTTTTGTTTGTCGAATACTTTTTCCAAACGAGCATCATCAACCATTCCGATTTGGTGCGCCCGCTGGCTTAGGCGAAGATCGGCGTTATCCTGGCGGAGCAGCAGTCGGAACTCGGCGCGAGAGGTGAACATCCGGTAGGGCTCATCGGTACCCTTGGTAACTAGGTCATCAATCAGTACTCCAATATAGGCTTCTGAACGCTTCAGGATCAGTGGTTCCTGGTTAGTCACTTTCTGGTGGGCATTGATTCCCGCCATTAGTCCCTGCGAGGCCGCTTCTTCGTAGCCCGTGGTACCGTTAATTTGCCCCGCAAAGAATAGATTTTTTACCAGCTTCGTTTCTAGCGAAAGCGTAAGTTGGGTTGGCGGAAAGTAGTCGTACTCGATGGCATAGCCCGGCCTAAAGAGCTTTGCCTGCGAGAATCCCGGTATGTGGCGAATCGCTTGTAGCTGAACCTCTTCTGGAAGAGATGTGGAAAATCCGTTTACGTACACCTCAACGGTGTCCCACCCCTCGGGCTCCACGAAAATCTGATGGCGATCACGCTCTGCAAATCGACTAATCTTATCCTCAATCGACGGACAATAGCGCGGGCCCTGCCCCCGAATTCTTCCGTTGAACATAGGAGAGCGGTCGAAACCGGTTTCTAGAATTTCGTGAACGCGCGGATTGGTATACGTAATATGGCAACTCCGTTGGTTCTTAACGGGCGGCGTATTGGTAAACGAAAATTTCCCGGGATGCTCATCGCCCGGTTGTTCTTCCATCTGGCGATAGTCTAACGAGCGTCCGTCTACCCGGGGCGGGGTACCCGTCTTCATTCGGCCCGAGGTGAATCCCAGTGAGACCAACTGCTCGGTAATTCCTCGGGAGGCACGTTCACCGGACCGCCCCCCTCCCATTTGCCGGTCGCCAATGTGAATGAGTCCGTTCAGGAACGTACCGTTGGTTAGCACCACACTGTGGGCTTTAATTTCCAGTCCCAGCTGGGTCTTCACGCCTACTACCTGATCACCCGCTACTAAAATTTCGGTAACCATCTCCTGACGGAAGTCCAGGTTAGGAATACTTTCCAGGGCCAATCGCCACGCTTCACCGAAGCGAGCTCGGTCGTTCTGCGTACGCGGACTCCACATGGCGGGTCCTTTAGAGCGGTTGAGCATCCGGAACTGAATGGTTGACTGGTCGGAGACAATACCTGACCAACCGCCGAGCGCATCAATTTCACGGACGATTTGCCCCTTGGCTACTCCGCCCATGGCGGGGTTGCACGACATCTGACCAATTTTAGTCATGTCCATGGTGATCAGCAATACGCTAGAGCCCATGGTTGCCGCGGCGGCGGCCGCTTCGTTGCCCGCGTGCCCCCCTCCTACTACAATTACATCGTATTCTTTTGGTGTCATTTTCTGTGTTGAGTTTCGCCCGAATAACGTTTGCTAGCTAGGTGTTCCACGTGGAACGTAGTGATCCACGGCGGATAGATACTGATCTTCTAACGCTCGCATACGGGTCTTTTGTTCAGCCGAATCGTCGGCATAACCAATTAAATGGAGTAGTCCGTGAACCATTACTCGAACCAACTCGTGCTGCGTAGAAACGTTAAACTGAGTGCTGTTGTCCGCAACTCTGTCAACGCTAAGGTAAATATCGCCCACTATCGGATCGCTCGGATCATCTCGATAATCAAAGGTAATCACATCCGTGAAATAGTCGTGGTCGAGATACTGCTGGTTGATCTGAAGAAGAGAATGGTCGGAGCAAAAAATATAAGTAAGCTCTTCAATGGGGGATTTTTCTAATTGAGCAACGTGCAGCAGCCAGTTGGCAATTGCTGACTCGTTGGCAAGCGTAAAGGGAACGTCGTCGGCACAGAAGCTGATCATCCGCTAACGTAGAAAACCAGCTCTACGGTACAACCGCTGTTACGAAAGGTAACTTCGTCGCACAAGTGCTTCATCAAAAAGATGCCCCGGCCGCCCGGCTGTTCTAAGTGCTCCGGCGCAGTGGGATCAGGAAGATCTCTATGATCAAAACCTGAACCTTCGTCACGAACCAAAAATACAATGGCGCTATCCTTCATCTGCAACGTAAGGTGCACGTTCTTTTTAACATCCCCCTTATTTCCGTGGCGAATGGCATTGTTTACCGATTCGGTGACCGCCACAATAATGTTCCCGTAAATGTCATCAGACAAATGAAACTCGTCCTTCACGTTATCAATAAAACTCTCGATGATCCGAATGTTGTCGGCCATTGAGGGAATTTGGATAGATATTTCGTTCATAATTACTCGAGGCGTTTGAAATACTCGTTAGCTTCATTTTTGTAGTACGGATTTAAACGAACCGGTACCGTCTTTAGAAGCTCAATCTCTTGCTCCTTCAGTTTTATATACTCATCAAAGCGCTCCAAGGTTCGCTGTTCGTAGTCATCCTTGGCCGTTTCGCCCTTCCTTTTGTTATCAAGTTCTTGCTCTCGCATCGATTCTTCTGCTTTAAGCAGCCGGGTCATGATTTGCTTCTGCCGTTCAATCAACTCCAGAGTAAGCTTCTTATTCACCAGGTCTTGCTCAGTCTGCTCCATCTGCTTCGCAATTTCATCACCGGTGCCCCCGCCGCCTTCCGACTCTTCCTGGCCTTGCATCTCTTCCATGGCCTGCCGGATCTTCTCCTGCTGCTGCGCTAGTTTGGCAAGCTCTTCTGACAATGCTCGTCCCGATTTACCGCTCTTCTTAAGCTCCTGAATGTCCTGATTGAGCTGCTTCTGCAGTTCGCTTAGGTTCATGTTAGAGCGGGTGTTGCCCTGCTTTTGCTGGGGCTTCCCCATCGCATCGGCCATCTGCTGCTGCATCTGACTAAGAACATCGTTGAGCAGTAGCGCTAGATTATTAATGGAAGTCATCGCAAACTGCTGCTCTCCAATTGCCTTGAACTGCTGACGCTCGCGCAGCGATTCTACGCTATTTTCCATGTACTTGTTCATGTCTTTTACCTCACGGGTAACAAACGACTGAATCTGAAACACCCGATTGGCCAACGCCAACAGACTATCTTCAATAATCTGAGCATCATCCATCAGCTTAAGTTGCTCCTGCGACAAATCTATAAACCGAGGGTCATTCTGTTTCACGTCGCGAAAGTCTTTCATTACCTTTTCTTGATCAAAAGACAGCGTGATCAGGTTATCCAGAATATTGCGCAGGTTGTCCATATCTTCCTGCATGGATTCCATCTCCATGCCCTGCTGCATTTGCTGCATCTTCTGCGCCATTTGCTGCATTTTCTGGGCGCTCTTCTGCTGCGACTTTTGCGCTTTGTTACGTTTCTTCTCGTCTAAAGCCTCCTTGGCTTGTTGCTGCTCTTCCTGAATTTGTTCCTGGTCCTCGCTAAAGTCTTCCATCGGTGAGGGGTTCTTGAGGTCCTGATTCATCTCCTGCATCTCTTTCATCTCCTCCTGCATTTCCTCAAATTCTTCGTTAAGCGATTCCTGCTGCTCACTCAGTTGCTCGGTGTCTTCAGCTTTGTCGTCCGTTTTATCGGCTAGCTCCTCTTGCTCTTCAGCCAGTTCGTTCAACTGCTGCTCGAGGTCTTCCAGCTTCATGTCCAGTTTCATACGCTTGAATAACTCGAGTGCCCGCTCCAGTTCTTCTTCCAGGTTTTGCTCCTGGTCATTAATCTGCTGCAACTTCTCTTGCATCTGGTCAATGTCCTGCTGCTCGTCCAGAAGCTTCTTTAGCTCTTCGTACATCTTCTTGGTCTCCTCATCAAGCAGTTCGTCCATCAGGTTTTGCAATTGGCTAATTTGCTTCTGCATCTTCTCGCTGCGCTCGTCAAACTGCTCGCGCTGCTGATTCATCAGTTCATTCTGTTTCTGCAGTTCCTGAAGCTGCTTCTCCAGTGCTTCGCGTTGCTTCAAAATGTCTTCAAGCTTCTGTTTGTCCTGCCAGTTGAGTTCTTTTTTTCCTCGTAGCTTTTTCTCCAGGTCATCAACTGCTTCTTCGAGCTGTTCGGCTTGCTGAACGGTGTTACTAATCTTCGTTTGCGTCTCCGAGGAAGACTTATCAAGATTTTCCCGAACGGTTTTCTGGTCGGGTACCTGGAAAACGTAGGTGCTGGTCTTGGTAGATTTGTAGCCATTAATGGCGTCATTGTCCCATACCTTCAGAAAGTAGCGAATCTTGTCGCCTGGCTTGAGGCGCAACGTATCGACGTTCCACTGGTGATAGTAACTCTGCGTGTTCTGCTTGCGGTTGATTGGTAGGTCGTAGGCCCGGTACCGAGCGGGCGTATCGGAGTCGTTTTCATCCGACTCAAATTTGTAGAACAGGGCTAAGCGCGCTAAGCCGTAGTCATCGGATACATTGCCCCCCAGCACCAAAAACTGGTACAGCGTGGTATCCTGCATTTGGTCTAGCGATATCTCAGGGTGGCGGTCAGGTACGACGTCCAGCAGATAACGAATCTTCCGAAGGTTGCTACTGTACTGGTTCTTGAGGTCAACACGGTAGTGGTCGGTGGCTAATGCCTGTTTTTTAAAGGTGAAGGAAGCGTCATCGCTGGGTGAAAGCTGATACGTCTCATTACTTTTTTCAAACGTAAGCGCCATGCTATCGGCCGCCAACGTGCCGAACCGCCAGCTGATCTCAGTACCCTCGGGCACCTGAAGGTTTCCTACGTTCTCAATACGCTCGTCCTTGCGCTTTAGATAATCCGGATAATCTAAGTACACACTAAAGTTTTTCAGGTTGGGGCGGTCTACCACCGTGATGTCGTAGGTAGCACTAGAGAACCCGGCGGCCTCGATGTAGTAGGTAGTGTTGCGCTGAAGGTTCTGAAATACGTGTTCGTACACTCCCTCGCTGTCGGGCAGCATCCTAAACCGCCGCCCCGAAGCGTTGAGGTATACTTTGTCGGGCAGTGAACTGCCGGAAAGGCGGAGCCGCACCGGAAAGTCTTCGTTCTTGAAAGCAGTAACCGATCCGGTTTCGACGTCGAACGAGAAGGGAGCTTCCGGCCGATACTCTTTGTTAAAATTCACGATCCGCGTGGTGCCCTCTGAGAAGAACTGGGGGACGAACAAGAGTAGGATGGCAATAATAGCTGTAGGCAGCGCCAGGTAGCGCAGGTAGCGTAAGTTCTTCTTCAGATTGATAGCCAGCGGAAACGGTACCACCGAAAGCTGTTGGGTGCGGTGGGCGATGCTGGCCAGCACCAGTGAATTGTCGGCTCGAGAGCTTGCCCGGTTCAGCTGCACCATGTTGAGAAGCTTGTCCTGCACGTCGGGAAAGTGGCCGCCCACCCCGCGCGCTGCCTCCTCGTCGCTCATCTGGCGCGCGGAGAAGGCCAGGCGAAGCAGTGGCGCCAGCACCCATCGGTACAAGAAGAAGGCAAAAACCGACAGAAATAAAAACAAAAGGGTAGCGCGACCAATAGAGTTAAGACGCGCAGTGTACTCGATAGAATTGAGCAGCAGGTATACCGACAGCACCAGGGCGCCAAAGTAAATGCTACCGCGAAGCAGCTGATTGACGTAGAACTTTCGCTTGTAGCGCTGCAGTTGCCGAAGGATGCTGTTAAAATCTGATGATGCTTGAGCCATATTGTGAATTACTTAGTACGCGTACGTGGATATTCAGTTCGTCTGCAAGTTTAGCACTACCGGGCAGTGGTCGGAGTGCATTGCCGAGGGAAGCACCGCCGCACCCACTAATGAATTTTGTAACGCTTGGGAGGCCATATGGTAGTCAATGCGCCAGCCCAGGTTCTTGGCCCGGGCACCCGCCCGGTAACTCCACCAACTGTAGTTGTGCGGCTCATCGTTAAAGTAGCGAAAGGTATCGATGAACCCTGCCTCTAAAAATTGACTCACCCAGGCGCGTTCCTCAGGTAAAAATCCGCTACAATTTTTGTTCCTCACCGGGTCGTGGATATCAATGGGGCGGTGGCAAATATTGTAATCACCGCTAATGATTAAACGAGGAAATTCTTGTTTTAGGTAATCAATGTACTGATAAAAATCGCGCAGCCACTGCATTTTAAACGACTGCCGCTCGTCGCCAGAACTTCCGGAAGGCATATACACGCTCATAAGCGAGAAATCCGCGAAATCAGCCCGAATCACCCGCCCTTCCCGGTCGTATACGTCCAGGCCGCAACCGTAGGTAACCGCCCGCGGACGGTGCTTGGTAAGGATCGCCACCCCGCTGTACCCTTTGCGAGAGGAAGCTTCCATCCAGTACACCTGGTAACCAAGTGCAGCGAAGTCGTCTTCATTGATCTGATCCAGCGAAGCCTTTACTTCCTGGAGACAAACCATGTCCGGGTCTTCCGCAACCAGCCACGACAAAAAGCCCTTCCGGATCGCCGCCCGAATACCGTTTACGTTGTACGAAATAATTTTCATCTGGTATCAATGTCTAACTCCAGCGCGAAGTAGTCGATGGTGTGCATCTTTAGTAGCTTTTCTTGTTCTAGCAGGTCAAAGTGAGGCAGCTTCTTGGTCGCTTTCCAGTGGGGCCACCCCTCGGCATCCACTCCCTCGAGTTGGTAAAAGCCGGACAGAGAAAGAACCCTGCAAACGGCAATGTGCATCAGGTCCTGCTTTTCTTCTTTCGAGAAGGTCTGCCGTCCCCTACCGAGTTCCTGCACGCCGATTAAGAAAAGCACGGCATTCAGGTCGGCGGGGCGCTTGCCGATGCGGGCTTCTAACTCGTTGAGCAAACCGTTCCACTGTCTTTCTAGCGATAAATCCTTCTGGTACATAGCAGTCGTTTAAGAAGATAACCCAACTCATTTCCCGTACTTCTTACCTCCGTGGTCTCTGAGGACAAACCCACCGCAATATCACTCGACGGTGGATTATCTTGGGATGTATCTACTATACGCGTCGTAATGCTAAATGATTTTGTTTCGTTGTTATTTCCTCGCTGTTGCCTCATCAGTAATGCTCCGTTAGCCCGGGGAGAGCGGTACGTAAGCGTGGCGGCGGGGCAGGCGCTACCCCGCTTCGACCAGCAGCGCCCGCCCGAAGCAATTCGGCAGCAACTCTATACCTTTGCGCCGGTGCAGCACGCACTGGCCTATTATAAGTTTGCCCGGCACGGCGGCGTTCAACAATTGTTGCACCACCTCAAGTACAAGAACTGCCCTGAGGTTGGGGAACTGGCGGGAATGTGGTTTGCCCACGCAATAGTGGACGCAGGATTAAAGGAAGCGTTTGATGCAATCGTGCCGGTGCCACTGCACCCCAGCAAGCGGCGGCGGCGGGGCTACAACCAGTGCGACTACGTAGCGAAGGGAATGGCCAGCGTGCTGGAGATCCCCTGGATACAGGATTCATTAATTAAAGTGAAACATAACCAATCGCAAACCCGAAAGAGTCGGTGGGAGCGCTCTGAGAACGTATCCCAGGGATTCGCGCTGCGAAACGCCGATGCGGTACAGGGCCGCCGGATACTCTTGGTAGACGACGTGATGACCACCGGCGCAACGCTGGGCGAAGGAGCCAAGGTGCTGCTAGAAGGAGGCGCCCAAGAAGTAAGTATCGCTGCACTGGCGGCGGTGCAGTAGCGCCAGCATTACCACAGCAAGCCCAACTGGAAAGCGAAGAACAGCAAGATCATCAAACCAGCTACCGCCTTATTATCGCTCCGCATCGGAAGCAGCGCAAAGATAGCGCAGAGAATCAGAATCCAGGTGATGAAAAACCGATAGCCCTGGTACACACCGTAGGCAGGTTTCACCCAGTACGTTCCCTGATCCCCAAACTCCGCCCGCAACAAAATGCCCAGTCCGGGCGTGGTTATCAAGGTAGCGCGATCGCCCGGCTTTACCCGAGTGATGTTTTCGTACTTAGCCGTCAGCATCCTCTGCCGAAAGAACACCTTATTGTACATACCAGTCATGGCCGCATGTCCGTAGGATATGGATACAACCTCATCGGGAGTTGCGCGGGGCGGCAATTGGTAGTCAACCATAAATACAAGTTGGGTAAGGGCTACCAGCGATACAATAACTACCAAAATACGATTTACCTTGACGGTAGCTACTATCCGCCGACGCAGCATTTCTTCGGCTTCCTGCTGGGCAAACTGGCGGGCAGCGGCGCGACGGCGCTCTTGCTCTTGGGCGAAGGGGTCCGGTTGGTGGGCCGTAAAACTGCCGGTGGAAGGGGCATTAGGATCGGTTAGGTACTGATACGCCTCGGTAACCTCGATAAATCGGTCGTGGGCCGCCGGGTCGGGCGAGCGGTCGGGATGGTAGCGCTTTGCCAAACGGCGGTAGGCGCGCTTAATCTCTCGCGCACTAGCGGTTGCGGGCAGGTTGAGCACGCGCAGGTAGTGTTCTTTCACTGGGCGAACAAAATTTCTTTATATTGCGTCTAAGCAAGAAACACCATTAACTCCAGAAAACCATGAATGCATACATTGTGGGCGGATTGCGTACCGCCGTAGGAAAAGCTAAAAAAGGGGGATTCCGGTTCACCCGTCCCGACGACTTGGCCGTAGAAGTGATTCAGCACCTTACCAAAACTGTGGAAGGGCTCACTCCCGAATTAATTGACGATATGATTGTGGGCAACGCGGTGCCCGAAGCAGAGCAAGGCATGCAGATGGGCCGCATGATCTCGCTGATGGCCCTGGGCAAAGAAGTGCCCGGCATGATTGTGAACCGCTACTGCGGCTCGGGCGTAGAGGCGATCAATATCGCTTCGGCACGAATCCACGCGGGCATGGCCGACTGCATTATTGCCGGAGGTACCGAGTCGATGTCGATGGTGCCCATGATGGGCCACAAAACCGCGCTCAACTTCGAAGTGGCCAAGCAGCACCCTGAGTACTACACCAGCATGGGCCTGACCGCCGAAGAAGTAGCCAAAGACTACGACGTCTCACGCGAAGATATGGACGCTTTCGCTCTGCGCTCGAACCAGCGGGCGGTAGAAGCGATTAAAGAAGGCCGGTTCAAAGACGAAATTGTCCCGATCACCGTCAACGAAACCTACGTGGATGAGGAAGGTCGGCAGCAGGAGCGTGAGTTTGTAGTAGATACCGACGAAGGCCCCCGTGCCGATACCAGTATGGAAGCCCTGGCCAAGCTGCGCCCGGTATTTCGGCAGGGAGGCAAAGTGACCGCCGGTAACTCCTCGCAAACCTCCGATGGGGCCGCCTTCGTGCTGGTGATGTCGGAGAAACTAATGAAGCAGCTAAACGTGCAACCGCAAGCGCGCATGATGAGCTACGCGGTGGCCGGGGTAGATCCCCGCATTATGGGCATCGGTCCGGTAAAGGCTATCCCGAAGGCACTGGAACTGGCCGGACTGAAGCTCGCTGACATTGACCAGATTGAACTGAACGAAGCCTTCGCTGCCCAGGCGCTAGCGGTAGGCCGAACCTTAGACATTGATATGGACAAGCTAAATGTAAACGGCGGAGCCATCGCGCTGGGGCACCCTTTAGGTTGCAGTGGTGCCAAGCTAACCATCCAACTCATCAACGAAATGCGCCGCCGCGAGCAGAAGTACGGGATGGTAACCGCCTGCGTGGGCGGCGGTCAGGGGGTGGCCGGAGTATTTGAGTTTTTGAATTAAGACAATTAGGAAGATTTTGTTAGACAATGAATGAAGCGGCAAAGCTACCAAAGGCTTTGCCGTTTTTCGTTTTGTCCCGATATAGTAAGCATTCAAATAAGGGTTAAAAGGGCATCTAGTAAACTGACACGCTGTTACTTGGAGGTAGGAGCAGATGATAGTTTAGCGTATTCCCGTCTTTTGATCCGCCCTTTGTCAACCGCCTCCTGTAAGCCTTTGAATATTTCATCCATAGTCTGAACGTAGTCTTCCTCATCTTCGAAAAAACCCTCCTTAATTAGGATGGGGTCAACGTATTCCTCGGTTCTTTTCGTAGTACTCATAAAATGTTATCCAGTTTCTGCGAGTGCATCGGTAAGGAGATAGCAAATACAACCGATCCTGTTCCAGTTTGAAAAACGTATTGTACACTTTAGCGAGACTTTGTTGATCTGATTAACCCGGCCTATTTCTTCGTACTCCAAGCGATAGAGAATCTAGTTTGGTTTAATTAGCAATGGTAAAGAACAACATTCTAGGGCATTGTGAAAAATATTACTAGCCATAGCTTATTTTCTAAATCTCCGTATTCCTGTTACCTTTAGCGGAAGTTTAGTCTCCGCAGTATGCCCAAAGTCCTCACCTACCATAACCTTACCCACGGCGAACACTGGTTTCCGGCCGACCCCTACGGCAAACGACAAATCGACGCCATCAGCGACCCCGAGGGGGGCAACACCGAGCAGCCTCCTACTTCTATTCCGAGTCCGTTTGCGCGTATCGACCTGGTGCGCACCGCCTTTAAGAACATTGTGAAAGACCGTAAACTGCTGGGCAATAAAGTCGACCGGAAGTTAGTAGCCGAGTGCTTCGATGTAGGCGAAGTGTTTTTTAACGTAGAGTACCTTCAGGAAAAGACCCAGATCATCACCTGGGACCGTCGGCGCGATCTGGAGGCGTTGCTTACTTCGGCCAATCCCCAGCACCGTCGCCTGGGGGAGGTGCTTCAGCTGTACCTAGAACAGGATGCCGCTACCTACAACTTCGATCAGATCGACCGGCTGCATATCGTGCAGTATAACTACAAGGTAATCGGGGGAACCTCACCGGCCACCCTGTTCTTCTCCGCGCCCAATGATCTGTCCTTCGTGGATATTCCGATGGAACGCAATCGCTTGTTTAGCAACGACTACCCGCCCCTGTACGCCCGCAGCGCCAGCTACCAGAAGTACTGGTACGGCTTGCTTCGGTTCTTTCAGTCGGCAGGCGGCACCGTGCCAGACTTTCGGGCTTGCTTTAGTGAGGTAGCCGAGTACCTGGATGCGAACCTCGAAATCTTACGCACCGAGCAACCGGTGCTCTACGAAGAAATCAACCAATTTACCCTAACCGATTTCTACGACCACTACGCCGAATTAGACACCGGCCAGTCGGGAGACTTGGTAAAGCTACTCGGTTACCCCTTGCGCAAGAAGAAGATCGACGTGGGTTCGGTAGCTACCTCGAGCGACTTCGTGATCCAATCTTCTAAATACCAAGGGAACACTCCCCCCCTGGTGCTGCAAAACCAGCTGAACAAACCCTACCGCTACGTAAACGATACCTGGGACAGTCACGTGGCGGTTCCCTACTGGGTAGATACACCGTTGGAAGAGCGAAAGTTGCCCGGCCAAGTGATATCGTACCCCTATCTGACGGTGAGCGACTTTCTGGAGCCGTATCTCATTCGGTTGGTGTACCCGGTAAACGAGCAGAAATTCTTCGACGGCAACGTAGGGCGAACCAAAGAGCAGAAGGGGTTCATCCTGCCCATAAAGCCTGCCTTCTTCGACTACTTCGACGTGGCGGATTTGCGGGGAAGCGTGCCCGGAGGCAAAAAGTTTTTCGAGATGGAGCCCCGGGCGGCCGGAGGGGTACGGGTAACGCTGCGCGTTCCGGTAAAGCAGGACTATATCACGCTAGAGCGCATCTACCTCTCCTCTATCAGCGAGGGCGACGGTCTAACGCCCGACGAAGAAAATAACAAGGGAGTAGTGATTGACAGTCAGTTCGGTGTAACCCTCTATCCGTTTATCAAGATGCGCGGCAAGGCCGACCCGGCCCACTACCGGGTGCAACTCATCGACCGCGACGTAAGTCCCTACAACAAGCACCACCGCTACCAACTGCGGTTCTTCCAGAACCAGGACAATCAGGAGGTCAAGATAGAAGCGCAGCAGCAGCGCAGTAACAAGCAGCTGGACGACCGGGCTACCTCGCAGTACTATGTGCTTGAGGATGAATTTGACTACATCCAGGTGCAGAATCAGGTGGCCCAGGGAATTATTATCCCGAAGTTCCCGGAGTACCACCGCGGCAACGATGCCTTTAGCTTCGCTATCGACTTTGGCACCACCAATACCCACGTGGAGTACCAGGTGAACGACCGCGACCCGCGCCCCTTCGACATCACCGATGACGACGTGCAGATTGCTACGCTGCACGACCCTGAGTTTGCTGACGCCAGCGCCGACTTCGGGGGCAGCGGAGCCACCCTGATTCGGGATCTGATCCCGCAGGAGTTTCTGCCGCGTTACCTGGGACCGGGCTACGAGCACTACTTTCCGCAGCGCACCGTGCTGGGCGAAAGCAAGAACCTGGACCTGGAGCAGACTACCTACGCCCTGGCGGACTTCAACATTCCTTTCGCTTACGGTAAGCGTCCCATCAACGGCAACGTGCGCATCAGCAGCGACCTGAAGTGGTCGAACTACACCAAGAATACCGACGATCGGCGCCGGGTGGAAGCGTTCTTTGAGAACCTGCTGCTGCTCATTCGTAATAAGGTGCTGCTCAACCGGGGCAACTTAGCGAAGACGCGCATTATTTGGTTTTACCCGTCGAGCATGCTGCCCAACCGGCGTAGCAGCCTGGAGAGCACCTGGACCAAACTGGTGCACCGCTACATTACCCCCGAGCGCGATCCGATTAAACTATCCGAGAGCATCGCTCCCTTCTACTTCTACAAAAACAAGATGGGGCGTAGCGCCGCCGACAAACCCGCCGTGGGCATCGACATCGGGGGGGGCACCACCGATATCGTGGTGTTCCAGAACAACCAGCCCGTGCTGCTCACGTCGTTTCGCTTTGCGGCCAACGCCCTGTTCGGCGACGGCTTTAATGGTTCGGTGATCACCAACGGATTCGTAAGGCGCTATGCCGATCTCATCGACAAAACCCTCACGATCGTTGACCCCAATACCGCCGACTACCTGCGCGAGAACTCGCGGGAGATGATCAGCTTCCTGTTTGAACTAGAGAACAACGATCGCTACGCCAAACTGCTGCCTATTTCCTTTAGCAGCTTACTGAAGGAAGATGAAGATCTGAAAATTTTGTTTGTGGTGTTCTACGGTGCTATCATCTATCACCTGGCGCAACTGATGAAGGCGGCCAACCTGGCAATGCCCCGCAACATTTTGTTCAGCGGACGCGGTTCTAAGGTGATCAACATTACCGACAGCAACCTACGACTGGATAGCTTGACGGTGCTCACGCAGAAAATCTTCGAGAAAGTATTTCAGCAAAGCGCCTCGCAAATTGAACTGGTTCAGTACGAACGGCCAAAGGAGATTACCTGCAAGGGTGGGCTGCTGAGCGAGAATCCGGTAGATATCGATGATATCAAAAAGGTGCTACTCGGGGCCGGACAACAGTTTGTTATTCCTGAGAAGGCCATCAAGTACCCGGACATCGACGACCGGACGCTTACTCGGGTAGTAAATGAGGTAGATCAGTTTCTTAAGTTACTGTTTGAAGTGCACGACGAGTACAACTTCTCGCACCATTTCGGGGTGAACCCTACTTACTTAAATCGCTATCGAGCCTGGCTAACGACTGATTTGATGGAGTACCTAAAATCCGGACACCAGATGAAACTCGATGAGCTAGCCGGTAATCAGAACGTAAACGTAGAGGAAACCCTGTTCTTCTATCCTTTGGTGGGGGGGCTCAACCGCTTAGCCTACAAGATTGCCACCGAGCTCAGCGAGGTAGAACAGTGATAAGGTAATACCTATTGATCAGCCGCCAACATCCAACCCAAGCAATCCATGCGCTATCTTAAATTCCCGCTACTGTTCGTGATCTTGCTAGCGAGCAGCTCGTTTCAGGCGGGCGTAATCCGCGAAGACTTTGCCCGATGGGTAGACTACGCCGCCTGGCGGGTGGTGGATGCGTACATGCAAGACTACGTGCGGCTGCGCCCCGACATGACCGCCGAAAAGGAAGGGTATCGATTGTTCCAAGAAACCTACAACGCAGAAAATTATAGTCTATCAAATCCCCCCCCTAGCGAAGCGGTGCGCCTGTTTCTGGTCAGCCACGACTGGCGCGGAACCGCGCTCAACCTGTACGACCCGTTGGTTGAAACCAAAGAAGCGTACCAGAATGAGTGGAGCGCAGCACAAGCTGCTGAGGTATTGCAAGAACGCATTGCGGCGGTAAGCCCCGAAGCGCTGGGAGCCCAAAGCGACGCCGACTACACCACCCTATCCACCACGAAAGAACAGCTGACTACGGAGATTACGTCCGGCCTCGGGCAGTCCGAAGCAACCGCGGATACCGCTACCGGAGCAAACGCTGCCGAAGTCGACGCTACGGCTCTACAGGAAGACAACACCCGTGGATTTGCGCTGCCTACGGCTTCCAATAGTCAGGGCGCCACCAATGGCGGGATGTTTAGCTACGCTATCAACCCGATCTCACTGGGAGCGGCGGTTGTGCTGTTACTCCTGCTGCTTTACTTGTTTAAGATTATTAGGGGGTTAGACCAGCGGGTAGACCAGCACAGCAAGCGCATTGAAGACCTTACCTCTCGCCTGCTCATGAGAAAGGACCCGGTATCGGCTGAGGAAGCGAAGCAGCTAAAGTCTAGGATTGCTAGTTTAGAGGAGCAACTGAAGAAGTTAACTGCTGTTCCACCGCCGCCCGCAAGACGCAGCCCCCCTCCTACCCCCCCTGCCCCCAAGGCAAAGGAGTACTACCTGTCCACTCCCAACCAAGACGGTACCTTTAACGCTAGCTCGATGTCAGAGCAGTTTCGTCCGTCAGCCTCGGTGTACAAATTTATGGTTACGCAAAAAGATGGAGCTCACTGGGCGGAGTTTAGCGTAGCCGATGATTCGGAAGCGATGAAGGATGCACTGAGTTCACCTAATAGCTACTTGGCGCCCGTGTGTGAGAGCGAGAATGCCTACTCGCCGGGCGCTAAGCGTATCGTAAACGTCCGCCCGGGGCGGGCGGTGCGGCAGGGCGATAAGTGGATAGTGAAATCCGAGCAGAAAGCCCGCATCCGGTATGAGTAGCGTAGAGACGTTTGCGGTGGTGTGCCTGGGGGCAGCCTGGCTGGCCCAAGCGTGGTACGTTCGCCGCTTGCTAGAGCAGTTGCGCCGGTTGCGGCAGAGTGTTCCCCGCCCCGAACAACTGAGCGTGCGCCCCGTGCTCATTCCTACGGCCGCGCTAGCGCAGACCCCAGCCGAAGAATTGGCCCAACAGTACGGTACCCAACCCCCTGCCCCGCCCGCCGCTACGCCAACCATTAAAGTGTCGCTGCTGCACACCGAAACCCCGGCCGCTTCAGAACACACGCTAACCACCGCTCTCAACGGTTACTTCATTCGTAGTCGGGGAGCGGTGGTGGACTTTACCCTGGTTCAAAATTTAACCGAGCGGCACATTCAGGTGAGTCAGCAAGACCTACGACTACAGGCGGGGTTTCCCTTGCTCATTGGGCTCGTCGCGGTGCTACTGGCGAGTACGGTGGGTCTGCTGTTTTTACCCAACCTGCCCGCGGCCCTCATCGACCGGATTGCTTTGGCCAGCACGGCCGCCCTATTTTTTAGCGGAGTGAAGTGGACGGCCGGGGCGGTACTCACCGGGGCGCTTATTACGATGATAACCCTGGGTTGGGCGTATCCCCGCACCCGGGGCGAAGTGCTACGGCGCAAGAATAAGTTGCTTAGCCTCGTGCAGATCGAGCTACTACCTACCCTGTTTCAGGACGCCACCCACAGTTTGCAGCTACTGCAGACCAGCATTACGAGCTTCCAGCACGGTTTTGCCGATAGCATTGCGTCGCTACAGGAGATGGTTAGCCGCAACTTTGATACGTTGAAGGCGCAGGAGCGTATTGCTGAGGCGCTGCAGAAAGTAGACGTGATGAAGCTGACCAACGCCACCGTAGATATGTTCGAGACGCTCGACCGAAGCGGTAGCGAACTGAAAAAGTTTCGCGACTACCTGTCTGAAATGAACCACCTGGTGGCCAGCACTACCGCCCTTAACGAAAAGGTGAACCAATTTCTTTACCGTACCGACCATTTGGAAACCATTGCCGAGAAGGTGAAGGGAACCCTAGACCAGAACGATCGCCTGCACCACTTTATCGCTTCGCACTTTTCGGAACTGGAAAGCCGGGGGCACTTGATACAGCAAGCGGTAGTGAAAGTAGACGATGTACTAGACAAAAGCCTGGGCGAACTGATGGAACACACCCAACACAAGATTCGGGCGATCCGCGACTTGTCGGCGCAGGAAGAAAATCAACTGCTCAAAACCTACGAAGAAAATAAGCACGTATTTGGCAAGCTAGCCCGCATTGATGACCTACACCAGAACTTTACTGCGTATAAGAGCCAGAATCTGGAAACCCAGCGGCAGATGCTGGAACAACTTCAAATCCTTACAGAACATCTGACTAAAGCTGGCGGCGGCGGATTCCTCAAAAAATTATTTGGTTCGTAAGCGAATTTGGTTAATGTTGCGTTATGCGAATGATGAGAGACTGGATCTGGACGCTCGCGATTTCGTGTTTACTTTCTGGTTGCCAGAGCTGCTCGCGCTCGGCCCAAAAAGCCCAGGAGCATCATCGGCCCACGGTAAACAAGACCCTTTCTGAAAAGGTGTTAGTAGACGCCCCAACCCCTTCTATCCCCCTTAATGATGTAGTGCCGGTACGAGAAGAATCGCTGGCCGAAATTATCGCCCGGGCGGAACCCTGCGTTTTCGTGGTGCACACCTATAACCGCAAGGGCAAACGTATTGGCCAGGGAACGGGGTTCTTTATTGAGGATTCGGGCGTTGGGGTGAGCAACTATCACGTATTCGAGAAAGGAAGACGCTGGCAGATTCGCACGACCGATGGGCAAACGCACGCGGTAAAGCGGATCATGTACCAGAGCAAGAAGTTCGACTACGTGGTGTTCCAGGTAGACACCCGGCAGCGCATGCCCTACCTTTCTTTGGGCGACATGGCACCCATGAAGGGAGAAGATATTGTAGTGCTAGGCAACCCCCGGGGGTTGGAAAGTACCGCCTCCCGCGGAATCGTTTCGTCTATTCGCGACTACCGGGGGCAAGAAAGCGCAATCATTCAGGTGGATGCCGCTATCTCGCCAGGGAGCAGTGGCAGCCCGGTGATGAACCGGCAAGGGGAAGTGGTTGGCATTGCTACTATGAAGGTGAACGGCTGCGAAAGCTGCAATTACGCATTCAACATTAATCTGCTCAACCACTAACTGCGCTGCCCCCCGTAGCTACCTTACGTCTCCCCCTGCTATGATTCTACTCAGGACAATCAGTATTGTCTTATGCTACATTGGCTTCAGTTTTCCTAGTACGGCCCAATCGTTCCGGGCTCACGCGGTACTGGGACTCAATGCCGCCCAGATCGACGGCGACGGGTTATGGGGTTATAATCAAGCAGGAATTCTGGGGGGCGTAAAGGTTGCTCTTCCTTTGTCCGATGCCATTTCGGCCCAAGCGGGGATGCTCTACAGCGCTAAGGGGAGCCGCTTTAGTGAGTTTGAGCCATTCTCTATCTGGCGACTTACCTACCTAGAGCTTCCGGTAGAGGTACAGGGGCGTTTGGTAAATAAGGTGTATCTATTCGGCGGATTGTCTCCAAACTACCTTATTAAGGCCCAGCAGGAAAATGCCTCCGGTTTCACCGCCGATCGTTCTAGCTACCGATCCTTTGATTTGTGCTTCACCGCCGGGATTCTCTACCGGTTTGCCGACAATGCAGGCGTGCAGGCCCGGGTGAGCGATGGATTACGGAGCAGCAACAATTTTCAGTACCTACGTAATAGGGTGCTTAGCTTCGCGTTGGTGTACTATTTCTCAGACGAATAGCACTTTTTTTTGCTCAATGAGCGTAAACAGCAAGCAGGATGTAAGAATTATGCCATTTAATTATACTTTCATATAATTTATTTGTACTTTTGAAGAGTAATACTTCATAAAGTACTCATGAAAGATATAATAGTTTATTCAATCAACAGGCAAACTCGCAGCTTAGCGAGTTGCCAAAAGGGCGCCCATCGGTCTATTCGGCACCTATTGTTAACCCTTTTGTGTTTGGCGGGACTGGTCAAGCAGACCCAGGCGCAAACCGACACCATCCACTGGATGCCCCCGGTGTGGGAGAACCGAGGGGCCACTACCCGGGTGCTTCCGGTGCAGATGCAGATTACCACAGAATTTGCGTCTGCCCAAGTTAATGTCACCCTCTCTGATGGGACTCCTATTGCTTCTCAAACCATTATGGCCGGTCAGCCCTGGATATTTCCGCTCAGTACTGTGCAGGGAATGACCTTTGAGGCTAACGTAGCTGAGAAGGACAAAGGGATTCTAATCCACTCAGACGTACCCGTGCGGGTCTACTGCCAGGGCGTGTCCCGGGCAAACCAGTACTTTGTTACCCTAAAGGGAAGGCACGCGTTGGGAACTGAGTTTTACGCGGGTTCACAAACCCTTATTCGCGACGGTGCGTGGCCGGGTACTGACTTCGGTCACTACGACCTGCACTTCGTTTCGGTGATGGCTACCGAAGACGACACGAAGGTTACCATCACTCCCCCTAATGGAATCGTACTGTTCGGAGGAAACCAGCCCGTGGAAGTTATCCTCAACAAGCACGAAACCTATTTGGTCCGCAACACCTCATCAAAAGGGCCTAACTCTGATAACGTGGCGAACAACTTGACGGGCTCGCACATCGAGGCCAGTAAACCCGTAGCGGTGCTGTCGGGAGGGCAGCACCAGAAGCTAATAGATTCGAAGGATGCCGACGCGGGCGTCGACCAGTTGGTTCCCCTGCGGGGCAACGGCTTCTACTCTATCGGCCGCCAGTACGTGGTTATCAAAGGGTCAACCGAGAATATTAGTGCGGTAAACCCCGACTACGCTACCATTATTGGCACGCAAGACCAAACGGACATCTACGTAGACGGTGACCCGACTCCGGTGGCTACCATCGGCGCCGGAGAGTATTATAACTACGTGCTACCCGGACAAGCGAGCGATATTGGTACCCCCCACTACATTGAAACCAGTAAGGAAGCGTATCTGTACCATTTCTCAGGCATCCGCCGCCAGGAACTCGGTATGGTGCTCGTACCATCGATTGAGTGCACCGGCAACCGCTACATCGAGTACACCAAGCTAGGCGATACCGCCTACCACAACGTGGTGCATATCACGGCTCCCATCAAAGCCTTTGAAACTTCTACCAGCCTTACCATCAACGGGCTGCCCTACACCAACTTCGACGCAACAGTTAGTCCGGTACCGGGCCGCAACGATTGGGCAACCATCAGCTTCGGTGAGGCAAAGTCGCTAAGTAACCACGCGCCCCTGCCCGAAAACATCGTAGTAGAATCGAACGTATCGTTTCACCTGTCAATCATCGCGGGCAACCGGTATGGTGCTTCCTACGGATACTTGGCCGGATTCACCGCATCGCTAGAGGTGCTAGACCCCCGCGACCTGCTGCCTACCGATATGTACGTAGTGGATACGGTGATGCAGGGTGCCACGCACGAGCACTGCCTGGAACTGGCAAGTTGCGACGAAGAATCAAAGATTGTGGGCGTAGCCCCAGGAAGCCACACCAAAGAGGCGGAACAACTCACCGCCCGCTGTCTCACCTATACCGCATCAAGCGACTACGTGGGTGGCGACACGCTGCTAGTAACGGTAAACAACCGCGCGGGTATTCCCCGCCAAGTTCGGCTTATCTATCAAGTAGAGGCCCTACCGAAACAGGATAGCGTAGTGGTAGAAGATTCGGTAGTTACCACGCCTCCGATGGTAGTGGAAGCCCCCACCCCGCCGGATACGACAATGGTGAGTGAAGAAGGTCAGGAAGAGGAAGAAGTAGAAGAACAAGAGCAAGAAACTGAGTGTGACCAGGAACTGGCGATTTCAGAGGGTTTCTCACCGAACGGCGACGGTAATAACGAAACGTGGTACATCCGCGGCATTACCTGCTACCCCAACAACGAGGTAACGGTTTACAATCGCTGGGGAAGCTTGGTGTACCAGACCGCCGCCTACGACAACGTGACCCGGCGGTGGAACGGCCGAACCCAGGGCGGAGCGCTAGCAAGCAACCGCGGCCTCCCCTTCGGCACCTACTACTTCATCGTGAACCTGGGCGACGGTAGTCCGCTTCGCAAGGGCTACGTAGTGGTCCACCCGTAATCAAACTTCTCAGCATTAAGAAAAGCAAGCTATGTATAAATTCTATATCCATTCACTTATTCATCGGCGGTTCGTCAGCATGCTACTCGTGGCTGCGCTGACTACCACCGCTGCCTACGCGCAGCAGCAGGCGATGTTTACCCAGTATATGTTTAACGGATTGGCCCTGAATCCCGCCTACGCAGGTAGTCACGAAGCAATCAGCCTTACGGCGCTGGGCCGCGAACAGTGGAGCGGCCTGCCGGGCAGCCCTAGCACCCAGACGTTTGCCGCCCACGCCCCCCTCCGCTTTAGCAGAGCTTCGGTAGGGCTGTTGCTCTCGCGCGATGACCAGGACGTATCGCGGCAGCACGGCGTGTTTGCTTCCTACGCCTACCGCATTCCGGTGGCGAAGGGGCAGCTAGCCCTGGGGTTGCAGGGAGGATTTACCCAGGCCCGCACTGCCCTGACCTCACTGCAGATCGTGACTCCGGGAGATGCTCCGGACCCCACTTTCGGTCAGGACCTCAATACTGGTCTGTTGCCTAACATAGGAGCAGGATTATACTATCATACTGAACGCTTCTATCTAGGCTTGTCGGTTCCCCAACTGATTGACCACCAGCTAGAGCAGGAGGGAGCGCTCACCGAGCAAGCACAATTGGTAAGGCACTACTTCCTAACCGGCGGCTACGTTTTTGATCTAAATCCATCTCTGAAGTTTAAGCCCAACTTTCTGATAAAATCTGTGCCGGGCGCTCCGGTAGAGGCAGATTTTAACGCCAACCTGCTGATTCGTGAAACCCTGTGGGTAGGGCTTGGCTACCGCTCGTTCGACGCGCTTAACGCACTGGTGCAGTTGCAGATCAGTCCGGCCCTGGCGGTGGGTTACGCCTACGACTATACGGTGAGCGGACTACGCGAAGTGCAGTCAGGCTCTCACGAGCTAATGCTTAACTACACCATCAGACTGTCTAAAGAATCTGTTTTGTCACCCCGATACTTTTAATATGATGAAGTACAGCTATATATTACTCCTCTCACTACTGTGGACAGTAGCCCCGGCGGAGGCCAGCGAATCGGCTAGTTCGAAGCTGCCCCGCAAAGAGCAACGCGCCGATGACTTGTTCCAACGACAATCGTTTCAGTCGGCGGCGACTCTCTACGAATCTTTGCTTGCCCGGGATGAAAGCAACGTGCGGGTCCATCTGAAGGCGGCCGAAAGCTACTACGCGCTCAACGATCCTCAGCGCGCGGCTGAGCACTACGGCTACGCTTCGTGGACTGTCGATGCCCAGCACGTTTTGGCGCACCACCGTTGGCACTACGCCCAAACCCTGGTGCGTACGGGGCAACTGGCCCAGGCCGAGCAGATGCTGACGACCTACCTGGCAGAAGTGCCCGACCACCAGGCGGCGCAAAACCTGCTGGTTGGACTGCAGCAGCGGGCAGACTTCTACGCTGATTCGGCGCAGTATACGTTAGAAGCGCTAAACAGCAACAGCTCCGAAGCTGATTTCAGCCCCGCATTCTACCAAGACGGACTTGTGTTTGCCTCGAGCCGACAAGAAAAAGGCTACCAGAAGACGTACCACCGTGATTTGGGAGCGTATTTGCACCTATTCTACACTCCGCTGGCGAACCAGCAATCCGCTGATACAGCGCAGCGCCTGTTCGGTAAGCGCTTTGTGTCGTTGCACCAGGGACCTGCCGTGTTCTTTGCTAACGATAGCAAGATGCTGCTAACCACCAATAATCCCTCGTTTAAGAAAGACCGTGGTCAGCCCGTGTCGTTCAATCGCCTTCAGCTACTGTACGCTGAGAAGACCAAAGAAGGTACGTGGACTGAGCCCGTTACCCTCCCGTTTAATAGTACGGAGCATTCAGTAGGGCACCCGGCCGTTACGGCCGACGGGGCGCAACTGTACTTTTGCTCAGACCGTCCGGGCGGCTTCGGCGGAACCGATCTGTACGTGAGCCGGTACGAAAACGGAACGTGGAGCGAACCGATTAATCTGGGCGAACGGGTAAATACCGATGGTGATGAGATGTTCCCCTTCGTACACAATGATCAAACCTTGTACTTTGCCTCTACCGGCCACCCTGGTTTAGGCGGATTGGATGTGTTTAAAATAGACTTGTCTTTGAGTGATACCTCGGCAATACATAACTTAGGATATCCGATCAATACGTCGGAAGATGACTTTGGAATGATCTTACGGGCCGACGGAAAATCAGGTTACGTGTCGTCGCACCGGGCTGGGCATGACAATATATATCAGTTTAACGCCCCTTCGGAAGTGCCTAAGGGCATTCCCCTGGTTGTAGAAGTAATCGATGGGCTTACCAACCAACCTATCCCTGACGTTCGCTTGTTCTTAAAGCGACTAGTTATGAACAGCCTGTTAGAGAGTGCCACTGATTCGCTGGGCCGGATTTACTTAACCGCCGCCGAGAATGCGATATACGATCTGTCGGGCGAACTGAACGGGCGATACTGGAACCACCCGCCGATCAATACCCAGGGAATGAAAAGGGATGAAGAAAACGTCGTAAAAATCTATCTATTCAATGAGGTAACCGACTTCGACGCGATGGATGTAGTTATCTTTGATCGCTACCACGACGACGGAGACGTGCTGGTGAGCATGAACCAGCGGCTTTTCCGCTGGAGCGAAGAGAACGGACAGTGCTACTTATCAAGCGAAAACCGCAAAATTCTACTGAGTAGAACAAGCCAAGATCGCACTGAGCCAGTAGGATTACTAGAAAAGGTAGAGCAGGTATTTGAAGAGGGCGGAATTGCGCTGCGATCTATCACCACCATCGAGAACGTGTTCTTCAACTTTGACCGCAGCGCACTACGAGCCGACGCGCAAAAAACCTTGGAGAAGCTCGTTTCGGTGATAGAGCGTTACCCCCTACTACGGGTGAACCTAAGCGGCCACACCGACAGCCGAGGAACCGATGGGTACAATGATCAACTGTCGGAACGCCGTTCAAAGTCGGTGGTAAATTACCTGCTAGAGCAGGGTATCGCCCCAGAACGGTTGCAAGAGAGCCACTGGGGTGAGCAGCGGTTGGTGAACCACTGTTCGGACGGGGTGCGGTGCACCGCCGAGCAGCACCAGAGCAACCGGCGGGTGGCATTCGGAATCCAGGATTTCCTGGCCCCACCGGAGTTGGTAGCGGCCGACTGATCTAAGTAACCCCATCAGGGTGTCGCCCTGGGAGAAGCGCTATTCTTCCAGGGCGATGCCCATTTTTGCCATCAGCTTGCTGGCGTTGAAACTCTGGCATACCCCCTCGCGCAACTGATAATCAAAATGAATTTCATCCTGCTCGATGGTACTCGTGAAGCTGTAGTTCTTCACTTTGAGTAGGGACTCTTCCAGCTTTCCCAGTTCAAGGTCGTGCGTAGATACAAAGCCGGTGGCTTCCAACTGACTGAGTTGCTTAATGAGCGAGGCGGCCCCGTGATGCCGGTCTTGTGAGTTGGTTCCCTTAAGAATCTCGTCAAGCATAAACAGCACCGGCACTTCCGGGGCTTGCAGTAGATCGAGCAGCTGCCGCAGTCGGCGCAGTTCGGCGTAGAACGACGACACATTCTCCTCAAGCGAGTCTTGGGTGCGCATGCTGGTAAACACCTGTAAAACGGATACTTCAAACCGCTCGGCGCATACCGGGGCTCCCGCCAGCGCTAGCACCACATTTACCCCTACGGTTCGCAAAAAAGTGCTCTTTCCCGACATATTTGAGCCGGTGATGATTGTGATTGTTCCCCGGTCTTGCATCACAAAATCGTTGGCTACGCGTTGTGCGGAGGGAATCAGGCAGTGGCCCAAGCCTTGGGCACTCAGCCGAAACCGCTGGTCGGAGATGGTAGGAAAAGCAAAGGTTGGATGCGCAAATGCGAAGCTGGCGATGCTGCTCAGCGCCTCAACCTGGCTCATCCCGGCAAACCACTGGGCAACGTCTCCCTGCACCCGCTGCTTCCAGCGGTCGGCCTGTAGTAACCAAGACACATCGAGCAGCAGTACCACATTGAAAATATGGTAGAATAGATTAGCCCGCGCGTCAAAGTTCTCCAGAATGTACCGCAAGCGGCTAATTTGACGAGACGCGGGTACCCCCTGGTGGTACAGTTCTTCCCGGATGCGTTGCAGCAGCGGAGAGGTAAACGACTGCCCTTCTACGCTGACAAACATATGCTGATAGGCCCGCAGTACGGCGACACTCTGCGCGGTTTTCCGGTGCGTTACCAACGCTACTTCGGCGGTTGTCCACAAAATGATACCGTTGATCGCCAGCAGTCCAATAACGACATAGCCCGGTAGGGCGGTGGTAAAGTAGAGAATAATGGCCAGCGTAGCGAGCAGTGCCAATCCGTAACACAGCCCTTGGTAGAGTTTGGGCCGCTTCAGCGCGGGGGGCTCATTCATCCACGTGAGTAGCGTAGCAAGATTTTCGTCCGAAGCCACGTACTGAAGACCGTAGGCCTGGAAAGTCTGGCGCCAGTCGGTGCGTTGCTCCATTTCCTGCACGGCTTCCTGCCGCTCCAGGAGGGTTGCCTTGGGGGAGGGCGCGAGCAGCCATCGGGCAAGCATTGCCTTTCCGGCTTGGGTAGCACTTCGGTTAATGAGTTGAAACAAAGAATGATCTCCGAAAATATCAAGGTCTCCGCTGTAGGAGTGCTGGGAGGTCTGGAAAGCTTTTCCCGCGTCAAAGCCGTCGAACCGCAGGGCTAAGCGCTGCAACTCGTGCTCATTCACTAGCTTAAGGGTTAGCTGTTGATCTCGCCGCTGCCGCAGGCGGTTGTGGTACCGGATGAGCGCGGGGAAACCCACCGCGAATACCAAGAAGAGAATAAGAAAACCGTCATCGTTGCGGGCGTTGGCGAGGTACACCAGCCCTACCAGGGCAAACACAAAGACCAGCGTACGAACAACGGATAGGTAGTTGAAGCGTTGAGCGGCACGGCTGGCTTGGCGCTGGTAGTGGGCGGCCTTTTGGGTAAATACCGCACTAGGTTGTGAAGGGGACATAAGATGGGGATAAATCTGCTTCAGGAATACGAAACTATGCGCTGGGCGGCACCAACTGGCTAGGCAAGATATAAAACGTTAGCCGCGCCGGGCTAATTTGCTATATTTGGGGGTGAATCTACTAGAAATTAGCCAAACCTTCGGTACGCCCCTGTACGTGTACGACGCCGACAAGATTATTTCCCAAATTAACGTGCTGAAGCAAGCGTTTGCTGATCCGCGGGTGCGCTTTAAGTACGCTGCCAAAGCACTTACCAACCAGTCGATCCTCAAGTTGATCAAACAGCAGGGAATAGAACTTGACGTAGTATCTATTGAAGAAGCCCGCTTGGGTTTGTTAGCCGGGTTTGCTCCCTCCGAAATCATGTACACTCCAAGTGGAGTGCCCTTCGACGAGATTGTTGCGGGAGTAGAACTTGGGGTGCAGATCAATATCGACAACTTGTCCCAGCTAAAGCAGTTCGGCAAGCGATACGGTAGCGAGGTGCCCTGCTGCCTGCGGTTTAACCCGAACGTGATGGCGGGGGGGAACCGCAATATTTCAGTGGGTCACGCCTACTCTAAGTTTGGTATTCCGTTCGCTCAGCTTGATGCTATTCTAGCGATCGTTCGGGAGTATCAAATACGAATCAACGGGATACACATCCACACCGGCTCAGATATTAAAGATGTTGATGCGTTTATTCAGGGGGCCGAGCGCTTGTTCGACACCGCCCAGCATTTTAACCAGCTAGACTTTATCGACCTGGGCAGTGGGTTTAAAGTGCCTTACCAAGCCGACGACGCCTCTACCAACTTAGAGGAACTGGGGCGGCGGTTGCTCCCCATTTTTGATACTTTCAGTAAGCAGTACGGGCGTCCGCTTACCCTGTGGTTCGAGCCCGGTAAGTTCCTCGTTAGCACCAGTGGGCAGTTGCTGGCCCGAGTCAACGTAGTGAAAGAAAACCCGAATGTGACTTTCGTAAGCCTTGATACCGGGTTCAACCACTTGATTCGACCCATGATGTACGGCGCTTACCACACCATTGAGAACTTATCCAACCCCGAAGGGAATCCCCGTACCTATACGGTGGTGGGCTACATTTGCGAAACAGACACCTTCGCGAGCGAGCGGACGCTGCCCGAAGTGCGGCCGGGTGATATTCTGGCCTTTAAAAACGCCGGGGCCTACGGGTACAGTATGGCCTCGAACTACAACAGCCGCCCTCGTCCCGCTGAGGTATTGTTTCACCGGGGGGAGGCTAAACTCATCCGCCAGCGCGAGTCGCTAGAGGATTTGCTGCGCAACCAGATCGACGTGTCAATAGACTAGCAAGATTATGCACCGCGTCCCGCCTCTTTTCTTGCTAGCCCCTGTTCGATGCTTCACCACCGCCTTACTGCTGCTGTCAGTACTCGGCAACTCCTGGGCACAGACGCGCCCGCTTCGGCCTCGGTACGTCAATCTGGGAGTGGGCTACACCCTGCCTAAGTTTCTGGACAAAAGCTTTTCGGCGCTGCGGTACTGGGGGCACGCCGGTTCGGTAAGCGGGGGGCTCACCTGGGCCAATTCAGATACTACCGCGCGCCACAACGGGCAGCTGCGCTTCGACTACGGGCAGATGACCGCTTTTGACTTCGCGTTTGCCGACTTGAATTCATTTCGTTTTGAAGGGCACTATAGTTACGAAAAACAACTGCCTCAGCCGCACGAGCGCTTGCTTTGGTACGTAGGCGGTAATTTTAGCGGACTATGGACGCTTTGGCAGTTTCAGAACTTCTCGAACAATGCTTTTAACAACAGCTTCTACTTTTCGCTAAGTCCGCAAACCACGCTGGAGTACCCCTTCCGACTCTGGAAGCGCCGCTTCGTGGCTTCATATTCAACATTTATCCCCTTGCTTACCTTTGCGGTTCGCCCGTCGTACGGCACCACGCGCTTTCCTGAGTTTCTGGACGATGAGCGCGAAGAGCCGGTGCAACAATTTATTGAGAGCGGGCGGTTGGCCACGCTCAATCGCTTCTTCCGCTACAGCAACACCCTGGCGCTAGAGTACGCCCTGCGAAACGCCAACCGCCTACGCCTAAGTTACACCTGGGACTACCTGCGCTACCGCGAGCTCCGGGTGGTGCAGGCGGCTTCTCACAATATTACGCTGGCCACGATGTTTAACTTCTAAACAGAAAAGCAACATGCGATTAACATTGGCAACTGGCTGGCGAAGCGGCATGAGCAAATTCTGGCTACTTCTACTCATCGCCTTCTTGGGGTGTGAAGAAGCCTTTATCCGCGAAGAGTACCAGGATAACGCAGTGGATGTCTTCAACTCTCTCTGGACCGAAGTAGACGAGAACTACGCGTCCTTTGATGTCCGGGGCATTGACTGGGATGCGGTTTACGCACAAAACCGGCCCCGCGTAGAAGATGGCATGCGCAACGACTCGCTCTTCAACGTGCTGGCCGACATGCTGTTTGTCTTGCAAGACGGACACGTGAACCTTCAGGCGGGGTTTGATCTGTCTCGCAACTGGGAATGGTACCTCGACTTTCCGCAGAACTTCGACTATCGCTTGGTAGAGCGCAACTACCTGGAGGAAGACCACCAAATCTCGGGTCCGTTTCGTCACCAAATGATCGACTCTATCGGCTACGTATACTACCGCAGCTTCGAAAACACGGTGAGCGAGTCGGTTTTTGATTACGTGCTGCGCCGCTACTCGAGCCGGGTAGAAAACGGCGATACCACCATTGTAAAGGGATTAATTATCGACGTGCGCGACAACGGGGGCGGCAGCCTGAGCAACGTAGAAGAGATGGTAAGCCGGTTTACCGACGAAAAGAAGCTGGTGCACTACTGGCAGTATAAGGACGGGCCGGGGCACAATGATTTTACCGAGCGCATCCCGAAGTACGTTGAGCCGAAGGGCGACTTTCAGTACCAGGCTCCCGTGATCGTACTGGCCAACCGAAGCTGCTACAGCGCCACCAACTTCTTTGTGCAGATGATGAAAAGCCTCGGTAGAAACATTATTGTGATGGGCGACCGTACGGGCGGCGGGGGCGGCTTGCCTGTGAATCGGGAGCTACCCAATGGTTGGACCTACCGTTTCTCTTCTACCGTCACCACGACGGTAGCTGGAGAAAACATCGAGCTCGGGGTGGATCCCGACGAGCGAGTTGATATGACGGAGGAGGATCGACAGGAAGGTAGGGATACAATTATAGAAGCAGCATTAGGTAGAATCAAGGAAGCCTATCAACGAGCGATTGATCAGAACTCATAGGGATGGCGGCTTAGCCAGGAAGCTAAAACAACTCTAGAATCTTTTTAAGGGTAACCAGTAGCACAAACCCGATAAAGCACCAAGTGATAACGTTGGAGGAAACCCGCCGCGCCACCCATACGCCTAGCGGGGAGCCGAGCAGTACGCCAAGCGACAAAACCCCCGAAATAGGGAACACAATGTAGCCAAACTGCCCCGGCATGATGGTGCTCTGTGGTTGGTCGATGAGGTTATAGATCGTGATGCCCAGCGAGGCAATAAAGATTACTCCCAGAGAAATAGACTTCGCCCGCTTAATATCCAGGTGCAGCCCGGCGGTAAGCATCGGCACGGTGATGGTGCCGCCCCCCAAACCCGATAGCGCACTCATCGCTCCTGAAGTGGCCCCGGTAATCACGTACCACCGCTGCGCATTTGCCACCGGCTGCTGAAACAACAGGTTGCCGTACTTTCGCGAAAGGGCACCGAGCAAAATGATAAGCAAGAAAAAAATGGTGACTGCCGTGAACAACTGCTTAGAGTACAGTGGAGTGTTTACAAAGGCAAACAGTAGTAAGAAAGCCGTAAAAACCGCACTGAGGCCCACTATGACCACCTCACGCCAGTAGAAATCTTTGGTGCGAAGCAGCGACAGGCTTCCGGAGAAGGCGGCCACGGTGGTGCCAAAGATGGAGTTTGCAATTACATACTGCGCAAGCTCCTCTTCCCCAACGCCTATCTGCAGCATAACCGCGGGCAAAACCAGGATGTAGATGATGCCCCCGCCAATACCTAAAAAACCGGCTAGGAATCCACCTCCCAAGCCGGCTATTATCAATTCAGTATAAAGGACTGTTTCGCTCAATAATTGCTATTCGCCCTGCAGAATGCTTTGGTAACGAGAAGCATCGTTAAGCACCTCAACCGCCGCCTGCATCATTAAATCGTCGTCAAAAGAAGCTTCGATTTTCCCCTCAGCCAAGTGGTAACGCGACACAATATCTTCTTCCAGAAGCTCTTTAATTTCCTCTTGGTGCTTGGTCAAATCTAACTCCTTATCGTGCTGCACCTGCTCGCGCAATGAGGCGATCTGCTCTTTGATGTTATCGTAGTATTTCTCGTCCTGCGAAATCTCCGTCAGGTCATCAATCGTTTGCTCTACTTCGGTAACGTAATCGTAATCCTTGTCCTTGATCCACTCCACAAACTCAGCGTACTCGGCGTCATTCATGGCGAATTCGTTAGACTTAGGAGCTTCCGGGTGCTCGTAGAAGTACTTCGTGGCGTAGTCGAAGATCAAGCTTTTGGCGTACAAACTTACCGAGATCGGGGCTAACTTCTTAGACTTCACCAGAATGTCCGGTTTGATACCGCCGCCGTCGTATACCAGGCGCCCACGGCCGGTCTGGAAAGCCGTCTTTAATGAATCGGGCACGCGTCCTACACTGCCGTCGGTATGGCGGTTGCTGTAGTCGATGGCCTGTATACACCGCCCGCTGGGGGTGTAGTACTTGGCGGTGGTTACCTTAAGTTGCGAGTTATAGGTGAGTGGTCGGGTGGCTTGCACCAGGCCCTTGCCGAAGGTCTTCTCGCCTACCAGCACCGCCCGGTCGTAATCTTGCAGCACGCCCGATACGATCTCAGCGGCCGAAGCGCTACGACTGCTGGTGAGTACCACCAGGGGAATCTCCGTATCCACTGGGCTGTCTAGTGCGCGGTAGGTCTTGTTCCAGTCCTTCACTTTGCCCTTGGTACTTACTACCTCCGACCCTTTGGGGATAAAGGTGTTAGAAACGTTCACTGACTCGCTCAGTAGTCCGCCGGGATTATCGCGCACGTCGAAGATAATCTTCTCCGCACCGTCGCCCTTCAATTTCTTCAGCGCTTTCTCTACCTCTCGCCCGGCCCCGGTGGTAAAGTTGCTCAGCTTAATGTACCCAATGTTGTCGGTTACCATGCCTGAGTAGGGCACGTTGTTCACCGTGATGCGCTCGCGCTTGATAGAAACCGGCAGTTCGTATTCTTCGCCGTAGCGCTTGATGGTAACGGTAAGGTCGGTGTTGGCCTGCCCCTTGAGTAGTTTGCTAATGTCTTCTACTGATTTACCGATTACGTTTACCTCGCCAATGCGCACAATCTCATCGCCAATTTTGAGCCCCCCCTTTTCGGCCGGAAAGCCCCGGTAGGGCATCAGCACCATATTGCGCCCGTTGCGTTTACCAATAATGGCCCCAATACCGCCGTACTGTCCGGTGGTCATGGTGCGGTAGTCCTCAATATCGTCTTCCGGAATGTAGTTCGTGTAGGGGTCCAGTGACTTAAGCATCGCGTCGATGCCCACTTTTACGAGTTTATTGGGATTTACCTCGTCTACGTAATAGGTGTTCACTTCTTTAAAGAGGGTGGCGAAGATGTCAAGGTTCTTGGCAATGGCAAAGTAGTGATCGCCCGGACCACGGAAAGCAACAAGGGTGATTAAAGAAATAGATACAACAACGAATGACAATCTGCCCAATCTTTTAGCACTCATAAGCGACGAACGTAGTTTACAGTTTCACTTTATTTAAACGACCAATAGAATCCTTTATTTTTGACTCGATGTTCTGGTAGGTGGCTGGCTCTCTAGCAATATAGATATATGCTTGCAAAAAGTGAACATCTTTATTTGGGCTGTAAGGTAATTGGTGTTTGTGCAATCGGTAGGCTTCGCGCATCTGTCGCTTGATGCGATTTCGATCGATGGCTTTTTTGAAATTACGGCGGGACACCGTAAAAAGTGCTTGGTGCTGGGCTACTTCCGAGGAGGGTAGGTAGACCAGTTTGATCGGAAAAAAGTTATACGATTTTCCCTGATCGAACAATTTTTTGATCAGCTTCTGCTGGTGAAGGCGCTCACGCTTCGGAAAAGTTTTCCGCACAGTAGCAGGGGGGATAACCTTACCCGAAAAACTGTTCGGTGAAAGGTTTCGGGGGGAATGCGAGAAAAGAAAAGGGGATGACTGTAAGGTTCGTAGGGGAAAACAAAGCGAGGAAGGACTTACTGTTTGTGCCTTCTCTCGCTAGATACGGACAGCTTTTTTCTGCCTTTGCTGCGTCGCCGGGCCAGTACGGACCGACCGCTGGCAGAAGCCATACGTTCGCGAAAGCCGTGCTTGTTTCTGCGCTTGCGCTGAGAGGGTTGGAATGTGCGTTTCATAGGAGGAGCTTTTAAATTAGGGCTGCAAATATAGGAGTTTCATCCGAAAAGAGAAAGGCTTTGGGGTAATTGCTGCTCAGGAGATTTTACTATCTTGCCCGCCCAATAACTCACAGAGACATGAAGGTTCTTAAGTTCGGTGGCACTTCGGTAGGTTCGGCCGACAGTATTAAGGCGGTGGCCGACATTGTGGAGGACTACCAGCAGCAAAAAGTGGCCTGCGCCGTGGTGGTATCAGCGATGGGGGGCATCACCGACCGACTAATCGCCCTGAGCCAGCAGGCTGCCGCCGGAAACGAAGCGTACGTAGAACTGCTCAAAGAGCTTGAGGAGCACCACTTTGCCACCGCCCGAGCGCTAATTGGGGTACAACGCCAAAGCCGAACGTTTGCCTACCTGAAGACGCTACTCAACGAACTGGATGACCTGCTGCACGGAGTGTTTTTGCTGCGGGAGTGTTCGGCCCGCTCACTAGATTTGGTATCGAGTTTCGGAGAACGCTTGTCTGCGTATTTGATTAGTCAGTACCTGGACGAACGGGGGGTGGCGGCCGAATTCTTAGACGCGCGCCGCATTATTGTTACCAACCAGGACTTTAACAACGCCAAGGTAAATTTTTCGGCAACCGATCAGCAAATCAAGAAGCACTTCGCGCAGCACCCGGCCCTACAGGTGGTAACAGGGTTCATTGCCGCTACTCCTGATCAGGAAACCACAACCCTGGGGCGGGGCGGATCAGACTATACCGCATCAATTCTGGGCGCAGCACTAGACGCCGAGGAGATTGAAATCTGGACCGACGTAGACGGAGTGATGACCGCCGACCCCCGGCAGGTGTCGGCCGCCTTCTCGCTCGACTCAATCTCGTACATTGAGGCCATGGAGATGTCGCACTTCGGAGCAAAGGTAATCTACCCCCCCACCATGCTGCCGGTGTTGAACAAGAATATTCCCCTGCGCATTCGCAACACTTTTCACCGGGAGTTTCCGGGCACGGTTATCCGCCGCGATCCGTATTCGTCGGTTATCAATGAGGCGCTCAAGACCAATAAGACGCCTGCTGTGAAGGGAATTTCTTCCATCAAGGAGGTGGCGCTACTCGCACTGCAGGGAAGTGGCATGATCGGTATTCCGGGAATCTCATCGCGACTTTTCGGAGCTTTGGCCCGCCGGAAGATCAACGTGATCATGATCACGCAGGCATCATCAGAGCACACCATCACCTTTGTGGTGAGTCCCGCCGATGCCCAGGCCGCCGAGCGCACGATGCAAGAAGAATTCACGCCGGAGATAGCTGCCGGTAAGATAGACACTCCCTTAGTAGAAGCCGAACGATCTATTGTGGCCATTATCGGCGAGAATATGCGGCAAACGCCGGGCATTTCCGGTAAGTTGTTCAGCGCCCTGGGCCGCAACGGTATCAACGTCCGCGCTATTGCGCAAGGGTCATCGGAGGTCAACCTTTCGGCGGTGATCGAGCGGCGCAACCTCTCGAAGGCGCTCAACACCGTACACGAGGCATTCTTCTTGTCCGAACGAAAGACGCTAAACGTGTTCATGGCGGGTATTGGGTTAATCGGAAAGACCTTACTGCAGCAGATTAACCAGCAGGATGCCTACCTACTTGAGAACCGGTTGCTGCGCATCAACTTCGTTGGGTTGGCGAACAGCAAAAAGATGGTGCTGGACGAGGCGGGTATTGACCCCGGCGAGTGGCGGCAAGCGCTAGAAAGTGAGGGGAAAGCCAGCGATGTGCAGTCGTTTGTTACCCAGATGCGGCAGATGAACCTCCCTAATTCGGTATTTATAGACTGCACCGCGAGCGAAGCCGTTGTGCAGTTTTACTCGGAAGTGCTGCAATCGTCCATTTCTGTGGTAACCCCTAACAAGCTAGCCAACTCTCGCTCTTACACCGACTATCAACAGCTGAAGCGCCACGCCATGCAGGCAGGAGTCAAGTTCCTTTACGAAACCAACGTAGGGGCCGGGCTGCCGGTAATCCGCGTGTTGCAAGATTTAAAAGACAGTGGCGATCGGGTGCATAAGATAGAAGGAGTGCTATCCGGAACGCTATCGTACTTGTTCAACTCATTCACCGAGGGAACCTCCTTCAGTGAAGTGGTTCGCCAAGCGCAGGAGAAAGGATTTACCGAACCTGACCCGCGCGATGACCTAAACGGGATGGACGTGGCCCGCAAGATTCTGATTTTAGCCCGGGAGATTGGGGTGCCGCTGGAGCTAGATGATGTGGTTATCGAGAATATTCTACCCGAAGCCTGTCGGCAAGCTCCTACCACGGAAGCGTTCTTTGAGACACTTCGCGAAAACGACGGGCTATTTGAGAAGCGCCGCCAACAGGCCGACGCCGCAGGGCAACGGTTACGGTTTATTGCTACGTTAGAAAACCAGCGGGCGTCGGTAGAGCTAGTGGCAGTGAATGACGCACACCCTTTCTACACCCTATCGGGAAGTGATAATGTGATCTCGTATACCACCGACCGCTACCGCGAGCGACCGCTGGTCGTTAAAGGTCCGGGAGCCGGGGCTGAAGTAACCGCCGCCGGGGTATTTGCGGACCTGATAAGTATTAGCAACTACCTGTATCAGGACTACTAACGAGACAAAAAAAAGAGCTTGATCGGTGGATCAAGCTCTCCTTTTAGAATTGAAGTGAATTAGTAGTTGGTTCCGGCGCGAATCATGGCGCAGCGGAAACCAATACTCGCGGTAGCCGAATCCTGCTCGATGTAGCGGCGCGTACCAGGTGATAGCCAGTAGGCAACGTCGGCCCATGACCCACCTTTGTACACCCGTAGCTCGTTAGTTACCAGTGAGTTATAATCACCCGTGAAGCGCGGGTTCCTTTCACTATCGTAGCCACTTTCCGGATCGTCCGTTCCGTCACGGCGAATCGGGTTGAGGTCACTAAAATCTTGGTACGACAACGGGCGGTATACGTCTAATACCCACTCGTTCACGTTGCCCGCCATGTTGTATAAGCCAAAATCGTTGGGCGGATACTCGTACACGTAGTCTGTGATCATCGCACCGTCGTTCAATTTACCGGCGATACCGGCGTAATCGCCTCGGCCGCGCTTAAAGTTGGCTAAGAAACCACCCATCGACTTACCGTAGGGGTTACGCGTAGCGTGGCCGTCCCAGGGGTAGATGCGCTGGTTGGTATGGTTTTCATCCAGATACTGCGTACCGATTAGCGCCTTAGCAGCGTACTCCCACTCTGCCTCGGTGGGCAAGCGGAAATCAGGAAGCACTACTCCACTTTCTAACGGGATGCGTCCTCCTTCAGGTACCGAAACATCCAGACCCGACTCTTCGGCTAGTTTTTCGTTTACTACCGATGTTCTCCAGCGGCAGTAGTCGTTGGCTTGTCGCCAGCTTACCCCTACTACGGGGAAGAAGCGGAAACCGGGATAGCGAAGATAATGGTTTTCGTAAGGGTCGTTAAAAGCCAAATCACGACGCCACACGGTGGTATCGGGCAGGGCCGAACGGTAAAACTCAGTGGTAGAGTCCTGATGCACGTCGAAAAGGTACTCTAACCAGTGGATGTTGGCCACCTCGGTTTGGTCCATATAGAAGGACGCAACCGTAACGGTACGCTCGAGGTTGTCGCGCGAACCCATCAAATCTTCTTCGTAACTACCCATTACGAAGCGGCCTCCTTCGATGTACACCATGTCAGGAGCTTCGGGCTGGCCCTCGTACTCCTCTAGGGTGAAATTGCCCTCCACATTGTACTCGATCCCCGTTTTGGCACTCGAGGGGCCGGGGTTGGTACTAGTGGGCTGGTTTCTGCCGCCACAGGCAACAAGGGTCGCTGCTCCAAGGGCGACGGATGCCGCGCTGAACGCGTGTCTAAACAATTGCTTCATAACCTGTTTTATTAATAATCTGATGATGCTTGGGGCTAAACTACGCTAACTATATAAATAAAATAAGATCGCCCTTGCTATTAAAACTCTAAAGTCACCACTTTGGTAGCTAATAACAACCAATAGTGTAGGAAAATATCAGGATGTAAGGTCCGCTGCGAAATAAGAAACGTTGTAGTAAAGCACTATAGTGTAGCTCGATTGGGAAACGACGCGGATAAGCACAAATTATACTCCAAAACTATTTTCTCCCTAAAATCTCGGACAGAATGGCGATTGCCTCTTCTACGGTAGAAACGTTCTCGATAGACAAGATAGGCCGCTTTTTGGTTTCTTTCATCTGGCAGCGCTTGGGGTGCTGCTGCACGTACTGAAGGATGTTTCCGAAAATATCGGAGTTCACGTACTCAGGGTCATCAGTGCGAGCAAAGTAACCCTTCATGCGGCTGCTCTTGAGCGTTAGCTTCTCAAAACCCAGCTGTTCGGCCAACCACCGCAGCCGCACGGTGCTGATTAGCTCCAGCACCGGTTCGGGTAGCGGGCCGAATCGATCTTCTAGCATCACTTTAAACTCCTGAAGGGCCGCTTTATCCCTAATGTTATCGAGGCGGGAGTAGATACGCAGGCGTTCGGTGGTGCTACTGATGTAGGTCTCCGGAATGATCACCTCGAGGTCGGTTTCAATAGAACAGTCTTGCACCAGCGGCTTGATGGTTTCGCTGAGCTCACGCACAAACAAATCTTTGAAGTCGTTTTCCTTTAGCTCCTGAATGGCCTCGTCCAGAATTTTGTGGTACATCTCGAAGCCCAGATCAGAAATGAAGCCACTCTGCTCGGACCCCAGTAGGTTTCCGGCCCCACGGATGTCCAGGTCACGCATGGCCACTTTGAAGCCATCGCCCAGTTCAGAAAACTCTTCTAGCGTAGACAAGCGCTTGCGGGCGTCGGCGGTGAGGCCAATGGTGGGGGGAGAAAGCAGGTAGCAGAAAGCTTTTCGGTTAGAGCGCCCTACCCTACCCCGCATCTGGTGCAAGTCGGACAGCCCAAACATGTGGGCGTTGTTGATAATAATCGTATTCGCGTTCGGAATATCCAGTCCCGACTCGATGATGTTGGTAGACACCAGCACGTCGTGCTCTCCCTCAATAAACATCACCATGGTCTTCTCTAGCCTGGCGCCGTCCATTTGTCCGTGGGCTACCGCCACGCGGGCATCGGGCACCAGCCGAAGGATAATATTGGCAATCGACTCGATATCGCCTACGCGGTTGTGCACAAAAAATACCTGTCCGCCCCGCCGCAGTTCGTAACTAATTGCGTCGCGAATGACGGCCTCGTTAAAGGTATGCAACTCGGTGGTAACGGGGCGCCGGTTGGGAGGCGGAGTAGCTATGATGCTAAGGTCGCGGGCCCCCATCAGGGAGAACTGCAGCGTACGCGGTATAGGCGTGGCCGTGAGGGTGAGCACATCAACGTTGACCCGCATTTCTTTGAGGCGCTCCTTTACCTTGACACCAAACTTCTGTTCCTCGTCAACAATCAGCAAGCCTAAGTTTTTAAACACCACATCTTTATTGACGATGCGGTGGGTGCCAATCAGGATGTTTACTTCGCCCTCGGCGACGCGCTTCAAAATTGCCTTAATGTCTTTGGTAGACTTAAAGCGGTTGATGTACTCCATCGTGATGGGGAAGTCAGACAGCCGTTCGCGCAGGGTGCGGTAGTGCTGCATGGCCAAAATGGTGGTAGGCACCAGTAGCGCCACCTGTTTGCCTTCGGTAACCGCCTTAAAGGCCGCCCGAATCGCGATTTCGGTTTTGCCAAAGCCCACGTCGCCGCAAACCAAGCGGTCCATGGGGTGCGGCTGCTCCATATCGTACTTCACGTCTTCGGTAGCCTTGGCTTGGTCGGGGGTGTCTTCGTACATAAAAGAAGACTCTAGTTCGGCCTGCAGAAAACCGTCGGGGCTGAAAGACGTGCCTTCAGCCGCCTTGCGTTTGGCGTACAGGCTGATCAGGTCCTTGGCGATGTCCTGTACCTTGCGCTTGGCACGCTTCTTTTTGTTGTCCCACTCGGGAGACCCCAGTTTGCTGATGGCAGGCGGTCCGGCTTCCTGGCCGCTATACTTAGAGATTTTGTGCAGGGAGTGCACTCCAACGTACAGCAGGTCATCGTCGCGGTACACCAAGCGGATAGCCTCCTGCTCGCGGCCGTTGTTGTCCATCTTTTCCATCCCGGCAAAGCGGCCCACCCCGTGGTCGATGTGCACCACGTAGTCACCTACCTTGAGCTCGCGCAGTTCTTTAAGGCTCAGCGCGCGTGACTTGCTGCGGACACCCCGGGTTTTGTAGCGGTGAAAACGGTCGAAAAGCTGGTGATCGGTGTAGCAAACAATTTTTAGAGAAGCATCCACGAAGCCCGCTCGCAAAGACGTATAGAGGGGCTCGAAGACCACCTCAGAGTTGACCTCTTCAAAGATGCGACGAAGCCGCTCAATCTGCTGCTCCGAGTCTGACGCGATCAGGTTAGTAAACCCCTGGTCGGTGTTTTCTATAAGGTTTTGAGCGAGCAGCTCGAAATTCTTGTTGAAAGAAGGCTGGGGTTGGCTCTCTATTGTAAACACCCGCTCGGTAGCCACCTGGAAGCGGTTGCCGAACTCTACGGTGGTGAATTGCGACAAGGATTCTGAAAAATGCGCTTGGGTCTCGAACAAAGCGTCGGGGCCGAAGACCACCTGGGTGTTGCCCGCCGCGTGCATAAGTTCGTCAAAGTTTTCTTCGGCCTTCGCGAAGTAGGCCTTGATAATGTCTCCGGTTTGCTGCCGATCCCGACACCACACCTGGGTATGCTCGGGAGACAGAAAATCAAGAAAAGACTCCCGCTTCTCTTCCTGAAACTGCGTCTGCACGTTCGGAATGATGCTAATTTGGGTCAGGCCCTCCTGCGACAACTGCGAAGCCACGTCAAAGGTGCGAATGGCCTCCACCTCATCACCAAAGAGCTCCAGGCGGTAGGGCATCTCGTTTGCGTATGAGAAAATGTCTACAATCCCTCCCCGAATGGCAAACTGCCCGGGCTCGTAAACGAAGTCGGTTTTCTCAAAGTCGTAATTTACGAGCAGTTCGCTAATAAACTGGGTGTCGATCCGTTCTCCTATACGAATAAAGAAGGTGTGCTTCTGAAGGGTCTCCTGATTAACCACTCGTTCGGCCAAGGCGTCGGGGTAGGTAACGATCAGGTGCTCGGGCGATGAGGAGTTCATGATGATATTCAGAATCTCCGCCCGCATCAGTACGTTGGCGTTTTCGGTCTCATCTAGCTGGTAGGGCTTTTTAAAGGAAGCCGGATACAGCAGCACCGGTCGATGGTGCAGATTTTGCAAGTCGTTCTGGAGGTAGGCCGCCTCTTCCTTGTCATTAACGATAAAGAGCTGGTTCTGAGGATGAATTTGGTAGATGGCACTGGCGACTACCGCATCCATACTGCCGGTAAGGCCCTTGAGATGAACCGTCTGCGAGGTGGCGTTGGTAATTAACGAAGCAAGGGTTTGAACAAAGCTATCCTGGGTGTACTGATTGAGTAAATCCTTCGTCTGCACGCGCGGCCGGTTACTTTCGGTGGGAGATAAATTACAGATTATCAGAACTAGCCACTCATAAATATGTTTCACTAGGAGCCCCCTAGCTCAATTACGAAACAGCTATGCAAAACCAGAACAAAAACACCCAGAAGGCCAGCCCGCAAAACGTGATGGATCGTCTGGAAAAGCTACATCCCCATAAAACGCTTTTGTATTTGGCAATCTTCGGAAGTTGTCTGCTGTTCGGGTTTCTGATTACGGCGTATGCGGTGAAGACCGATCACAATACGTTTATCAACTTTCGGTTTCCCAAGTCGTTTATCGTGAGCTTGGTGCTACTGCTTTTCTCCAGTTTCTCAATCTCTAAAGCCCTGGGTGCTTTCCGAGACGACGACATGGAAGCGCTGAAGCAATCGTTGGGTCTTACCCTATTGTTGGGGTTGGGATTCACCATCAGCCAGTACGTAGGGTGGTACGAGCTTAACCAGTCTAAAATCTATTTGTCGGGTGAGGTATCGGGATCGTACCTTTATATCATCTCGGGACTGCACGTGTTGCACCTGGCGGCGGGGCTGGTGTTTTTAACCGTAACCTACACGCACGTAAGCAATGTTTCGCGTGATCAGGTAAAGCGATTGATTATGGTAACCAACCCGTACCAACGCATCAAATTGGAAATGCTGACGGTATACTGGCACTTCGTGGATATTCTGTGGGTAGTGCTATTCTTTTACTTCCTGTTTAGTTTCTAACTTCTTCCGGTAAGTAGTTAACGAGTTATCGCTTACCCGCTGTTGACCACTATAGTACCGGTCGCTAATGCGTGGAGCCGGAAGTCCTTCTTTAAAGATTGTCGGCGCTCGAAACACCCGGGCCTCATCCCACCAACCCTGGTCCAGGAGAAAGTTAAGTAAGGTGGCCCCACCCTCAACCAGCACCGATTCAATTCCTCGGGCGTACAGGTCGTTCAGCACAAAACGTACTCGGTCTGGCCAGGATAGATAATCACCGGGCACTAGTGCGAACTCCAGATTTGGGCTAACTTCTTCTCGCTGATTGTTATAATACAAAGTAGGTTGCGACTGATCAAAGATGTGTAACTCCTCAGGCAGTTGGAGGGATGGATCTACAACGATGCGAAGCGGATCAGGACCCCTCCAAAAACGTACGTTGAGCCGTGGGTTATCGTGAAGATACGTAGTCTTACCTACCCAGATGGCCGCTTCTTGTGACCGCCACTGGTGCACCAGGCGGCGAGCGTGGGCATTACTGATCCAATAAGGCGCCGAAGAAGAAGGAGCCATAAATCCATCGGCCGTTTCGGCCCACTTTAGCAATAGGTAGGGGCGTTTTTGTTGTTGCCCGGTAAGAAAACGGCGGTTAACATAGAGCGCTTCGGACTGCACCGAACTGTCTGAAGCGTCGGCTAAATAAAAATTATCTACCCGAAGGGTAGCGCAGAAGGTAGTAAGCTCTTGCTCAGAAGAAAAAGGATTAGTACTTAGGTAGAGGCTGCTTTGATTAAGCACTACGGGTTGAGGCTCAGACAACGCGGTGGTCGAGCTACCTTCGGCTACTACGCCTTGATCGTTCGCTAAGACCCACCCCAACCGCGGCCCCCGAGCGGTAGGGCGTGATCCGGCAACCACCAAATCTAATGTACGGCGAAGAAGGACCGACTGAGCGTTTATCTTATTGTAGTCATTCATGAGTTAAGTGCCGCAAGAAGTACACAACTATGCCTCAAGTATACAAACTTAAAGAACTACAGATTCAACTACGGGATAAACTAACTCCCGACGCTGGCGGACCGGAAGAAGCAACCGTGATGGCCAGCTGGTTGCTAGAGCACTTTCTATTCGTAAGCCGCACCGAGTTGCTACTTAACGCATCGGTGAATATTTCATCCGAAACCTTACAGCGCATCAATGAGGCGGTAGTCCGCTTACGCAAGCAAGAGCCTATTCAGTACGTGCTGGGCGAAGCCGACTTCTACGGCCGAACGTTTATGGTATCGCCCAACGTACTCATCCCCCGGCGAGAAACCGAGGAACTGGTAGCGTTGGTGAAGCAGGAAAATCAGCAAACGGAATTGTCTGTGCTGGACGTGGGCACCGGAAGCGGTTGCGTTGCGGTCACTTTGGCAAAGGAGCTCAACGCGCCCCGAGTACACGCCTTCGACATAAGCGAGGCTGCGGTACGCATAGCCCAAGGCAACGCCGTTCACCACCAGGCAGACGTTGCCTTCGTCGTTGGAGACTTGTTCGATGAGCAACTTTCGGTGCCTAGTCCGTTTGACGTGGTGGTGAGTAATCCGCCCTACGTCCGGCGAAGCGAAGCCGCAGCAATGGCCGACCGGGTGGTGCGTTACGAACCGGGGCAGGCGCTCTTTGTAAGCGATGCCGACCCACTGCGCTACTACCGCGAAATTGCGCACAGGTGCTGCCAAGGGTGGCTGCAGTCGGGAGGGAGAGTATACCTGGAGATCAACGAATCGTTGGGAGCAGAAGTAATGCAAGTGCTAAAAAACGAACACTTTACCAGAGTAATCTTACACAAAGACCTGCAGAGGAAAGAACGATTTGTGTCGGCGATACTATTATGATACGCTCGTAATAGCTACTTTTGCGATTGTTAGGTATCGTAGTAGCCTTTAGTGTGTTTCATTCGGTAAAGAAATTTAGTGTATATCTAGTTGAGTAATCTCTATCCCATATTCGATACGCTGGTGAGCACGCAGCAAAAAGAAGCGCTGCTGGTCCAGCGGGGGCGGGTGGTCTGGCTGGTCGGCTTGTCCGGTTCGGGCAAAAGCACCCTAGCCCGCGCTGCCGAACATACCCTGCATGACCAGCGTAAGGTAACCATGCTGCTGGATGGAGACAACCTGCGTACTGGGGTAAATAACAACCTAGGATTTAGCCAAGAGGACCGGCAGGAAAACATCCGCCGCGCTGCCGAAGTGGCTAAGCTCTTCGCCGGGGCGGGCGTAATCACGCTCTGCTCTATGATCACTCCCACCGCTGCACTGCGCGAATTGGCTAAGTCTGTTATCGGTTCAAGCTACTTCGAGGTGTACGTAGACTGTCCGCTAGAGGTATGCGAGCAGCGCGACGTGAAGGGATTGTACGCCAAGGCCCGCCGTGGGGAGATCAACGACTTCACCGGCGTGAGTGCGCCCTTTGAGCCGCCCCAGCAGCCTGACCTACGCCTGCGTACCAACCAACAATCTTTAGAAGAGAGCCATCAATTACTGATAGACGCTATCCTGAAAATTACTACTTTATGATCTCCTACAGTCTTACTCATCTGCAACAGTTAGAAGCCGAAGCGATCTTCATCATGCGCGAAGTGGCCGCCCAGTTTGAGCGCCCGGTGCTACTCTTCTCGGGAGGCAAAGATTCTATCGTAATGGTGCGCCTGGCGCAGAAAGCTTTCTGGCCTGCCAAGCTGCCCTTCCCCCTGCTGCACATCGACACGGGCCACAACTTCCCCGAAACCATTGCCTTTCGCGACGAACTCGTTGATCAACTTGGGGCTACTTTACAAGTACGCTACGTACAGGATTCTATCGACCAGGGCCGTGCCGTAGAAGAGAAGGGGCCAAACCCGAGCCGCAATGGCTTGCAAACGATCACGCTGCTAGAAGCGCTGGAAGAACTAAAGGTGGATGCGGCTTTTGGCGGGGCGCGTCGTGACGAAGAGAAGGCCCGCGCTAAAGAACGCTTTTTCTCGCACCGCGACGAGTTTGGGCAGTGGAACCCGCGGCAACAGCGCCCGGAGCTGTGGAATCTATTCAACGGCCGAAAGAACGTAGGCGAGCACTTTCGGGTGTTTCCCCTCAGTAACTGGACCGAGATGGACGTGTGGCAGTACATTGCCGCTGAGCAACTGTCCATTCCCCCCATCTATTTTGCCCACTCTCGCCCGGTAGTGGAGCGCGACGGGGTGCTGCTGGCCCAGTCAGAGTTCATTACCCTGATGAAGGACGAAGCCTATCAGGATCGGCAGGTGCGCTTCCGTACGGTAGGCGATATGACCTGCACGGGGGCGGTAGCGTCACCGGCCAGTAATCTGGAAGCGATTATCGCTGAGGTGGCCGCCGCCAAGGTGACCGAACGGGGCGGGCGGGCCGACGACAAGCGCTCGGAAGCCGCCATGGAAGACCGCAAGAAGCAGGGATACTTTTGAGATTTGAGATATGAGATAAGAAATGTAAAAAGAGAAGAGTGAGGTGAGGGATTGAAAAAGGGGTGTGATGGAGACGGACTTGAAACAGCGAACCAAAGAATACGCATTGGCAATTCTTCGCTTATGCGCTACGCTACCTAAAAGCGAAGTGGGAAGAGTGATTAGTCGGCAGTTGCTGCGCTCAGGCACTTCAGTAGGAGCCAATACGCGGGCAGCTTTCAGAGGCAGAAGTAAAAAAGAGTTCATTGCTAAACTAGGCATCGTCATTGAAGAAGCCGACGAAAGTCTTTATTGGTTAGAACTGCTTACTGCAGGAGAGATTATCAATAAAGACCTTAACATTAGCGCTCTGATGCAGGAAACCGAAGAATTACTTGCCATTTTCGTATCTATAAAAGTCAAGCATAAAGTATAAGCCTCACTCATATTTTAAAGTTTCGCATTTCACATTTTTGAGTCTCTAATCTCATCTCTCACCTTTCATATTTTCTTATGACTTCTCAAGAAATCGACATACCAACCAATCAGCAGTACCTCACCATGGACTTGCTGCGTTTCACTACCGCGGGTAGCGTAGACGACGGCAAAAGCACGCTAATCGGACGGCTGTTGTACGATAGTAAAGCTATCTTCGAGGATCAGCTGGACGCCGTAGAACGGGCTAGTACCAGTGCGGGCGATGCCCACGTAAATTTGGCGCTGCTTACCGACGGCTTGCGCGACGAGCGCGAGCAGGGCATTACCATTGACGTAGCCTACCGCTACTTTGCCACCCCCCGGCGCAAATTCATTATCGCCGACACTCCGGGTCACATTCAGTACACCCGCAACATGGTGACCGGGGCCTCAACGGCCAACCTGGCTATCGTGCTGGTGGATGCCCGCCACGGAGTAGTAGAGCAAACCTGCCGCCACGCCTTTATCGCCTCGCTGCTGCGTATTCAGCACCTCATCCTATGCGTGAACAAGATGGATTTAGTAGACTACGGCGAAGAAGCGTTTACTAAAATCAGAGAAGAGTTTGCGCAGTTCAGTTCCAAACTAAATATTCCCGACATTATCTACCTCCCGATCAGTGCGCTGAAGGGCGACAACGTGGTGCACAAATCAGAGAACATGCCCTGGTACGGGGGGGGTAGCTTGCTCTATACCCTAGAGAACGTACAGGTAAGCAGCGACTACAACCTAGTAGATTCGCGCTTTCCGGTGCAGCGCATCATCCGGCCGCAGTCGGACGACTATCATGATTACCGCAGCTACGCCGGTCGGGTGGCCGGCGGGGTATTTAAACCCGGCGATGAGGTAATTGCTTTGCCATCGGGACTAACTACTACAGTGGCATCCATAGACACCATTGATGGGGAGCTACAGGAAGCGTACCCACCCATGTCGGTAGCCCTACGGCTGAGCGACGATATAGACGTGACGCGGGGCGACATGCTGGCCAAACCCGACAACCAACCTACGGTGGGGCAAGATGTAGACCTGATGGTGTGCTGGCTGCACGAGAAAGCCTTGGTACCGGGGGGCAAGTACACTCTGCGGCACACTACTCAAGAAGCACGGTGCATTGTTAAAGAGGTGAAGTATAAAGTGGATATCAACACGCTGCACCGCAGCGAGGATGACAAAAATATCGGTTTGAACGACATTGGCCGCATCCGTATCCGCACCACCACTCCCCTGCTCTACGATAGCTACCAGAAGAACCGCACGACCGGCAGTTTAATCCTTATCGATGAATTTACGAATGAAACCTTGGGGGCGGGCATGATTATTTGACTTCATGCGTTGGTGATGCATGAAGCAGTTTATAGTGGTTTGGGTCGTGCTGTTTGGTTTCTTCAGCGCTTTTGCGCAAGAACCTGCCCCTACGGTCTACTTTATTGGTGGGTCTACTACCTCAGAGTATCCGCCCGAACGCTACCCCCGAATGGGATGGGGACAAGCGATGCCTCGTTTCTTTACCTCAGAAGTGCGCTTCTCTAACCAGGCTGCTGAGGGGCGGAGTACCAAGAGCTTTCGCGACGAAGGACGGTGGCAGGTTATTTTAGATAGTTTACAACCAGGCGACTACGTTTTTATCCAGTTTGGGCACAATGACCAAAAAGAGCACCGCCCGAAGTTATATACCAAGCCCTTTACTACTTTTGCGGATAATCTTCGCCGCTACGTAGAAGAAATCCGCAGCAAGCAAGCTACTCCCGTACTGGTCACTTCCATTCATCGGCGAAGGTTCGACAAAATCGGACGGGTTAAAAATTCGTTAGGACTCTATCCGGCTGCTATGCGTAAAGTTGCTCATGAGCTTACGGTGCCTCTAGTGGACCTACACGCAGCCTCCGAAGTGCTAATGAACGAATTGGGTCCGGAAGGAAGCAAAAAACTTTTTATGTGGCTAAAACCCGGTGAACATCAGAACTACCCGGAAGGAGTTGAAGACAATACGCATCTTACCGAAGCTGGGGCAATGGCCATGGCGGCGGCGGCGGTGCAAGACCTTAAACGTAACGGCGTAGCCTTAATAAGTTACTTAAGAGATTAACCAAAAATTTAACTTTTTGACAATTTTACTTAATTTTGTGTAATTTTTAATTCAATCAATCACAACAGATTGTCAGTAGTACTCGATGCTCTTTAATTCTTACATTTTTCTTCTATTCGCCGGACTAGTACTGCCGCTATTCTTTGCAGTTCCCCGCCGGTACCGAAACCACTATTTGCTCATAGTCAGCTATATCTTTTACGGATACTGGGACTGGCGATTTTGTGGGCTACTCGCGTTCTCGACGGTTTCAGACTTCTTTTTAGGTCAGAAATTACATGATGCACCAAATGATCAGCAGCGGAAGATATTCCTATGGTCTAGCATCCTTATCAACTTAGGGGTATTGTTTTCCTTTAAGTACTTTAACTTTTTCATCGACAGCTTTCAGGGGATGGTAGCGCCACTGGGTGCTGACCTAGATTTTTTGCACCTCACCATCATCTTACCGGTAGGGATATCGTTTTACACCTTCCAGACGATGTCTTATACTATTGATATCTACCGGCGCAACCTGACGCCCGCTCGTTCGCTGGTAGACTTTGGATTGTTCGTAGCCTTTTTTCCGCAACTCGTGGCCGGGCCCATAGAAAAGGCCAAGCATCTACTACCGCAAATTGTTGATAAACCGCTGCCTACGAAGGCGCAGATAAGAGAGGGGATTACGTTGATCATCATTGGATTCTTCAAAAAGGTGATGATTGGCGACACCACCGGCCGGTTTGTGGATCGGGTGTTTGGCGAGATGGATGCCTTTAGTTCGGGCGAGCTGCTTACAGCACTGGTGTTGTTCTCAATCCAGATTTACGCCGACTTTTCAGGATACAGCAGTATCGCCCGGGGATTGGCAAAAATATTAGGCATCGAGTTGATTCGTAACTTTGAGCAGCCGTACCTCTCGGCCAATATCAGCGAGTTTTGGCGACGGTGGCACATCTCGCTCGGAGCGTGGATTAAAGATTACATATACATTCCGTTGGGAGGAAACCGGCGGGGTGAGGTTAGAACCTACGTAAACTTAGTGATTACCATGGTGCTAATCGGGCTGTGGCACGGGGCGAGCTGGACCTTCGTGGTGTACGGACTGCTCAACGGAGTATACTTAGTGGTGCACCGGTTCTTGCTTAACGGAGGCAAAATAGCCGGAAGGTACACGTACCGCGGGGTTCGTAGCTTCTTGTTTTTTGTGGGAAGCGTGCTGTTTACCAACGTATTGGTGATGATTACCCGCATATTCTTTCGGTCGCCAACGTTCTCGGATGCTGCGTATTTCGTGCAGAAAATTGTGCAGTGGGAAAGTAGTCCCATCACCGCTGATCTGATTTTTATGTCGGTAACGTTTGCCGTTATGACGTTTGCCCTGGATATCATTGAGTACTATACCCGCCGTCACGACTATATTTTGCAAATCAAGTGGCGGCCGGTGCGTTACGGAGTGTTAACTTCCTTGTTCTTTGTGGTTCTGGTGTATATGTTTCAGTATAAGCCTTTGCCATTTATTTATTTTCAGTTCTAATGAAGTACGTAAAATTTTTACTGGTATTCTTTCTTACCGTACTTGCAATAATGCTCGTACTGGAAGGATACATTCGAGGGGCGCGCATCGAGTCTTCGCTTAACACCGACGTGGACCCCGAGGTAGGGCGAATAAGGTTAGCAAACGCCCAGTACATTTTCTACAATGAGGGGATGTCTATTGGTGAGTTTAACGAATACGGTTACATCGGACCGGCGTATCCCCCTAGCAAGCCCGCTAATACGGTGCGGATAGCCTTACTGGGAGACTCTTACACCGAAGGCTTATATATGGCCGAGGAACGGCACTTTCGCTCGCTGCTAGAAAACGCGTTGCGGGAAAAGTATCAGGATAAAACCATTCAGATTCTAAATTTTGGCCGAAGCGGATTCGACCTTTCTGATATGTACGCTTACGAGGAGAATTTCGTATCACAGTTTAACCCCGACCTGGTGTTGTACTTAATCAATCCGTTCGACTTCCTACAGAGAAATACCGATCCGCTGGTGCCCTACTGGTACCTAGAGAATGATTCGCTCAAACTAAATACCAAGTTTAAGCAGGGGAGTGATCTTAAAACGTACCAATTGGTAAAGGGAGCTTTACAGAAAAGCGCACTGCTCCAGATGCTGAAAAATGCGTATAATCTAGCCAAGAGCGATGAGGCACCGGTTATAGTCTTGGATAAACTAGCCCCCGCTCGCGAGGATAAGCTGGCGCATCTAAAGCAAAATTACCAGATGGAAGACATTGCTAAGGAGAAAGTATCGCAGCGAATCATCAGGCGCCTTAGCAAACGCTCTGATGTGGTGATCATTAATCGTGGTAAGGAACCCTGGCCGCACGCGTTGATACAATGGTCAGGAGTTGATTCTGCTCAATTTATTGACATGGGGCCCCTCTTCGTGCGTCTACGCGATAATGGTCACCAAACACGCTACTGGAAGGCAACCAACCAAACCGGCCACTGGAACGTGAAAACGCAAGGATACGTGAGTACTTTTTTATCAGCTCGGCTGGATACAATCATCCGGAAAAAGCAGAAGTTTCTGACCAACCGAAGAGAAACATCTTTTAAATCAACGGCCACTAATTAGTAGTTGCCAAACGGCGAGCTACTGCCGAGTGCTTAAAGTAAATCCAGTCTACTGATACCCCTGCTTCTTCGGGGCTTTCTTCAGGAAGAGCCGCAACCACGTGTAGTTGCTGCTGCCCGGGCGGCATATCATCCACCGGAATGGTAACCTCAGTCCAGTTAGTAGCCCCTTGCGTGTCAGGAACCTCAACGGTACCGACTACTTTACCATCCTTTAGCTTCACGGTGATACTGGCTCCGGCTGTGGTGGCGGCCACCCGCAGATTAAGTGCGCTCACGTCGCGGAAATCAACGCTATCAAAAACCAGATAGCTTCCGTCCTTCATGCGGTCAACGTACGAATAGCCGAACTCAGGAGCATTGCGAACACGCGCATTAAACTTTTCGCTAAAGGCTTCGGCTTGCATTCTAGCGTCACGCAGAACAACTCGTTGGGTGCGGGTAATTGGTTCGGTATTCTCACCACCTTTGTCGGTGTAGCTGGCGGTTAGCTCGTACTGCCCACCGACGTCATCGGGTTGGATGGTTCCGGCTAGTGGCACCGAAGATCGCTCGTCTAGCGACAGAATATAATCAACGATATATCCAGCCTCTTGCTCCGATACCGCCTGGGCAGGCATCGCGCGTTCGCCCCAGTTTCCTTTGCCGCCCTTCAGCACCTTATTTACCAGCATACTGGTCGTCTCAGCGTTGCGCTCGTAGCGGGCAGCCACTGCGTTGTAGGCTGGTCCTACCGACTGTTTCTCGTACGAGTGACACGCTTTGCAACCGCTGCTTTCAATGAGGGTAAAACCACTAGTTACCATCTTATGGCCTAAATCGTCGGTGCCGTCGGCGGCCGGAACAAAGTTGTAGGCGAAGTTAACTGCTTGAACGTCGATGCTTCCTTTGGTTAGGCTACCGTCTTCTCGGTCGTCTACCTTCACCTGATACTTGATGGGAACTCCCTCCCAGTAAAAGGAGGAGTTAGACGCTAGCGCGATGTCTACGGCGGGGGGATCGTTGCCCACCTCAACTTCTAAAATCTTGGTAGTGCTCGCTCCGGCCTGATCCACCACGGTTAGCCGAACCGGGTACTTTCCGGCCTTCTCAAACGTATACTCGGGGTTAGCCTCTTCTGATTGTACCCCTTCGCCCTCAAACGTCCACTGGTAGCTAAGCGCATCATCAGCGTCGTAGTCAAAGCTACCCTCGCTTGAGAAGGAAGCGGTAAAGGGGGCGGCGCCCATCGTTTGGTTAACCGCAAGTTGCGCGATAGGCGGGCGGTTGCCCTCGGAGTAATCAATGCGCGACAGCATCGCACCGGGGTTGGCCGCAAACCAGTCGCTTCCGTATTCTAGCAGGTACAGCTCGCCGTTCGGGCCAAGCTCAAGGTCGATCAGGTGGTTAAAGGTTTCTGACTCCATGAAAGGCTCAATGCGCGTCAGATCACCATTCGCATCCAGCGTAAGCGCTTTGATCCACCCGCGCATCCAGTCGTACACAAACACCTTGTTGTCGTAGTAGTCGGGCAAGCGCTTGTGCCCGTAGGGAAACATCTCGGCGTGGTAGGTGGGCCCAGCCATCGCGTTGCGCCCCCCCTTGCCCAGCGAAGGAAACTCGGGAGACACATCGTACGGATACCAAAGCAGTGCTTTCTGAAAGGGAGGCAGCACCTCGGCACCCGTGTTGTTGGGCGAGCGGTTGACCGGGGCGGCGGGGTCGTAGTAGGCACCGATCTCACTAGTAGCGAAGTTATAGTCGGGGTAAGCCTGGTTGCCGCGGAAGTAGGGCCAGCCGAAGTTGCCGGCGGCTTTAGCCTGATTGACCTCATCGTAACCCCGGGGACCGCGTTCGCTATCCTCGCGCGCGTCGTTGCCCACGTCGCCCCAGTAGAGCCAACCCGTAGCCTGGTCAACGCTGATGCGGTAGGAGTTGCGGGTGCCCATGGTGTAGATCTCCGGTCGACCACCCGAACCGTCTTTCGCAAACAAATTATCGTCAGGAATATCGTAGCTGGCATCATCGTTTACGCGGATGCGCAGCACCTTGCCGCGCAGGTCGTTGGTATTGCCCGACGAGCCCTGGGCGTCGAAGGGAGCGCGACCGGGGCGCTCGTCGATGGGTGCGTAGCCGTCGGACTCGAAAGGATTAGTATCATCGCCGGTAGAGAGAAAGAGGTTGCCATCGGGACCGAAGGTAATAGAGCCGCCGGTGTGGCAGCACTGCTCGCGCTGCACATCGACGGTAAGGATGAGCTTTTCGGATGACATGATGAGGCTATCGCCCAGCAGCAGGAAGCGCGATAGGTGCTGTACGGGTTTGTCGCCCGCGGGCGAATAGTACATGTAAATCCAGTGGTTGCGATAGAAGTCCGGGTCGCAGGCAATGCCCATCAGTCCGTCTTCAAACTTGGTGTGCACGTCGAGCTGCGCAATCTGCTTATGCGATTCGGTTTCAGGATCGTAGAGGATCACCGCCCCCTTGCGTTGGGTAAATACTACCTTGCCATCGGGCAGCACGGTGAGTTCGGTAGGTTCTTCCAGGGGGCCGGGCACCAGTACGTGCTTCACGAAGCGGCTGTCCTCGGGCACCGGCAACGAACTAGCCCGCTGGTAGTCTAGATCGTTGTCGCCGATGACAAAGTCGATACCTTCGGCAATGAGTTCCGCTTCGCGAGGAGAGAACAAATCAGCTGATACTTTTTCGCCATTTAGATAGAAGACGTTGCCGCCGTCGTATTCCCGCTCAATTACATTAATGCCTTCTTCACTTCGCTCACCCTCCTCGTTGGCCATCAGTTCTACGGGCATTTCCTCAAAGGTTTGGTCTTCGGAGGCCTCACCCGTACGAATGCCTAACAAACCCTCGTACCAGGGCCAAGTATATCTAGTGTTAATGGGCGAAGCCACGCCCACGAACCCGCCGCCCGCCTGGACAAAGCGCTCTACACTGTTTTGCTGCTTAATATCTAGTGAATCAACCAGGGCGTTAAGAAACACCACCGCACTGTAATTCACTAGATTGTCTTCGCTGAGTAGTATAGCTCGCTGGGTAGTATCTACCTGAAACTGCTGCTCTTGCCCCACTTCCTGGATCACCTTTACGCCAGCGGGTACGCTACCCCCGGTGGGTTGGTAGAAGACCAGCACCTTCCGTTCGCGTTCGTTCTGACAAGATAGAAGGGTCAAAAAGCTCAGGCCAAGACATAGGGAAGAGAGAAACGTTCGCATAGCAAGCAGATAAAGTGACTGTAGAAAATGAGGCACGGAAATTAGCGCCTATTTGGATACAAAACCAGAAAGGTTATAAAATTAGTTTCTCGTAAGCCACTTGTTTTGCGACTATGTAAGCGAGGGCCAACAGCTTGTCTGACTGAAGGTAGCAAGAAACTAGGAAAAGAAGAGGCCGGTTAGCGGGCTAATATGCATTATGAAGCTGACAGCACGCTTTCTTTCGCCCGTCGTTTCTTTTTTCTGCCCCTTTTTGTGATAACGATCCCACTGACCAAAGTGGCCAAGCCTACTCCAGCGATAACCCCGTAGCGAGTTGCTTCGTCTGAAACATTTCGTCCAGCAATAGGTGCTAGCGTAGCAATAGTAATCATACCCAAACAACCCACCACAATGGCTCCTCCGCCAATCCCTACCAGGCTATACCCACCAATAAGCTGCCTGTTGGCCTGTTTGTTAGCCCTCAAAGCACTTTGCAGAGTACTGTTTACCGGCGGATTGTTCCATCGATAGTCGCGGGCCGGGAAATCCTGCCGTTCCAACCATCGAGTCTGGCGTTCAACCTCTCGGAGGGTAGGATACGAAGTGCTTTGTCCGTACCCGATTCCACTCCAGGCAAGCAGTAAAACGATGGGCCAGACGGCCGCGCGTTGTTTCATAGGTATGACCCGATTAAGTACAGAAACCAGACTCTACCTACCAACAAAAGGTTGGAAACCCAACTGCTCAATCATGAACCCACCACTAGGGGGCCGTAAGTTGCCCCTACTCGTACAATACCTGATGCCATTCCTTAAGCTGAGCGGGGTCTAGCTTGATTACCTTTCGGTCGTAGGTCATCAGGCCGTTTACTTCTATCTCTACGTCGGTGGTTTGGGTATACACCGCCGCCGAAAGCCCCTTTGCTAGCAGCGGTTTTAGATCCTGAATCAGCTGCTGATAGCGCTCCGCCAGGGCTGCCTGATCCTCAAAGCTACGGTATCCCCAGTTGTCCTTTTCCTGCCAGGTGTGGCCTTCCATCGGCAGCCCCAATCCGCCGTACTCTCCCAATACCAAGGCACGCTCCTGACCAAACAAATCGGGGCGGGGCATCTCCGGGTCGGGATAGTTATGAACGTCCAGGATGTGACCTACCGGGAAGAAGTTGCCGCCGCTGGCGCTGTTCACCAGCCGCGTGGTGTCGTACTGCATGGTCCATTCGGTAATCTCCTCGGTCTTAAACTGCCCCCAAGCTTCGTTGAAGGGTACCCACACCACAATGGACGGGAAGTTGTAGAAAGCATCCATGATTGCCTGCCATTCGGTGCGGAATATCTCTTCCGACTCGGCGGTACGATCGCGCTCAGTGCCGCCAATCACGCCCGGACGGGAGTTCCAATCGTTGCCCATGTCCCCGCTGGGCATGTCTTGCCACACTAGCAGCCCCACACTGTCGCAGTAGTAGTACCAGCGGGCTGGCTCCACCTTCACGTGCTTGCGAATCATGTTGAAGCCCATTTCTTTGGTCTTGACAATATCGAAAAGTAGCGCCTCGTCGGTAGGAGCAGTGTAGAGTCCATCGGGCCACCAGCCCTGGTCGAGCGGACCGTACTGAAACAACACTTCGTTGTTCAGTAGCATTCGTTGGGTACCCTCATCGTTGGGAGCCATACTGCTTTTGCGCAGTGCGGAGTAGCTTGTCACTTGGTCTACCACCTTACCTCGGCGGAGCAGCGCGATCTCCAGATCGTAGAGGTGCGGATTGTCGGGCGTCCACCGGATTGGATTGTCGAGACGAAGCACCGCCGCCTGATCAGCGCCTACGGTTTGTTCGGCTACGGTGGCGGAGCCGTCCAGCACCTTAACCCGCAGTTGGTCATCGGGTCGAGCGTTTTCTACCTGGGCACCAATGGTAAACGAAGATGCGTCGAGGTTTGGCGTGTTCTTGGTTGAGGCAATGTAGGTGTCGGGCACCACTTCTAGCCAGACGGTTTGCCAAATGCCCGTTACCGGAGTGTACCAGATTCTCTGGGGCTGATTTATCTGTTTGCCCCGGGGCTGGGGTCCGTCGTCGGTAGGGTCCCACACCCGCACCACCAGTTCCTGCGCATCTTTTCCATTGATTTGCTCCGTAACGTCGAACGAAAAGGGATCGTAGCCGCCCCGGTGGGTGCCTACCTCTTGCCCGTTAAGGTAGACCTGCGCCTCCCAGTCGACCGCCCCGAAGTGAAGCAGCACCCGCTTGCCACGCTTCATCGAGGGCGGCGTGAAGGTGGTTTGGTACCATAGCACGCTGTCGTTCCCCACGCGCTGGCCCACGCCCGACAGTGCCGACTCTACGGCGAAGGGCACGAGGATCTGGCCTTGATACTCCTGGGGTTGCGCTTGGTCTTTTTCCTGGATACGGTATTGCCACAGACCGTTGAGATTTTGCCAGTTAGGGCGCACCAGCTGCGGCCGTGGGTAGGCAGGCAGGGGATTTTGCGGGTCTACATCGGCGGCCCACGGGGTCAGGATTTTGGTGTCTATCGCCCGCCACGCTGGGCCCTGAGCTTGAGAAAACGTAGGTTGAGACAGGCAAAGTATCAATAAGAAGGCAGGGATGTTAAAATGGGAATAGGTCATGTTAATGGCTGAATTCTTGGTTAATGACATAAAACGAAGATGATTACTTGGCAGCAATAAAAAACCCGCCAGCAGCGGGTTTAATAATAAGCAAGAAGGGCAATTTACAATTCCTTCACCCGAATATTGCGAAACGACACCTCGTCGCCGTGGTCCTGTAAGGCGATATGCCCTTCTTTGGCCAAACCATAGGCGGGAAATTTAGCGAATTTGCTGTTGGCTACCATCTCCTCCCATTCGGGAGTCCACAGTTCGTACTCCACTACCTTCTCGCCGTTCAGGTAATGCTCCACTTGGCCATTGTTCACCACCAAGCGAGTTTCGTTCCACTCTCCGGCGGGCCGCACGGTTTCTACGGTCGACTTTTGCAGGTCGTAGTTGTCACCGGCGCGGTGCTTCTCGATTTTGGCGTCGGCGTGGCGCTCGTTGTCCAGCAGCTGATACTCGGGACCGGTGTGGTAGGTAGCGCCCAGCGTGTCGGCCTCAGCCACGTGAAACATCAGTCCGCTGTTGCCACCTTCTGAAATCTTCCACTCCATCTCAAAAGCAAAGTCGTCGTACTCTTCCTTGGTAATTAGGTCGCCGCCGCCCTTGCCGGTGAGCGTGAGCACACCGTCCTCCAGCACCCAGGCAGAGCCAATGGTATCAGCTTTGAAGTTGCGCCAGTGGTCAAGCGCCGTGAGGTCTTGCCACTCGCCCTCTTCATCCACGGTGGCCCCGGCATCATCAATAAGCTCCACGTCTTCGGTGGCCGCTACGCGTTCGGGATTGGAATTGCAGGCGGCTAGGCCGTAGATTACCAGTCCACTCATCAGAAAATTAATACTCAAAGATTTGGTCATCGTAGTATGTGTTATAGTCCTAAAATTTGTTTGTTCGTCTCGTCGTCTACCTGCCCCCCGGCGAAGTCATCGAAGGCGCGCTCGGTGACGCGGATCAGGTGGGCACTCACGAAGTCGGCCCCCTCGGCAGCTCCCTGCTCGGGGTGCTTCATAAAGTCTTCCCACTCCACCACGGCCCAGCCGTCGTAATCGTACTGGGCCAGCTTGGTAAACACCGCGCCAAAGTCCACCTGTCCGTCGCCCGTTGAGCGGAAGCGGCCCGGTCGGTCGGCCCACGAGGCATAGCCACCGTACACGCCCGACTTACCATTCGGATTGAACTCAGCATCCTTCACGTGGAACATCTTAATAAACTCGTGGTACAGGTCAATATTTGCCAGATAGTCGAGCTGCTGGAGGATGTAATGGCTCGGGTCGTAGAGCATCTTCACCCGCTGGTGGTTGCCGGTGGCCTCTAGGAAGCGCTCGAAGGTAGCCCCGTCGTGCAGGTCTTCTCCGGGATGAATTTCGTAGCAGACGTATACCCCCTGCTCATCGAAAGCGTTGAGAATGGGCGTCCAGCGATCGGCTAGCTCCTTAAAAGCCATTTCGACCAAACCGGCAGGGCGCTGGGGCCAGGGGTACATAAAGGGCCAGGCCAAGGCACCCGAGAAGGTAGCGTGCACGTCTACGCCAAAGTTGCGACTGGCCTTGGCCGCTAGCATCATTTGATTTACCGCCCACTCGGTGCGGGCTTTGGGGTTGCCGTGCACCTCGGCCGGGGCGAAGGCGTCAAACATAGTATCGTAGGCAGGATGTACGGCTACCAGCTGACCCTGCAGGTGCGTAGAGAGTTCGGTGATTTCTACTCCAACTTCCTGGGCCACGCCCTTCAGCTCATCGCAGTAGTCTTTGCTGTCGGCGGCCTTCTGCAGATCGATGCAGCGCGGATTGAAGGTGGGCACTTGTACGCCCTTATAGCCGACACCCGCCATCCACTGGCAAGCATTCTCAAACGTATCAAACGGTGGTTCGTCACCCATAAATTGGGCTAAAAAGATGGCGGGTCCTTTGATGTTCTTCATGGGTTCAGGTTGGTTAGAGGATTAAAAAGCTTGCTCGATCTTCCGGAACAAGTCTTTATAGACAGGATCGCGGCGCACGTAAGTAGCCACCCGGTAGGGCGGGCGCGCATCATCGAAGCGATAGGTAAGCTCGTCGGTGAGGATGGGCGTGCTGCGTACTTCAGTGTTAAACCAGGTTGAATCGATCAGGTAAGCCACCGCCGAAATGTCCCAGATCACCTTTGACCACCCAAAATGGTCTTGGTGGTACTCTTTGAAAATCTCTACCAGATAGTCACCAATCTCACCTTTACCCGCCAGGTAGGTTTCTACCTCAGGCACGGTGGTGAGTAGGTGCGAGGTGACGGATAGGGTAGGCAACTGAATGAGCGGCACCCCCGAGTCGAACAATACTTGCGAGGCCAGTACGTCTTGTTGCAGGTTAAACTCATGGGCGGTGGGCCAGTTGAGCCCTTTGCCTCCGAGCCACACCACCACAATCTTGTTGACCAACGAAGGTTCGAGCAACAGCGCCGAAGCCACGTTGGTGGGCGCCCCTACGGTAAGTACGTACAGTGGCTCTTCCGACGCCTGGGCCCGCCGGATCAAATCGCGGGTTGCATCACTCTCGATGGGTTGGTCCAAGCTCTCAAGAAAACCCGCCGACCCGCGGTGCACCAGTCCGTCGGCGGGACGCTGCATTTTATCGAGCAGGCGCAGAATTTCTTCGTAGCTCTTCTCCATACCGTCGGCGGCGCTCTCGGAGCGGTCGTTCAGAAAAGGAGCCGCGTAAATGGCTTCGATGGTCATCTGCTCGGGAGAGAGCAGGGCGTAGACTAGGGCAAACTGATCGTCTATTTCGTTATAGGTATCAGTATCCAACACGGCTGTAACGGGACCGCGCGGAGCTTGCAGACGAGAAAGGCGCTCTGCCTCAGGCAAAGCAGGGAAGGTTTGGGCAGAAGCAGGCGGAAGCACCAGAAAAACGCTAAGCGTAATTAACAGGAATCGCATAGGTTGTTATTGAGTTCATACTTTGCCCCGTGCGCTTACATCATCATCTCCATCTCGTCGATGTTAACCACCCGCACGTTGGTTTTTGCGTCGGCCAGCACAAACTGGCGCTTGGGATAAGACATTTGGGTGAGGTGGTCGGTCATCACTTGCATGGTCGCTTCGTAGGCCACCCGGTGGTCTTGCTTGATGGGCTCCGACGGGGGCATATCAATGGTAAGCGCATCTACCGCCCGGCCGTTCTTCCACACGCGGTAGTCCAGGTGCGGGCCGGTAGAGATACCGGTGCTGCCCACGTAGCCAATAATGTCACCTTGCTTCACGCGCTTGCCCACCTTAATGTCTTCCCCGTACTTCGACAGGTGCATATAGCCAGTGGTGTAGGTGTTATTGTGCCGAATCTTCACGTAGTTGCCCGCCCCACCGCTGTAGCGAGCCTTAATTACCTTGCCATCGCCTACGGCCCGTACCGGGGTACCAATGGGGGCGGCATAATCAATGCCGTGGTGCGGGCGGCGCACGTGCAGCACAGGGTGCAGACGACTGTTGGAAAAGCGAGAGCTAATGCGGGTGTACTTTAGCGGAGCCTTCAGGAAGGCTTTACGAAGGCTGTTGCCTTCTTCATCGAAGTAATCGGTACGGCCCTGCTGGTCGTAGTAGAAGGCATAGTAGCTCTCTTGATCCCGCTCAAAGTGGGCAGCCAGCACCTTGCCCACGCCTACCGGCTCGTTTTTAATGCGAATCTCCTCGTAGATCATCTTAAAGCGGTCGCCTTTCTGTACTTTAAACAAGTCGAGCTGCCAGGCGTAAATGTCCGATAGCTGATAGGCCAGATCGGGCGAGGCGTTGCCGTCGGCCAGGGTCTGGTAGATCGAGTAATCGATGATACCCGCAAACTCGCGCACGACCGTATCGATCTTATGCTGCTCCTGGTAGATGCTCACCGTGTCGGTAAGGTCAAACACCACGTAGTCGAGCCGGTTGGGTTCGTAGATAAAGTACTGCGCGGTGCGGGCCGAATCGTTACTGCACAACACGGTGTAACCTTTGTCCATCCTGATCTTACGAACGTCGAACACCTCGCGCGACTTCTTCGCCAGGCGATCAATGAGTCCTAAAGAGATGTTATAACGTCGCAAGATTTGCGAGAGGTACTCGTTAGGCTGGATGGTAGCCTCTACTACCTTAAAAGTGTCGACGTTGATGCCGAAAAGATACTCAGGATCGGGAGTTGCCGGGGCGGCGGGAACCATCGATGCCAGCACCACACTGTCGGGAGGAGGAACGGGGAGCACCCGGTGCGTGGGGTAGGTAGCCAGGGTAGAATAAATAGCAATGCCCGCGACCAGCGGAAAGGCAAGTACTGATAAATGACCGACGGTGTGCTTTCTTTTCAAGTTGGTGGATTTAGCAGTGGTTTATTGTCAATAAGGAATATAAGCGGCTTCAAAATTAAGACTAAGTGTGAGAAAACGGTACGCAGCCCGCACTTAATTTGTCGGTAATTTTAGCGAAATTCTGCCCTGATGAAAGGATACAAAGATCAATTAGAAACATGTAAAGAAAGGCCGTAAGACTTCGGTTAAGCATGTTTCGAGTAATGCACCAATTGGCCAGTGCTACTAAGCATCAACTCAGCACATTAGTTCTTCAGTTAAGCGTTAAACTATAGGAGTTGTTTATAGTTTTATACGTTGGGATGTTCCCTGGCGAGCGCTTCAACGGGACGTAAACTCTCTTTATATTTGCCCAACATTTCACCTCAATAATGGATCAATACTCCTATATATCTAACGCTCACGTCAATTACATCGACGAACTGTACCAATCGTACCAGCAAGACCCTGCCTCGGTAGATGAGAGTTGGCAGAAGTTTTTCGAAGGCTTTAACTTTTCGCAAGAAAAATACAACGGAAACGGGCGGGCCAATGGGGTAGCCTCTGCCGAGGGCGCCATAGACACCCGTGAGGTCAGCGTGCGCAAGCTAATTCGTAACTACCGGCGGCGCGGACATCTGGAGTCGAAGACCAACCCGGTGCGCGAGCGCGTGAACCGCCACGCCGAACTGGGCATCGAGCACTACGGACTCACCGAGGCTGACCTGGATCAGGAGTTTGAGGCAGGCAACGAAATTGGTATTGGACGCGCCACCCTGCGGCGCATCATCGAAGTGCTGCGGCAGGTGTACGTGGGCCCCATCGGCTTTGAGTATACCTACATCCGCAGTCGCGAGGTGGTGGAGTGGATGAAACACAAGGCCGAGCAGGAGAGCATCAAGTATGACCCTAGCGACGAAGAGAAGCGGCAGATTCTGTACATGCTCAACGAGGCGGTGGTGTTCGAAAACTTTCTGCACACCAAGTACTTGGGGCAAAAGCGCTTCTCGCTGGAAGGGGGGGAAACCACCATTCCGGCCCTCGACGCCATCATCGACGAGGCCTCGACCCGCGGGGTAAAGGAAGTGGTGATCGGCATGGCCCACCGGGGGCGGCTCAACGTGCTGGCCAACATTATGGGCAAAACCTACGAGCAGATCTTCAATGAGTTTGAGGGCACCGCCGAGCCCAACCAGTCGCACGGCGACGGCGACGTAAAGTACCACCTGGGCTATTCGGCCGAGGTAGATACCCCCTCGGGCAACAAGATAAATCTGAAACTTACCCCCAACCCCTCGCACCTAGAGGCAGTAGACCCAGTGGTGGAAGGTTTTGTACGGGCCAAGGCCGACCGGCAGTACGATAACGACTACGACCAGGTGATGCCCATCCTGATCCACGGCGACGCCGCCCTGGCCGGGCAGGGCATCGTCTACGAGATTGCCCAGATGTCGCAGCTGGAGGGTTACTACACCGGGGGCACCATCCACTTCGTGATCAACAACCAGGTGGGCTTTACTACCGACTTCGACGAGGCCCGCTCGAGTGTGTACTCTACCGACGTGGCCAAGGTGGTGGATGCCCCCGTGATGCACGTAAACGGCGACGATCCCGAAGCCGTGGTGTTCTGCGTGCGGACCGCCGTGGAGTTTCGGCAGAAATTTAACCGGGACATCTACATCGATATGGTGTGCTACCGCCGCCACGGGCACAACGAGAGCGATGAGCCTAAGTTTACCCAACCTTCGCTCTACAACATTATATCCGATCACCCAAATCCCCGGGAAATCTACAACAAGAAACTCATCGAGCGGGGTGAGGTAGACGCTAAGCTGGCCGAAAAAATGGACACTGAGTTCCGTAGCCTGCTGCAAGATCGTCTTAATATGGTAAAGCAGAAGCCCCTGCCCTACTACTACCAAGAGGTGGAGCAGGAGTGGCGCGACCTGCGGCGGGCCGAAGAGAAAGATTTTGAGAAGTCGCCCGAGACGGGAGTAGCTCAAAAAATAATTGACCAGGTGGCGAAGGCGCTTACGACCTTGCCCGATGACTTTAAGCCGATTCGCCAGATTGAGCGGCAGTTTAAGCAGCGCCAGGAGATATTCTTTGAGAACAAAGTGCTTAACTGGGCCGCCGCCGAGCTGCTGGCCTACGGCACCATTTTGGCCGAAGGCAAGCTGGTTCGAGTGGCCGGGCAAGATACCCAGCGCGGCACCTTCTCGCACCGGCACGCCGTGATCCACGATGCCGAAACCAACGAGGCGTATACCAATCTAGACCACGTTAGCGACGGTCAGGGGCAGTTTCATATTTACAACTCGTTACTGTCCGAATACGGAGCGCTGGGCTTCGAGTTTGGCTACGCCATGGCCAATCCCAACGCCCTGGTGGTATGGGAGGCCCAGTTTGGCGACTTTGCCAACGGAGCGCAGGTGATGGTAGACCAGTTTATCACCACCTCCGAAACCAAGTGGCAACGCATGAGCGGGCTGATACTGCTGCTGCCGCACGGCTACGAGGGACAGGGGCCGGAGCACTCTAATGCCCGCCCCGAGCGGTACCTGCAACTTAGTGCCGACTTAAACATCGTTGTTGCCAACATTACTGAGCCGTCTAACTTCTTCCACGCCCTGCGCCGCCAGCTGGCGTGGCCGTTCCGCAAGCCGCTGGTGGTCATGTCGCCCAAATCGCTGTTCCGCCACCCTAAAGTGATGTCGCCGCTCGAGGAATTCACGAAAGGGCACTTCCGCGAGGTGATCGACGACGCTTACGCCAAACCGGCCAAATCGGTGACGAAGGTATTGCTCTGCTCTGGCAAGATCTACTATGACCTGCAGGAGCGGCAGGAGAAGGACAAACGAAAGGATATTGCGATTATTCGCTTGGAGCAATTGCATCCCTTTCCGGAGAAACAAGTAACCAAACTGCTGATGAAGTACAAAGCAGCTAAAGTGTATTGGGTACAAGAGGAACCAGAAAATATGGGCTACTGGGCGTTTATTCTGCGTACCTACCGGCAGGTGGAGCTTGAGATTATCTCGCGTGAGCCCAGTGCCTCACCGGCCACCGGCTACGGGAAGCTGCACACCCAGGAGCAGGAAGAAATCATTAGCAAAGCGTTGGCTTAGCGTAAGCAAAACAGCGAGACAACAACATGAATCAGCGAGTGCAGGAATTAAACACTCGCTAAAAATACGATAAAGAGACTTGTATGAGCTTAGAAATAAAAATCCCCACCGTCGGCGAATCCATCACCGAAGTGACCATTGCCGAGTGGATAAAATCTGATGGCGACGCCGTAGAGATGGACGAAGTAATTGCCGAACTGGAATCGGACAAAGCCACCTTCGAGCTTACCGCCGAGCAGGCCGGTACCCTACAGATCATTGCCCAGGCAGGCGACACCGTAGAGGTTGGAGCGGTGGTGTGCAAAATAGATTCTAACGGTCAGTCAAGTACTTCCAAGGAGGAAACTCCGGAAGCAGAAGCTCCAGAACCGGAAGAATCAGAGGAAGAGGAAGCTCCGGTTGCCACTGATGATGGTGAAGACGAAGATAATAGCTCAGAGGTGATAGAGATGAAGATCCCCACGGTGGGCGAGTCGATCACCGAAGTCACCATCTCTGAGTGGGTAAAGGCCGACGGCGACGTAGTAGAGATGGACGAGGTGATCGCGGAGATCGAGTCGGACAAGGCCACCTTTGAGCTTACCGCCGAGGCCGCCGGTACCTTGCGCATCATAGCCGAAGCAGGCACTACGCTGGAAGTCGGCGCTTTGGCCTGCAAAATAGAAATCGGAGGAGCCGGTGAGAAGGAGCCGCCTAGTGAGAAGGGAAATCAATCTGAAAAAGCCGAAACCAAAGCCCCTGCCAAGACGGAATCTGCGGCTAACGGACAAGACGAGGAAACCTACGCTACCGGTCACGCATCGCCCGCCGCGGCCAAAATTCTGGCTGAAAAAGACATCGATGCCAAAGAAGTAAAGGGCAGCGGTCGCGACGGACGCATCACCAAGGAAGACGCCGAAAGAGCCCAAAAATCGGATGAGAAACCCGAAGCGCGCACCGCCCCACCCAAGGAAGAAAAGGCTCCGGCAAAAGAGGAGCGATCAGCCGCTACTCCGGCCCCAGCGGGAGAGCGCGAGCAGCGTCGCGAAAAAATGAGCTCGCTGCGCCGTACGATCGCCAAGCGCTTGGTTTCGGCTAAGAATGAAACCGCCATGCTCACCACCTTCAACGAGGTGGATATGCAGCCGGTGATGGAGCTGCGCAAGAAGTACAAAGAATCCTTTAAGGAAAAGTACGAAGTGGGACTCGGATTCATGTCGTTCTTCACCAAAGCCGCCTGCCAGGCCCTGCAGGAGTGGCCCGCGGTGAACGCCATGATCGACGGCGACGAACTGATCTTCAACGAGTACTGCGACGTGTCAATTGCGGTATCCTCGCCCCGTGGCTTAGTAGTACCCGTGATCCGCAACGCCGACCAACTGTCGTTCGACCAAATAGAAAAAGAAGTAGTCCGCCTGGCCACCAAAGCGCGCGACGGTAAATTGAGTATTGATGAGATGACCGGCGGCACGTTCACCATCACCAACGGCGGCATCTTCGGCTCCATGCTCTCCACGCCCATTATTAACCAGCCGCAGTCGGCCATTCTAGGCATGCACAACATTGTACAGCGCCCCGTTGCCGTGGATGGCGAAGTCATTATCCGCCCGGTGATGTACGTGGCGTTGTCGTACGACCACCGCGTAATCGACGGCCGTGAGTCAGTGAGCTTCCTGTACCGCATCAAGGAGCTGATTGAGGACCCGACGAGGTTGCTGTTGGGGATTTAGTGAAGATATACTTGAAACATACTTACATGTACTACAGAAGAAAAATACTATTATCATTACTTGAAATGTTTGACGGTAAGTTGGAAAGCATACATCTACATAAGTTGCTTATGCTTCTAAGCAAATCACAGGAGAATCCTTCATTCGATTTTGTCCCGAATATCCATGGATGCTTCTCATTCCAAGCGGATGCAGATTTGAAAACTTTGATGAAGTACGAAAAAGTAATAGAGCGGAAAGATTCTTTTTGGGAAAAAATAGACGAGAAAAGCTACGTAGCAGAACTTAAGCAAAGTGATAAGCAGGCGCTATTTGATGTAAAAAAAGAATACCAGCGCATGTCTTCAAAGCAGCTTACGGACGTAATTGATAGAAGACATCCATTCTATGCACTAAATAGTGAAATAGCAAATGCTAATGATTCGGGTCAAATGTGGGACAAGCAAGTGCAATCGCATGAGATTAAACTTTTTACCATCGGATATG
>JBASAY010000212.1:0-10960 GCA_049650865.1 Tunicatimonas sp.
AGTATCATCAAGTCTACTAATAAGAGTTAAAAACAACCTAATTAAGCTAGAGCAGTTGCGCTTTACATTCTCTCAAATTGGTAATGCCCTCAAGGCGATTTTCAGTTAACTTCCGTCCTCCGACTTAGAAAACAAAATGCTATTGATTTTAAAATGAGCCTATCAGTAATTTTCAAAAAGAGGAAATTCTGTCAATCGTTGTTACTTATTTGTTACTCAAAGCGTCTAACTAACTGATTATCAGCACCAATTCAGAAACTAGGTACATACAGCGGGATAGGTATAAGTGCTTGTGCTTGAACAAATTGCCAAGCGCTACTTGAACAATCTGTTTATAGTTACCACTTTTTGACAGATAAAATTCCTTTAAACATACGCCAAAGGGGCCGGAAATGAAACAAAAAAAGCACCGACCATGGGTGGCCGGTGCTTTGCATTCGGGAATATTCTAAAACTAGTTGGGAGTGATAATTACCCGAACTCTTTCGCCCTCGGGCCGATAGATAAAGCCGTCGGCATCGGGGTTCACATCGTCCATTGTAACGCGCCGTATTACATCATCCGTATCGGTGCCAGTGTTAGGCGAACGGATGGGTTGGTTGAGACCGGCACCGGGATACTCATTAGCCTCAGTACCAACGTCGTAACCGAAGATCTGCCGACTGGCGTTGCCGTTGAACGGTCGGCCGTTGGTACGGAACAACGGAAAGCCTCGTTCGGCAGTAGCGTAGACAATGTCATTACTCTGCACCATCATCATAACCAGCGAAAGGTTATCGCCAGGCTCGGCGTTGACCGTAAACGTATACCGCTCGCCTGGTAAGATGTTCCGGGGGGAGGTGCCTCCTACCGGAGTATTGAACACTCCCACCGTATCGAGGTTGAGGGTCGCATCCTGCGCCAGAGCGGCGGCCAAATCAGTAGGATCGCCGTTTTCCGCTAGTGCTTCTAGTCCCACTCCCCGATCTAACTCACCGGTAACCAGCAAAGGTCGAACCTCGGAGCTGTGCACGGCAAACAAGCCGGGCGATAGGGGCACCACAAAGCCATCAAGCTCCTCGAAAGTCGCACTTAGCGTAGCAGGATCACCGTCTTCTACTAGTGCCTCCAATCCGGCAAGGCCTACCCGTACTCCCTCTTCAAAGATGGGGCTTCCAAGGGTGTGGATGCCGTAAACGCCGGGCGAAAGCGCGGTGGGCGTGGTGGTGCTTCCTGAGTTGTTCGTAATCTGCAGGGTGAACAGCGACCCGGTATTGATAAGGGTGACACTGAACAGATCCACAGCCGGTAGGTAGTCCGCTCCGTTGTAGGGCAGTACCGTACCTTGTTCGTCGGCCCCGGTAGTGTTGTCTTCGGTACCGGCATCCCAAAGGAGCACTTGGCCAGTGATATCACCGGTGAGGGCAGTGCCGTTCGGATACAATTCGATGCCATTCTGCCCGGTGGCTAGGAACAGGTCGTTAGACGCTGCCAGTCGGGTAACGAAAGAAAGGCGAGGGCCGCCGTCGCCCGCGATGATATTAGGACCGGCGTAGAACTGCAACTGATAAACTCCACCGTCGGCGCTCGCTGGGCCTGCGACCGTAGCACCCTGCGGGGTGTTAAATATTCCGTGCTGGAAGAACCGCTTGTCGCTAGACACATTCTCGATGGTAACGGTGAAACCGTTAGAACCATCGTTAGAAGCCGACAGGTTAACCACTGAGTCGATGATGTGCACGATGCCGTTCTCGGTAATCAGATTAGACTCCACCACCTGGGAGCCATTGATTCGTATCTCATTCGTGTCAAAGTCGGTGGTAACGGTAAGGGTAGCACCACTGATGGTATTATACACGTCTTTATCGCGTAAGTCTTCTGCGGCTAGCCTGCTTTCAACCACGTGCGCCTGCAAAATTGACGCTACGGCATCGGCTCCTAGTTGAGTAACCAGTCCGTCAAGGTCAGTGGCATTCTGAGCAGCGATAAGGGCATCAAAAGCCGCATTATTCGGAGCAAACACGGTGAAGGGGCCTTCGGTACGCAGGGTTTCAATAATATTCACTGCCTCAAGGGCTGCCTCCATGCTGCTAAGTTCATCGCGCGACGCGATGGTGTCTACCACCGTTTGCACTCCGGCCGCTACGGGCGGGGGCGGCTGATTGACCACCGCATCAATGATGTGGATTACGCCGTTAGAAGTAAGGATATCGGGAGTGACCACGGCCGCACCGTTTACGGTTACATTACTGCCCGATTTAACCACGTTAAGCGTAGCATTCGGATTTAGGGTGTTGTAAGACTTCGTTTCCAGCGCAGCTACGGGCAGGGATTCGGCCACTACATGGGCTTGCAGCAGGTTAGATAATCCATTCTTGCTTAGTTGTGCTAACAAGGCAGGTAGGTCGGCAACTCCCCGGTCGGTGAGCAGCGTCGCAAAAGCTCCGTTTCTGGGAGCAAAAATGGTTATTTGCTCGCCCTGATTAAGCGCCGCTACCAGTTCGGCGGCAGTAAGGGCCGCTGAAAGAGAGCTTAGATCGGCGATTTTGGCAATGGTGTCACCTGGTGATAGAAGATTATCAGTCGGGGGGATCGGAGGGGCGGTTCCTGCTTCCCGCACGTTCACCGCCACGGTGGCTTCGGCGGGTTGGTTAAGCTGATCAACCAACGCTAATCGCACCGTAGCATCACCTACGGCTCTCCCGGTGAAGTTAATTACCACGTTGCCGCTGGTGGCTTCATCGGTCAACTCGGTAATTGTTATCTCACCTACTGAAGAGGGGTCTACACTGGGAGTAGCCGAAGCATACCCTCCGGGAATCGTAACGGCGAACGTCAGATCAACCGCCGCTCCAACCTCTACCGAGGCTGCCGGAGGCGCAGTGATGGTCGGTGCTGCCGGAGTGGCACCGTCATCGTCGTTGTTACAGGCGTAAAGAATAGGAATCAACGTCCCTACCGCCAGAATCAGTCTCATGGATAATCTTCTCATAGTAAAAATTGGGTTATTATTTGCTTAAATTTATAAGGGAGGTACACTGTCACTCAAATAGCACTTTTGTTCAGCAATAAAAGTACCAAGTAGTATCAAAGCAACAGTATTCTTAGTAAGTGCCGCTGAACTACTCTAGAAAGGGGTTATTAGAAAGTAACAACGTCTACGTTAAAAGTCTGCCAAACGTAAGGGAGATTATCAAAATAAAAAAGCCCATCGACGAACGGATGGGCTTTTAACAATGGGGTTAGATGTACCTTCTAGGGCTCAGGCGTAATTTTAATTTTAATAACCGACGCGGTAGCAGGGTACACAAACCCATCGGCCGCGGGGGTTTCCCCATCGGCGGTAAGGCGCCCAACGCGATCGTCGTCGTCAGGGGCACCCGCGTCGGGACCACTCTGCCGAATTACCTGATCGAGTCCTGCTCCGGGAAACTGGTCTTCCTCGGTCCCTACATCGTACAGAAACACGTAATCGGTAACGTCTCCGCTAACGGGCGCGCCCTCTTTAAACAGTGGCAAACCGTTGTCCTCAAAGGTGTAGATCAAATCATTGCTCTGCACAAACATAGTCGCCAACGACAAGTTGTAACCCGGTTTGGCCGCTACGGTAAAGGAGTAGCTTCCGCCGGGGCCAATGGGGCCGGGGGCATCAGCTCCCTCCGGGGTGTTAAACACCGCACTGGCGCCCACTCCTTCTACATTGGGCAGGTTGCCTCCGAGTTCGGCGGCGCTGCCATCCTCAGCGATGCCCTCGAGGCCTAATCCGCGGTCGGGCTCGCCCGCGGTAAAGAGCGGCATCACGTCTTCTTGGTGCACGGCCCACACACCGGGCGACAGCGGTACGATCAGCCCGGTCCGCTCGGCGGCGTATTCTCCCAGAGGAGCCGCGTTGCCGTCTTCGGCGATGGCCTCCAGCCCTACGCCGAAGTCCGGCGCGCCTACCTCAAACAGCAGATTGGGTTCGGTATGCACCGCGTAGATACCAGGCGACAGTGGGCTGGGAAGATCAGTACCGCCGGTAAGGTTGTAGATGCGCACCGTAAATAGGGTGCCTTCGTTTTGAATAGTTACTTTGATGGCGTCCTTAATCAGTGGATAGCAGGTTTCAATGTTGGGAGCCACCAGGCCGTTCTTGCTTTCGTTTACTTCGTCTAGTAACTGCACCACCCCGTTTTCATCCTTGCCACCAACGTTGGTAGGCGGTTGACTTTGGCTGCCGGGTTCTTCGTTTACTTCGGTGCCAGCGTCCCACAAGAACACTTGGTCGGTGATATCGCCGCTGGTAGGGTTGCCCTGATCGTCGTAGAGCCGGATGCCTTCTCCTATCGGAGCCAGAAACAGGTCGTTAGAGGCTACATACATGGTGGCAAACGATAACCGAGTAACCGTGCCGGGCACCGTGCTAGGCCCCGCGTAGAACGAGAATTCGTAGGCGCTACCGTCCTCCGGGAAAGCGGGTCCGGGGGCGGAGGCGCCTACCGGAGTGTTAAAGATTCCGCTCTGGAAGAAAGGCTGCGGGGTGCTTACGTTCTCGATGGTCACCCGAAAGTTGGTTGCCTCCGGTGCTGGGGTATCTCCTTTGGTAACGGTAAAGGGAAACGGGTCGGACGCGCTGCCGTTGGTGGTGACGATAATCTCGGCCTTGCCCAGGTCTAGTCCGGCGGGCACCTTTACCGAGATAGCCGTGCGGCCGATGGTGCCTACGTCGGCGTGCTCACCACCGACGCTCACGGTAGACGATGCGGTAAAGTTGAGTCCGGAGATGGTTACGTGCGACCCGGCCGGTGCTTGGTGGGGCGATACGGTAAGAATCGTTGGTTCCAGCACGTCGGGCGTGCCGTCTTGGTCTTCGTCGCACCCGGCGAAGGCCAGGGCAAACAGGGCGAAAAATAACGGTAGTTTTTTCATTACGTGATGATTTTAGGGTTTAGAAAAATTAGTACACCCCGCAATCATAGCAGACACTATCCCGATAAAATGTAAGCTGGCTTACACTTTGCGCACCGCTCGCCTGATGTTACTAAAATGTGACATTTCAGCAACGTAGGCGTGACCTTTTGACCTATGCGGGGTGGCTACTGCGGTTACGCGCTGCTGAATAAATCCGACAAGCTCCGCCTAAAAAGTCGATGACCCACTAATTTTTTTTGCTCAACCGGTGTTCTACCTCCGAGGCAGCTTACGGTTATTTTTGTTTCTTTATCAGCCTTGCTTTCGTACCTTCACCCTACGGCCAAACGTTTTCCCCTATGATCGACCAAATTAAGCACGAGTGCGGTATTGCAATGATTCGCCTGCGCAAGCCCCTTCAGTACTACATCGACAAGTACGGCACCCCGCTCTACGCGGTGCGGAAGCTGTACTTGCTTATGGAAAAGCAGCACAACCGGGGGCAAGACGGGATAGGGGTCGCCAACATTAAGATCGATGTGGAGCCCGGTTCGCGCTACATCAGCCGCTACCGCTCGGTATCGGACCGGCCGATTTCTGACGTGTTTAAGAAGATCAACCGCAAGTTTAAGAAGGCCCGCAAGGAGTGGGGAAGCGAGGTGCTGCAAGATGGGCTGTTCTTACAGAAAAACGTGGCCTTTACCGGCGAGGTGTGGTTGGGCCACCTGCGCTACGGCACCCACGGCAAGAACTCTATCGAGTATTGTCACCCCATGTTGCGGCAGAACAACTGGCGCAGCCGCAGCCTGGTGATGGCGGGCAACTTTAACATGACCAACGTTGACGACCTGTTCGATATTCTGGTGAGCCTGGGGCAGCACCCCAAGGAGAAAGCCGATACGGTAACGGTGATGGAAAAAATCGGTCACTTTCTGGATCAGGAGAACCAGGAGCTGTTTGATCAACACAAGTTTACCCACACCAACCAGCAAGTTACCGAGATCATTGAGGACAACCTGAACCTACAGCGGGTGCTACAGCGCTCGTGCAAAGACTTCGACGGGGGCTACACCATGGCCGGACTCATCGGCAGCGGCGCGTCGTTCGTGGCGCGCGATCCGGCGGGAATCCGGCCCGCCTACTACTACGCCGACGACGAGGTGGTGGTGGTGGCTTCCGAAAAACCGCCCATCAAGACGGCCTTCAACGTGCCCTACGACGAGATCAAGGAAATTGAACCCGGCCACGCCCTTATCATTGACAAGCAGGGCAATTACTCGCAGCAGCAGTTTATTGAGAAGCTCGAGAAGCGTTCGTGTAGCTTCGAGCGTATCTACTTCTCGCGGGCCTCGGACCCCGACATTTACAATGAGCGCAAAAAGCTAGGCAAGCTGCTGATTCCTCAAATTCTGAAGTCGATTGATTATGACTTACAGAATACCATCTTTTCTTATATTCCTAATAGCGCCGAAACTTCCTTCTTAGGAATACTAGCGGGACTAGAAGACCACCTGAGTAACGAGCGCATCGCGGCGATCCACGAGAAGGCCAAGGGTGGCCAGGTAGACCAAGAATATCTTACTAAGCTGCTGTCGTTTCGCCCCCGGGTAGAAAAGCTGGTGGTGAAAGATGCCAAGCTGCGCACCTTTATCACCGACGATATCCACCGCGACGACCTGGTGGCGCACGTGTACGACACCACCTACGAAGTAGTGCGCAAGGGCATTGATAATATTGTGGTGATCGATGACTCTATCGTGCGCGGCACTACGCTGGAGAAAAGCATTCTGCAACTGCTCGATCGCCTGTCGCCCAAAAAGATTGTGATTGCCTCTTCCGCCCCCCAAATTCGCTTCCCCGATTGCTACGGCATCGACATGTCGAAGATGGGCGATTTCGTGGCCTTCCGGGCGGTGCTTCGCCTTCTTGAAGAAAGCGGGCTGGACAACCTGATCGACGATGTGTATGATCTGTGCGCCAGCGAGGGAATGCTGCCGGGAGCGCCTAACTTTGTGAAGCGGCTGTACGAGCCCTTCAGCTACGAGCGGGTTTCGGAGATGATCTCGCTGATTACCCGCCCTAAGAATCTCGTCTCAGACTACGAGGTGGTGTACCAAACCGTAGAGAACCTGCGGGACGCCTGCCCCGACCACCGCGGCGACTGGTACTTCACGGGCGACTACCCCACCGAGGGCGGCAACCGGGTGGTAAACAAAGCGTTCGTTAACTTTATGGAAGGCCGGGCCGTGCGGGCGTACTAGCCGCCGTGGGGCAAACAAAAGGTGGGTTTTTTTGCTTTTATAGAAAGGTACACCAACGTTTACTGCTATGAAGTCTCCGCTCTCTAAGCGCCGAAAGCCCACCACGGGTACGCCCGAACTCAAGTGGGTAGATAAAATTACGCACCTGATGGACTCGAAGTTCAAGGTGCCCGGCACCCAATTCCGGTTCGGACTGGACCCTATCTTGGGCTTGGTGCCTGGCTTAGGAGACGCCGCTTCGCTGGCCGTATCCGGTTCGCTGATCTACTACATGGCCCGGTTCGGCGCGAGCCGCAAGTTGGTGCTGATGATGATTGGTAACGTGATTCTGGACGCAACCATCGGCAGTATTCCCATCTTAGGAAACATCTTTGACTTTGCCTATAAGGCCAACCAGCGCAACGTGCGCATGCTGAAACGATACCACGAGGAAGGCAAGTACCGCGGTAGCGGCAAAGGAATCCTGGTGAGCGTGGTCGTTATTTTCGCCGGATTAATTGGATTGGTCCTTTACGGCACCTGGGAGTTGGCCGAGTACGTTCTTCGGGCTGCCGGAGACTTGGGATAGCGCCCGCGAGCAGCGCCCCGCTGCAATTCAAACAAGCGGGCTTATTGGTAGTTCATACTCCAAATCCTAACCACTAACTAATTTAGTATGAGCACCGATAAATCATCCGAAATTTCTGATGCCCTAAAAAAGATAACCTACGGCTTTTATATTGTTACCACCCGCAAATCGAGCGAGGAAATGTCGACGCGCGACAAAGATTTTATAGCCGCCGGCACGGTAAGTTGGGTAAGCCAGGCCTCGTTCGAGCCTCATTTGGTTACCGTAGCCGTAAAGAAGCAGTCCGACCTGCACGAAACCATCGAGAAGAGCCGCATCTTTGCCGTAAATATCGTTGGTAAGGACAATAAAGACATGCCCGCTCCCTTCGCTGAAGACACCAAGATTGAAGCTGACACCATCAATGGGTTCGCCTTTGAGGACGGACAAACTGGCGCACCTATTCTCAAAGATGTACCTGCTTACTTCGAGTGCAAGGTTCGCGAAGACATCACCATCGGCGACCACAGCATCTTTGTGAGCGAGGTGGTGGCCGGAGGAGTGCGCGACGCTGATGCCGTGCCCCTTACCGAGTGGGAAACTGATATGCACTACGGGGGTTAGAACGCGTGGGCGAGGAAATCTACCTATATACCGCCCCTTATTTTCGCTGCTTTCGAGTATACGCCAACCATGCCGCTCCTGCCAAGGCTAGACCCGCCAGTGCTCCCTGCATAACCGATGGAATGCGGGCCGGTGGCACCGAGATCACCCCTGATTCGTTGGCACGGGCCGGGTGCCCTACGTAGCGCCCCCGGGAAGGAATGGCCACCGTTGAGAAGTGGGTGTTTAGATACGTCAACTGGCTCTGCAACTCCACTCCCCGCATGGGCTTACCGTGCCCGCAGGCTGCCACTTCGGGTTGCAGGGCCGTTAGTGTGGCCACCGACTGCTGGGCAGCCGACCAGTCGCAGGTGAAGTAGGCCGGAGGGCCGTGCACCTCAGAGCGCTGCTGCAAAACCGCTCGCAACGATTCCTGCTTCACGGTAATAAAAGCATCGCCGACAACCAAGGTCTTGTCGCTCTCGCGGAAAAACGAAACGTGGCCCGGCGTGTGTCCGGGGGTATCAATTACCCGCCAATCTTCCAGACCCGGGATGTGCCCATCAGCCGAGTAGGGCAGGGGAGGTTGATCTAATGTGATGGGCTGCTTCGGATACAATGCGGCTAGGGCGGCCAGCGAGCCACCCCCCACGGTAGGGTCGGGGGGCGGGTAAGCCGACTGCCCCGTGAGGTAGGGAATCTCTAAAGGGTGTGCGTATACGGGGACGTTCCAATGATGAGCCAGTTTGTTGAGCGCGCCGATATGGTCGAAGTGGCCGTGGGTAAGTAGAATACCGGTCGGGGTGGCTCCCGGTACAAAGGTAAGCTCGGCGGCCTTTATGATCCGGTCGGCACACTCGCCCAACCCGGCGTCCACCAAGTACCAAACGGTTTCTCCCCCGTGGTTTTGGCTGATGAAGTACACATTGACCATCACGACTTGTAAGCCGACAACGTCGGATGCTACCCGGAAGATAGGCGTTGCATCGCTGATAGGAACGGGAAACGGATTTTTCATGATGCTTGTAGTTAGGCGGTTATTGGTCTGCCCATAACTCTTTTGGTTCCAGAATGTTGATACAGCAGATGTCTATCACTATCCAAACCTAACCACACTATGAAAAAGATAACGAGTTATTTTATCCCCGCATTGCTGCTCTTGTTTGCTGCCTGTGGCGGAACCACTGAAACCGCTGAAACCACCGCTGAACAAACTACCCCGGAAGAGATGCCTTCCATGGATGTCTCTATTGAAGAAGTCTGGGCTACCGATACCGTTATGCGAAATCCCGAGTCGGTGCTCTACGATGCCGACAATGATGTGTTGTACGTTGCCAACATCGGCGAAATCGACAAAGAAGGTCAGGACGGCGATGGTTACATCTCCAAGCTGTCTCCCGATGGTTCAGTAACTGCCCTCAAGTGGACTACCGGCCTGAACGATCCTAAGGGAATGGGCATGCACGGAAGCACGCTCTACGTAACCGACATCACTGAGCTGGTAGCCATTGACTTGGAAACCGGCAAGGTGAGCGAGAAATTTCCCGTTGAGGGAGCACTGTTTTTGAACGATATCACGGTGAGTAGCAACGGAACGGTGTACGCTACCGACTCGGATACCGATAAAATTCATCAACTGCAAAACGGGGAGGTAACAACCTGGATGAGCGACTCCACCCTACAGCGTCCGAATGGCCTGCTCGCCGAAGATGATCGAATCTTACTGGCTTCGGCCGGGGGTGGTTTTTTAGCCCCGATTAACCTAAGCAACAAAACGGTAGAAGATCACTGGATTGATGAGATTCCTTCGGCCGATGGGATCATCAAAACCGAGAGCGGCGACTACATCGTTTCTACCTGGCAGGGCGAAGTGCACTACGTAGACCCGGTGAACAACCAAAGCCAGAAGTTGCTGGATACCAAAGCGCAAGAGATCAATGCCGCTGACATTGGCTACATCGGTTCGCAAGAACTGCTGCTGGTGCCTACCTTTTTCGACAACCGGGTGGTAGCTTATAAGGTGACCAAAAACTAGGCGGTTATCCGAACACCCGCCGGTAGACAGGCTGGCGGTACATAAACTGTAGCCACATGACGGGGTACATCAGATAGTCGGTAAGGAAGAAGGGAGTCTCGTAGGTGATATCATCAATAATGGTAGCGTGGGTGCCCGTTTGTACCACCCGGTGCCGATGCTGCCAGTAGCACAAAAAGAACGGCAGCTTCACCCCAACGTCTACGAAGTACCACTCACGCTCAGTTTCGCCGCTTTCCGTGATGTGGCTTTCCCACACCTGCTTAAAGAGGATAAAGTCAAGCTCTAAGGAAACAATATCTCCCTTCTCCGACCCGTCAAAACGAAGCAGCTTCACGGGGGGGAAGGGAGGATTTAGTCTCTCGAACAAATTTTGATTAAACCCCTGTGCCACCGAGCGACGGCCTTGCTTGACGGGGGTAGAAATAGTGATGCGCACAGGCTACAAAATGATTGTATGCGGATATACGCTGACGGCAAAAATAAGTTCAGCCTCAGCGGTTGCAGTAAGCAGCACTGCTAGGGCGTGTTGACATATAGATTAACGAGAGATTTTGAGGACGGTTTTCGTCTGATTAAGGCGCTTGAGAAGCGCGATGCTGAGGCATCGGGCGCCGAAAGCAACGCAGAACAGGTGGAAAGCGT